>NZ_JACVUR010000062.1:0-26831 GCF_016516495.1 Delftia sp. S65
CTTGGTGAGCGGGGATCATAGACAAGCCGATGGCCATAGGGCAATCAAATGAGGGGTCGGAAATATCCTGGATATGTAAGCAATTGCCTTATCTGGGATGCAAGGTGGTGTTTATTTGGAAAATCATCGATATCGGAATACCCCGATACAGGCGTTTTGAGAGTCCCTGCTTACAGTGCGTTCTAGCAATGCCGGGCCTCTTAGGGCAGAGCAAGCAGGATTGCAATGTGACATGCACTATCTTGGTGCATTTTTGATGATGCGCCATGTGAGTGCCCGCTATCGCCGCATCGGTGCACATTTTTTGCACAAAGCCGGTGCATCGCTGTGTGTTGCAGCGCCGCATTGGGGAGCCGGAAAGGCGCACGCCCCGGCATCAAAAGACTGGCACGGTCCGTGCTTAACCCGGTTGTCACGAAATTTTTCAAACCGGAGGATCCCATGTCCCGTGCCAGCCTCAAGTCGCTCGCCATCGCCTGTGTCGCCATCGCTCCGCTCTGGGCCCACGCCCAGCTCACAGCCAATGTGTCCCTGACGACGAACTACAAGTTCCGCGGACAGGACCAGGACACGGGACGCAACAAGGCCGTCAAGCCTGCCCTGCAAGGCGGTTTCGACTACACCTTCGGCGACAGCGGCTGGTACATCGGCAACTGGAACTCCAGCGTGGACTGGCTCCCCCGCAATTCGCTGGAAACCGATTTCTACGGCGGCTACAAGTTCAAGGCCGGCGAGGTGGACCTGGACTTCGGCGCGCTGCAGTACCTGTACTCGGGCAATTCCAGTGGCAACACCACTGAGCTGTATGGCGCGGCCACCTATGGACCGTTCACGGCCAAGTACTCGCACACCGTGTCCAAGGACTACTTCGGCTGGGCTGGCGAGAAGGCCGGCTCGGGACTGTCGGGTCGCAACACCGGCTACCTGTGGCTGGGCTTCACCCAGGAAGTGATGCCCAAGGTGACGGTCAAGGCATCGCTGGGCTTCACCCGCTTTGCCAGCGACATCAAGGGCCTGGGCGTGCCCAACTATATGGACTACAGCGTGGGCGGTGCCTACGATTTCGGCGACGGCGTGTCGCTGGGCGCGGCCGTGACGGGTGCGAACAAGAAGTCGTACTTCGGTGACGTCAACAAGGCGCGCCTGATCGTGACGCTGACCAAGACCCTGTAACCGGACCTGAGGAGCAAAGCATCATGAAACTGGTGACCGCCATCATCAAGCCCTTCAAGCTCGACGAGGTGCGCGAGGCGCTCTCCGACATCGGCGTGCAGGGCATCACCGTGACCGAAGTCAAGGGCTTCGGCCGCCAAAAGGGCCATACCGAGCTGTATCGCGGCGCGGAATACGTGGTCGATTTCCTGCCCAAGCTGCGCCTGGAGGCCGCCGTGCCCGACGCGCTGGTGGACCAGGTGATCGATGCCATCGAGGCCGCTGCGCGCACCGGCAAGATCGGTGACGGCAAGATCTTCGTGCTGCCCATCGAGCAGGCCGTCCGCATCCGTACCGGCGAGACCGGCGACAGCGCACTGTGAGTTTCAACCCCTCGTTTCCCGAAAGACTGCCATGACCAAACGACTTCTTTCCATGGGCCTGGGGCTGGGCCTGCTGGCCGCAGGCGCCGCTGCCCTGGCACAGGAGCCCGCCGCCGCTGCAGCCGTTGCCGATGCAGCCGCTGCAGCAGCCCCCGCCGCCGCGGCCGCAGCCGAGGCGCCGGCCCCCGCACTCAGCGCCGGTGACACGGCCTGGATGCTGACCTCGACCATGCTGGTGATCCTGATGGTGATCCCGGGCCTGGCACTGTTCTACGGCGGCCTGGTGCGCACGAAGAACATGCTGTCCGTGCTCTGCCAGGTCTTCGTGATCTTCTCGCTGATCACGCTGCTGTGGGCCGTCTACGGCTACTCGCTGACCTTTGCCGGCGAAGGCAACTTCTTCGGCGGCTTCAGCAAGATCTTCCTCAAGGGCATTGCACCCGACACGCTGGCCGGCGCGCTGCCGACCATTCCCGAGTACGTGTTCGTGGCCTTCCAGTCCACGTTCGCCGCCATCACCGTGGCCCTGATCGTCGGCGCCTTCGCCGAGCGCATCAAGTTCTCGGCCGTGATCCTGTTCTCGGTGCTGTGGTTCACCTTCAGCTACATCCCCATGGCCCACATGGTCTGGGGTGGCGGCCTGCTGGGCAAGGACGGCGCGCTGGACTTCGCCGGCGGCACCGTGGTGCACATCAACGCCGGTATCGCCGGCCTGGTGGGCTCCTACATGCTGGGCAAGCGCATCGGCTTCGGCCGCGAGGCACTGCCTCCGCACAGCCTGACGCTGACCATGGTCGGTGCCTCGCTGCTGTGGGTGGGCTGGTTCGGCTTCAACGCCGGCTCGGCAGGTGCTGCCAACGGCATTGCCGGCCTGGCCTTCATCAACACCATCGTCGCCACGGGCGCCGCCACCATCTCGTGGCTGGCCGCCGAAGCCCTGCACAAGGGCAAGGCCTCGATGCTGGGCGCCGCCTCGGGCGCCGTGGGCGGCCTGGTGGTCATCACCCCGGCGGCCGGCCTCGTGGGCCCCATGGGCGCCATCGTCATGGGCCTGATCGCCGGTCCCGTCTGCCTGTGGGGTGTGTCGGGCCTCAAGAAGCTGCTCAAGGTCGATGACGTCTGCGACGTGTTCGGCGTGCACGGTGTGGGCGGCATCCTGGGTGCCATCCTGACCGGCGTGTTCTGCGCCTCCAGCCTGGGCGGCATCGAGCCCGCAGACTTCAACATGGGCCACCAAGTGTGGGTGCAGGTCAAGAGCGTGCTGCTGACCATCGTCTGGTCTGGCGTGGTGGCTGGCATCTCCTACAAGATCTGCGACCTGGTCGTCGGCCTGCGCGTCAGCGAAGAGTCCGAGCGCCAGGGCCTGGACATCACCACGCACGGCGAGGTGGCGTACTACCGCTGATCGGTTTCCAGGGAGTTCATTGCGGATTGGCCTCGGTGCTTGCACCGGGGCCTTTTTTGCTTTGGAGCCGCTGCAGAGATGGCGTCTTTGCCTTTTCGTCCCGGCTGTTTTGCGCCGCCCGCAGAACTTCAAGCGCGCCGTTCAAAAAATTCACGGGTCCGCACCGAGGCGCAAAAGGGCCCAGCCGCTACGATGCAGGCCATGGATTCAGCCCAAAGCCACCTCCTCCAGATCGCCCAGCGCGTGCGCGCTGCTGCGGCCGACGCCACGCCGCTGCGCATACGCGGCGGCGGCACCAAGGATTTTCACGGCCTGGCCCTGCAGGGCGAGCTGCTGGACACGCGGGCGTTGGCCGGCGTGGTCAGCTATGAGCCCAGCGAACTCGTCGTGACCGTGCGCGCCGGCACGCCGCTGGCCGAGGTCGAGGCCCTGCTGGCCGCACAGGGCCAGTGCCTGGCCTTCGAGCCTCCGCATTTCGATGGAGACAGCCGCAACGCCACCGTGGGCGGCATGGTGGCCAGCGGCCTGTCCGGGCCGGCGCGCGCCAGCGTGGGGGCCGTGCGCGACTTCGTGCTGGGGCTGGAGATGATCAACGGCCAGGGCGAGCTGCTGCGCTACGGCGGGCAGGTCATGAAGAACGTGGCGGGCTACGATGTCTCGCGGCTGATGGCGGGCTCCTGGGGCGCGCTGGGCCTGATCACCGAGGTCAGCCTCAAGGTGCTGCCCGTGGCGCCGGCCGAGGCCACGCTGCGCTTCGAATGCACTCAGCAGCAGGCGCTGGACTGGCTCAATGCCTGGGGCGGGCAGCCGCTGCCGCTCAATGCCAGTTGCTGGCTGCAGGAAGACGGCGCAGCCCAGGGCGTGCTGTACCTGCGCCTGCGCGGCGCGCGTGCCGCCGTGCAGGCGGCCTGCGAGCGCCTGGGTGGCGAGCGTGTGCAGCGCATGGACCCTGTGCATGCTGCTGCCGACTGGCAGGCCTGCCGCGAGCAGCAGCTGCCCTGGTTCACCGCACGCGCGCCGGGCCATGCGCTGTGGCGCCTGTCCGTGCCGCAGACGGCTCCGGCCCTGGCGCTGCCGGACGGCTGCACGGGGCCGCTGATCGAATGGCACGGCGCACTGCGCTGGGTACAGGCGCCGCGTGCGCTGGGCCATGCGCTGCGCGCGCTGGCAAAAGCAGCGGGCGGATCGGCCACCTTGTTCCGCTCCGAGGCCGCAGACCAGCCCGGCGCCGAGCCCGATTTCGACGCCCAGGCGGCCGATGCCACGGCCGCGCTGCATGCGCGGCTCAAGCAGGCCTTCGATCCTGCGGGCATCTTCAACCGCGGCCGGCTGGCCGCCGCCTGGTAGGCCGGGCCAACGCCTGGCTCCGCCCATGCGCATGCGCCACCACCTGCACCTGCTCACGGACCGGCACCGCACGGTGGCCAGCAACCGCACGCTGGGCCTGCTGCTGGCCTTCAACGCGGGTGCGGTGAATGCGGGCGGCTTTTTGCTGGTGCACTCCTATACCTCGCACATGACGGGCTTTGTCTCGTTGCTGGCCGACAACCTCGTGCTGGGCAATACGGCGCTGGTGCTCAGTGCCTGCGGCGCGCTGCTGGCCTTTCTGTGCGGCGCGGCCGCGACATCGCTGCTGGTCAACTGGGCGCGCCACCACCGGCTGCGCAGCAGCTATGCGCTGCCGCTGCTGCTGGAAGCCGCGCTGATGCTGCTCTTCGGCGTGCTGGGCGCGGCCATGCTGGCCTGGCCCACGCCGTTCGCCGTGCCGCTGGCCGTGCTGCTGCTGTCCTTCATCATGGGATTGCAGAACGCCACGGTGACCAAGATGTCGTCCTCGCAGATCCGCACCACGCACATGACGGGCGTGATCACCGACCTGGGCATGGAGCTGGGCCGCGCGCTCTACTGGAACCGCCATGGCAGCCCGCCCGAGCACCGGGTCCACGCCAACCATGTGCGGCTGCGGCTGTTCGCAGGGCTGCTGTCCATGTTCCTGCTGGGCGGCATTGCGGGCGCGCTGGGTTTCAGGCACCTGGGCTTCGTCTTTGTCGTGCCGCTGGCCGTGGTGCTGTGCCTGCTGTCCCTGCCGCCGTTGTGGGCCGACCGCGCGCGGCTGCCGCTGCTGCTGGGCCGGCGGGCCGCGCCTCGCGCCTGACCGCCGTGTCCGGCTGCCGTGCCTGACCGTTCCCCGATATCCATACAACAAGAGCCCCACCATGCAGACCCAACTCGCACCCCAGTACCGCGCCACGCCCGAGGGCCAGGAGGCCGAAGCCATTCTGCGCAAGTGCGTGCACTGCGGCTTTTGCACGGCCACCTGCCCGACCTACCAATTGCTGGGCGATGAACTGGACGGGCCGCGTGGCCGCATCTACCTGATCAAGCAGGTGCTGGAGGGCGAGACGCCCACGCGTGCCACCCAGCAGCATCTGGACCGCTGCCTGACCTGCCGCAACTGCGAAAGCACCTGCCCCAGCGGCGTGCAGTATGGCCACCTGGTGGACATAGGCCGCAAGATCGTCGAGGAACAGGTGCCGCGCCCCTTGGGCGAGCGCGCCAGGCGCTGGGCGCTCAAGGAGGGGCTGAACTCGCCGCTGTTCGCCCCGGCCCTGAAGCTGGGCCAGGCCGTGCGCGGCCTGCTGCCCGAAGTCCTGGCCGAGAAAGTGCCCCAGCCCCAGGATGCGGGCGCCTGGCCCGTGCGCGAGCATGCGCGCAAGGTGCTGCTGCTGGCCGGATGCGTGCAGCCGGCCATGATGCCGCGCATCAACTTCGCCACCGCGCGCGTGCTGGATGCGGCCGGCATACAGACCGTGATCGCGCCCAAGGCCGGTTGCTGTGGCGCCGTGAAATTCCACCTCAACGACCAGGAAGGCGGCAAGGCGCAGATGCGCGCCAATATCGACGCCTGGTGGCCGCAGGTGGACAGCGGCGCGGTGGAGGCCATTGTCATGAATGCCTCGGGCTGCGGCGTCACCGTCAAGGAATACGGCCATCTGCTCAAGGACGATGCGCAGTACGCGGACAAGGCAGCCCGCATCAGCGCCCTCACGCGCGACCTGAGCGAGCTGTTGCCCGAACTCCTGCCCGAGCTGGCCGAGCGCCTGCAGGGCAGGGTGCGCGCACCGGCCGCGCCCATGGCCTACCACCCGCCCTGCACGCTGCAGCACGGGCAAAAGCTGCGCGGCGGCGTGGAAACCCATCTGGCCAGGCTGGGCTTCGAGCTGCGCGTGGCGCGCACCGAATCGCACCTGTGCTGCGGCTCGGCGGGAACCTACTCGGTGCTGCAGCCCGAACTCTCGCACCAGTTGCGTGACCGCAAGATCGATGCGCTGACCGAAGGCTTCGATGCCCGGCGGCCCGCCGCCATCCTCTCGGCCAACATGGGCTGCATCGTCCACCTGCAAAACGGCACGGACCTGCCCGTGCGCCACTGGATCGAGGTGCTGGACGAGGCCCTGCTGGCCTGAGACCCGCCGCGTACCGACTGCGCATCTGTGCCTCCAGCGCGACGCCGTGGGGCCTATGCCCGCGCAAGCCTTTGCAATGCTGGCATGATGCGGGGTTTCGTTTTCTCCAAGCCCACGTGCTCCGCCATGACTGAATCCGTGTCTGAACCGCAAGAACAGAGCGCCGCGCTGCCGGCGGACGCCGCTGCCGGCACCGAGCCGCAGGCTGCAGCCAGCGCCGATGGCCAGGGCCGCAAGCGCTCGCGCCGTGGCGGACGTGGCCGCAACAAGGGCAAGGCCACCGAGCCTGCCGCCGATGCCGCATCCGGCACGGCCGCCAGTGCCGAGGCCAACGCTTCCAGGCCCGTGCGCACCCAGCATCCGCTGCTGGCGCAACTGGCCCAATGGCATCCGAACCTGTTCGGCGAGCAGCCGCTGCCGCTCAAGCGCGGCATCTTCGAAGACCTGCTGGCCGCCCATCCTGAAGCCATTGACCGCGACCAGCTCAAGCTGGCCCTGTCCCAGCACACGCGCTCGAGCCGCTACCTCACCGTGGTGGCCAGCGGCCAGGCCCGGCATGACCTGCAGGGCCAGTCGGTCGAGGCCATGGCGCCCGAGCATGTGCACCATGCGCTGATCGAAGTCTTCCGCCGCCGCCAGCACCGCTCGCCCGAAGACCTGGCGCCCAAGCTGCGCAACCGCATCATCGCGGCCTACGAGGCATCGGGCCTGTCGCGCGACGACTATGCGGCGCGTGTGCAAGGCCGTGATGAGGCCACCAACACCCTGGTGGCCGAGGCACTGGCCGAGGCCGATGCGCGCACCGCACGCGACGAGGCGCTGCTGCGCGCCTTCGAGGCCAGCGGCCAGACTTCCGAAGCCGGCTTTGCCGACATGTACGGTATGAACCCGCGCCAGGTGGCGCAGCAGCTGGAACGCGCCCGCCGCCGCCTGCAGACGCAGGCGGCCTGAGGCACAAGGACCGGCGCCAAGGACCGGCAGCACCGCCTGCCGGCACACTCCACCGCCGCATGCCCGGCAGGGCCGCGCCGGTGCACCTGCCCTGGATCACAGGCGGCATCTCTGCAGCGGACCCTTCCGCCAGCACGCAGATGCCCACCAGGGGCGGGCCCGGGGATGAACTGTTTCACGGACGCCGCTGCACCCGGCCACGGGGCGGCGGCGCCTTGCCGTGCGCGCTCGTTCCCGTGGGCTGAACACGGCGCGCAAGGCACTTCAAAAGCAAAAGGCAAAAAGCAAAAGGAGACTTGCGATGTGGCTGGGTTTGTCGTTGTTCTATGTGGGCGCCGTGCTGTGCCTGAACGGCCTGTGGATGCTGGGGCGCATCGCCGACCGGGAGATCTGGGTCATCAACGTGTTCGCGGGCCTGGTCTCGCTGATCATCGGCCTGGCCTCCGCCTTCGGGCCCGAGCCCGATGCGGCTTCGGTCAAGACCGGCGCGCTGACCCTGCTGTTCGCCTTCACCTACCTGTGGGTGGCCATCAACCGCTTCACGGGCGCCGATGGCCGGGGCCTGGGCTGGTTCAGCCTGTTCGTGGCCATCACCGCCGTGCCCGTGGCCATCGACACCCTGCTGGGCGCGCGCACCGCCATCGACTGGTGGATGGCGGCCAACTGGGCGGCCTGGGCCGTGCTGTGGGCCATGTTCTTCGTGCTGCTGGCCCTGGGCCGCAACATCGGCCGCGTGACGGGCGCCCTGTGCATTGCGCAGGGCGTGCTCACGGGCTGGCTGCCGGGCTACCTGCTGCTGGCCGGGCAGCTCACGGGCTGATTGCCCCACGCCGCCGTGCATGCGCCAGCGCAGACAGCAGCGCGGCCGCGATGATGCAGGCGCCGCCCAGCAGCGTGCGCGGCGTCAGCACCTCGCCTGCAATCAACACCGAGGAGACGCTGGCAAACACCACCTCGGCCAGCATGACCACGGCGGTCACGCCGGCCGGCAGGCGCGCGGCGCCGAACTGCAGCGCCCAGTTGCCCAGCATCAGCAGCACGGCCAGGCCGGCGGCAATCAGCATCCAGCCGGCCTGCGGCGCAGGCATGGGCGGCACCAGCCCCACGCTGCTGCCCGCGAAGGCGCTGGCCAGCCCCATGGCCATGCAGCCGCTGAACATGGCCAGCATGCGCGCCTGCGCCGGCACGGCCTGCAGGCGGCGCAGCAGCACATTGGTCAGCGCAAAGGTGAAGCCGCCGAACAGTGCCAGGCCGTCGGCCAGCGACAGACCGCGCAGCAGCCCGGGCGAGCCGCCGCTGAATGTGCCCTCGGGCACCAGCACCAGCGCCACCCCGCCAAAGGCCAGCAGCAGCCGCGTCAGCGCGGCCGGCGTGGGCCGCTCGCCCAGGATCTTCCAGGCCAGCAGCACGGACCACGCCGGCATCAGATAGAACAGCAGCACCACGCGCACCACATCACCAATGGTCACGGCCCAGTTGAAGGCGATGTTGTTGCTGCCCGCGCAGGCGCCCAGCAGGATCAGCGCCGGGTACTGCAGCGCCTGGCGCAGGCTGGCCGGGCGCAGCGCCACCAGCCCCGCCAGCACCAGGGCATACATCAGCGCCGTGGCCCACAGCGGATGCAGGCCGGCCTCGTGCATGGCGCGAAACGGCCACCAGGCCAGACCCCAGACCAGGGTGTTGAACAGCAGGGCGAGAACGGGCAGCGGGCTATGCATAAAACCACGAAAAAGTGCCCGGTCAGGCAAAGCCCGCACCGAACACAATACGAGAAGACCATTTAGACCAGGCCTATCAATCGATAGCGCCCTATGGAACTGGCGAGGCCCAAAGCGAGAGACACCGAGCCAGGGCCGCCCCGCCGCGAGGGTGTCGTCCCCCCTGGGGGAAGGCGCGAAGCGCCTCAGGGGGTAGTCTCAATGACAATCCTTGCGGGCAATCACCAGCAGGCGCTCGACTTCCTCGGGATGGTTGCGCACGTTGCTGACGTGCCAGCGGCCGATCAGCCACATGATGCCGGCCACCACCAGGCCGAACACCGTGATGGCGCCGAAAGCCGACAGTCCGAACTTGGTGGACAGCGCATAGAAGGCGCCCAGCGCCAGGATGCAGGCTTGCTCGTTGAAGTTCTGCACGGCAATCGAGCGGCCCGCGCCCATGAGGTTGTGGCCGCGGTGCTGCAGCAGCGCATTCATGGGCACGACCAGGAAGCCGCCCAGGCCGCCCAGCAGGATCAGGAAGGGAATGGCCACCCACACGCTCTTGATGAAGATCATGGCGATCACCAGCAGGCCCATGGTGATGCCCAGCGGAATCACGCGCGTGGCGTTGTCCAGCCGCATGCGCATGGACGCGAGGATGGCGCCTGCGGCCGTGCCGATGGCCACCACGCCCACCAGGGCCGATGCCTGGGAGGTGCCGTAGCCCAGGGCCGCCGCGCCCCAGGCCAGCACGATGTAGCGCAGGTTGCCCGACACGCCCCAGAACAGCGTGGTCGTGGACAGCGAGATCTGGCCCAGCTTGTCCCCCCACAGCCGCTGGCTGCAGGTCCAGAAGTCGGGCAGCAGGGCCAGGGTGTTGGCCAGCAGGCTCTTGCTGGGGTCCTGGCGCAGCGGGCGCAGGATGGTATCGGTCAGCGGAATGCGCAGGTTGAACCAGGCGGCCAGCGCATAGACGCCGACCAGCACGGCAATCGCCGCTTCGGCGGCCGTGTCCACGCCCGTGTCCAGCAGCGGCAGGTCAAAGTCCAGCAGATGGGCCGAGATGCCCGGGCTCAGCAACTGCCCGCCCACGAGCACGCCCAGGATGATGGAAGTGATGGTCAGCCCCTCGATCCAGCCATTGGCCTTGACCAGCTGGGAGGCGGGCAGCAATTCGGTGAGGATGCCGTACTTGGCCGGCGAGTAGGCCGCTGCGCCCAGGCCCACCACGGCGTAGGCCAGCAGCGGGTGGTTGCCGAACAGCATCATCAGGCAGCCCACGATCTTGATCGCATTGCTGATGAACATCACCCGTCCCTTGGGCAGGGCGTCGGCAAAGGCGCCGACGAAGGGGGCCAGGATCACGTAGAACAGCGCGAACATGGGCACCAGGGCGGCGCGCTGCCAC
The DNA here is from genome assembly GCF_016516495.1 of Delftia sp. S65. Taxonomy (NCBI): domain Bacteria; kingdom Pseudomonadati; phylum Pseudomonadota; class Betaproteobacteria; order Burkholderiales; family Comamonadaceae; genus Delftia; species Delftia sp. S65. The sequence continues at coordinate 10,467 of NZ_JACVUR010000062.1, forward strand.
TCGGGGGCGCCATTGGTGCGCAGCAGTTCCACGGCGGTCACGAACAGGGCGTTGTCTGCCAGCGAGCTGAAGAACTGCGCTGACATGATGGTGTAGAAACCGCGCTTCATGGATAGGCAGATGGGGTCAGCTGCAGGGCTGCTGACCGGTTAAATAAGGACCCCGTGGCAAGTGACTGGCGGTTATATCACGCGGCCTTTGGCTGGCAGTGCCAGAATCCCAAGCTTCTGACTGAGTGAAAACCATGCCGCGTCCCATTCTTGCCACCATCCATTCCGCCGCGCTTCGCCACAACCTGGAGCGGGTGCGGCAGGCGGTCCCCGATGCCAAATTGTGGGCCGTGGTCAAAGCCAACGCCTATGGCCACGGTATCGAGAACGTGTTCGAGGCCCTGCGCGGCGCCGACGGCTTCGCCATGCTGGACCTGGCCGAGGCCGAGCGTGTGCGCCAGCTGGGCTGGCGCGGCCCCATCCTGCTGCTGGAAGGGGTCTTCGAGCCGCGCGACCTGGAGCTGTGCTCGCGCCTGTCCATCTGGCATGCCGTGCACTGCGACGCCCAGATCGACTGGCTGGCCGCGCACAAGACGCAGAACGGCCACCGCGTCTTCCTCAAGATGAACTCCGGCATGAACCGCCTGGGCTTCACGCCCGAGCGATACCGCGCGGCCTGGGCCCGGCTGAACGCCTTGCCCCAGGTGGAGGAAATCTCGTTCATGACCCATTTCAGCGATGCCGACGCAGGGGCCGGACAGCCCGGAATCTCGGCACAGCTGCAGCGCTTTCATGACGCCACGCGCGACCTGCCCGGCGAGCGCAGCGTGGGCAACAGCGCAGCCACGCTGCGCCAGGGCGACGACGCGCTGGTGCGCTGCGACTGGGTGCGGCCAGGCATCGTGCTCTACGGCAGCGCCCCCGACTATCCGCAGCACACGGCGGCCCACTGGGACCTGCTGCCCACGCAGACGCTGAGCTCGCGCATCATCGGCGTGCAGCAACTGACCGAGGGGCAGAGCGTGGGCTATGGATCGCGCTTCACGGCCGACGGCCCCCTGCGCCTGGGCACCGTGGCCTGCGGCTATGCCGACGGCTATCCACGCCACTGCGGCACGGGCACGCCCGTGCTGGTGAACGGCGTGCGCACCCGCACCCTGGGCCGCGTGAGCATGGACATGCTGGCCGTGGACCTGACGCCCGTGCCCGATGCCGGCATGGGCAGCGAGGTCACGCTGTGGGGCCGCGCCAGCAACGGCGCCGTGCTGCCTATCGACGAGGTGGCCGAGGCCGCAGGCACGCTGGGCTATGAACTCATGTGCGCCGTCGCGCCGCGCGTGAACAAGACCGTCGATTGATCAGGGCGCGGCTTCCACGCTGTCCCTGGCCCGCTCCAGCAGCGCCATCAACTGCTGTTGCGCGGCGGGCTCCCAATCCTTGAGCAGCCGGGCCGCCAGCGCCTGGCGCGACTGGCGCAGCCGGTCGAACAGGACCTGCCCCTGGGGGCTGAGGCTCAGGCAGCGCACGCGGCGGTCACGGGCGTCCGGTTCGCGGTCCAGCCATCCCTGCTCCTGCAGCTCCGCCAGCATGCGCGCGAGCTGGGCCTTGTCCATGTGGCTGTGATCGACCAGATCCCTTTGCGTGCGGCCCGGGTGCCGGCCCACGTACATCAGCACGCGCACCTCGTTGGGCGTCAGCCCGGGCTCCATGGACTCCATGTCCTCGCGCATGCGCGAGCGGAACAGGTGCAGCAGCTCGTGCATGGCCTCGAAGATATCGGCGGGCAGGGAGGCATTCATGGCAGGGTCTTGTGGAAATACGTTGACAAAGTCAACGGATGACAGAGAATTGGTGGACTAAATCAACATTCTAGGCCGTCGCAGGCCGTTTCGCCAATGAACTTGCCCAATCCAGCCACCTCTGCCGTGACACCGGCCCCCGTCGTCCAGCGTGTCCGCCATTCCTTCCGCGCCCGCCATGTGCAATTGCTCTCGCGCGAGCAGCCCAGCCCCGGCTTTGTCCGCCTGACCCTGGGCGGCCCCGATCTGGAGGACTTCGTGAGCGCCGGCTTTGACGACCACGTCAAGCTCATCCTGCCGCAGGCCGGGCGCGAACTGCCCGCGCTTCCCGTGCTGCTCGATGGCCGTCCGACCTTCGTGGAGGACGAGCGCCCCACCTTGCGCGACTACACGCCGCTGCGCTACGACGCCGCGCGCCAGAACCTCATCATGGATTTCGCGCTGCACGATGCCGGCCCTGCCACCGAATGGGCGCTGACCGCCCCGCTGGGCCAGTGGGTGGGCCTGGCCGGGCCGCGCGGCAGCCTGGTGATCTCGGCCAACCTGCCATGGCATTGGCTGTTCGGCGACGAGACCGCCATGCCCGCCATCGAGCGGCGCCTGGCCGAGCTGCCCGCCGGCAGCCGCGCCGTGGTGCGCGTGCAGCTGCGCAACCCGGCCGACCGCCGCCAGTGGAGCAGCACGGCCCGGCTGGACTGCGACTGGGTCGAATCGCTGGCCGATGCCGTGCAGGCGCTGGAGCTGCCCCAGGACGACGGCTATATCTGGGCGGCGGGCGAGCACAGCGCCATGGCCGAGCTGCGTCGCCTGCTGCTGGCCAAGGGCGCATCGCCCAAGCGCATGCGCGTGGCCTCTTACTGGAAGCAGGGCATGGCCGACCACCATGAAGACCTGAACGATCCCAGCTGACCTGCCTGGAGAAAAGAGCGGAAGTACAGACGAAAAAAAGCCCACCGAAGTGGGCTTTTTTTCGTGGTGGTTGCGCGAGAAGGATTTGAACCTCCGACCTTTGGGTTATGAGCCCAACGAGCTACCAGACTGCTCCATCGCGCGGTAATCCGCAGTAATTTCGTTTTCACTGCATTTTCTGCAGCGAAGAAGTGAACTATAACCGATATCTTTCCGTCACGCAACTGCGATAGGCGCGAAACATGCGTGCCAGGGCGGCAGCCACCCCTCGGTATAGTGCTCACCCCATGGCCAAAGACAAAACCACGTTCATCTGCAATGCCTGCGGAGGCACCAGCCCGCGCTGGCTGGGCAAGTGCCCGGCCTGCGGGGCCTGGAACTCGCTGATCGAGGCCGTTGCCGAGCCTGCGAGCGCGGGCAAGAACCGGCTCAGCCAGCCCCAGGGCTATGCGGGCCTGGCCAATGTCCAGGCCGTGATGCCGCTGTCGGCCATCGAGGCCCAGGACGTGGCGCGCACGCCCAGCGGCATCGAGGAGCTGGACCGCGTGCTGGGCGGCGGCATTGTCGAAGGCGGCGTGGTGCTGATTGGTGGCGATCCCGGCATCGGCAAGTCCACCCTGCTGCTGCAGGCCATGGACGCGCTGCACCGCGTCGGCCTGCCCACGCTGTATGTCACGGGCGAGGAAAGCGGTGCCCAGGTCGCGCTGCGCTCGCGCCGCCTGGGGCTGGAGGCCAGCCAGGTCAACGTGCTGGCCGAGATCCAGCTGGAGAAAATCCTCGCCACCATGGAGGCCACCCAGCCGGCCGTGGTCGTCATCGACTCCATACAGACCGTGTACTCGGACCAGCTGTCCTCGGCGCCGGGCTCGGTGGCCCAGGTGCGCGAATGCGCGGCCCACCTCACGCGCGCGGCCAAGACCACGGGCATCACCGTGATCCTGGTCGGCCACGTGACCAAGGAAGGCGCACTGGCCGGGCCGCGCGTGCTCGAGCACATGGTGGACACGGTGCTCTACTTCGAGGGTGACACGCACAGCAATTTCCGCCTGGTGCGCGCCATCAAGAACCGCTTTGGTGCCGTCAACGAGATCGGCGTCTTCGCCATGACGGAGAAGGGCCTCAAGGGCGTGACCAACCCCAGCGCCATCTTCCTGTCCCAGCACAGCGAGCCCGTGCCCGGCTCCTGCGTGCTGGTCACGCTGGAGGGCACGCGCCCCATGCTCGTGGAGATACAGGCCCTGGTCGATCAGGGCGGCCCCGCGCCGCGACGCCTGTCCGTGGGCCTGGATCGCGACCGGCTGGCCATGCTGCTGGCCGTGCTCAGCCGCCACGCGGGTGTGGCCTGCGCGGACCAGGATGTGTTCGTCAACGCCGTGGGCGGCGTGCGCATCAGCGAGCCTGCGGCCGACCTGGCCGTCATGCTGTCCATCACCTCCAGCCTGCGTGGCCGCGCCCTGCCCAAGGGATTCCTCGCCTTTGGCGAAGTGGGCCTGGCCGGCGAAGTGCGCCCCGCACCGCGCGGCCAGGAGCGCCTGAAGGAAGCCGCCAAGCTGGGCTTCACCATGGCCGTGGTACCCAAGGCCAATGCGCCCAAGAAGGCCATCCCGGGTCTGACCGTTCATGCCGTCGAACGCGTGGACGAGGCCATGAACATCGTCCGAGGGATGGGCTGACGCGCTTGCCGAGCGCATTGCGGGGGCATACGCACTGTCCGCAGCGGCCCTGCGGCGCCTCCATAAGACAATCGGCGCCATGAATTTGCGCAATATCCTGATTCCTCTGGGCCTGCTCGTACTGCTGGTGGCTGCGCACCAGTCCTATGGCTGGATGGGTGTGGTCGCCGTGGGCGGCGGCATCATGATGTGGCTGCTGCTGCATTTCACGCGGCTGATGTCCATCATGAGGAAGGCCGCGGACCGGCCCATGGGCTATGTGGGCAGCGCCGTCATGCTCAACGTCAAGCTCAAGCCCAAGGTCTCGCTGATGCACGTGGTGGCCATGACGCGCTCCCTGGGCGAGCGCCTGTCCGAGGAGGGCCAGCAGCCCGAGATCTACCGCTGGACCGACGGCACGCAGTCGCATGTGACCTGCGAGTTCAAGAGTGGCCGTCTCATGAAGTGGACCCTGGTACGCCCCACGCCCGAGCCCGAGCCGGCGTCTGCGGCCCCCGAGGCAGCCCCTGCGCCCTAAAATACCGGGTTGGTGTTCTGTTCAATACCCCCAAGGATGTTCCTATGAGCCCCGTTGTTCCCTCGATGGCCGACCGTGACGGCAAGATCTGGATGGATGGCCAGCTGGTGGACTGGCGCGATGCCAAGATCCATGTGCTGACCCACACGCTGCACTACGGCTGCGGCGCATTCGAGGGCGTGCGGGCCTACAAGTCCGAGCAGGGCACGGCCATCTTCCGCCTGGAAGACCACACCAAGCGCCTGTTCAACAGCGCCAAGATCCTGCGCATGCAGATCCCGTTCACCCAGGAAGCGGTGAACCAGGCCCAGGTCGAGGTCGTGCGCGCCAACCAGCTGGAATCGTGCTACCTGCGCCCGCTGACCTGGATCGGCGACCGCAAGCTGGGCGTCTCCCCCAAGGGCAACACCATCCACCTGATGGTCGCGGCCTGGGCCTGGGGCGCCTACCTGGGCGAAGAAGGCATGCAGCGCGGCATCCGCGTGAAGATCTCCAGCTTCACGCGCCACCATGTGAACATCACCATGAGCCAGGCCAAGGCGGTGAGCAACTACACCAACTCCATCCTGGCCAACACCGAGGCGCTGGACGACGGCTACGACGAGGCCATCCTGCTGGACGCCTCGGGCTTCGTCTCCGAAGGCTCGGGCGAGAACATCTTCGTCATCAAGGATGGCGTGGTCTACACGCCCGACCTGTCGGCCGGCGCGCTCAACGGCATCACGCGCAACACCGTGATGCACATCTGCAAGGACCTGGGCCTGGAAGTGGTGCAAAAGCGCATCACGCGCGACGAGCTGTACATCGCCGATGAAGTCTTCTTCACCGGCACGGCCGCCGAAGTCACGCCCATCCGCGAGGTGGACCGCATCGAGATCGGCGCGGGCAGCCGCGGCCCCCTCACCGAAAAGATCCAGCAGGCCTTCTTTGACATCGTCAACGGCCGCAACCCCAAGTACGCCCATTGGCTGACTCGGGTCTGAACATCCCTAGAGACCCACGAAAGAGATAAGCAAGCATGACAACGAATGCCACCGTCGAACTGGCGGCCAAGGACCTCAACGCCCAGGGCGGCGTGTTCTGCCCCAGCCCCAAGGCCGACATGAAGCTGTGGAACAGCCATCCCAAGGTCTACCTGGACGTGGCCCACACCGGCGAAGCCAAGTGCCCCTACTGCGGCACGCTGTACCGCCTGAAAGCCGGCGAAGTCTTCGCAGGCGGGCATTGAACAAAGCGGGCCTCGGCCCGCTTTGTGTGTCTCAGCGCGCGGACAGCGCGCGGCTCCAGATGCTGCCGGGCGCAGCACCTCCGTGCAAAGCCAGCATGTCCGTGAAGTGGCGCCGCTCCCCGCCGCGCAGCTTGACGATGGGCGCCGCCACCTGCGGCGCCTTCGCCAGGCACAGCTGGGGGTAGAGCAGGTACCACTTCCAGCGCAGGGCAGAGTGATAGAAGAAGGCCGTGTCCTCGGCCTTGAACAGCGTGAGCCGGGCATCGGGCAGGCGCCGCATCACCTGCTGGGCCGTCACATGGATCAGAAGGTAATTTGGATCGGGAATGCCCTGCAGCACCTCGGCGGCGTCGGGCCGCGACTGCAGGCGCTGCAGATAGGCCTCGGGGCCGTCCACGATCAGCGCCTGGTGAAACTCCTTTTGCCATTCCGATACAAAGCGCGAGCCGGCCGGAGCGCAGAATGACCAGCTTTCGATCACGGGGTAGCGCCTGTCCCTGGTGAAGCCCTCAAGGTAGAAGCCTGCCAGCTCGGCAGCGCCTGCGCCGGGGCAGGCGCTCATCCAGTCCAGTGGCGCGGTCAGCAGCGTGGTGGCGTCGAACCAGTAGCCGCCGTGGTGTGCCACCAGGTACAGGCGAAGCCAGTCCGATTGCTTGGTGGGATGGAGTTCGGCAAACGCCGCAGGAAGGTCGCCGCAGGCGACGTACTGGCCCAGGTTCTCTGGCGTCACGACGATGACCTGGTGATCCGGGCACTGCCGCCGCCAGCTGTCCACGCACTGCTGGACGAAGGGATCCAGGCCGGACTGGTTCCAGTACGTCCAGATCGTTTTCGGGATTTCCGCTGCAAGACCATCGGCTGCCGGGGGCGATGGGGGCAGCTGCAAGGGCGCAGGCATGGTGTAATCTGCGCCGATTTTGGAAGGCGCCGCCCAGCGATGGAGCAGCCTGAATAAGACCGCAGGAATTTTTTTCATGAGCGGATGGAAAGCGGAATGCCCGCATTTTGGGGCAGAAAGTTGCGGTCTTGATGAGATTTGACAAGTCGAAGCTGCCAGGGCTCCTCACGACCCTGGCCGCTATTTTGGTGCCCGGGCTGGCCTTGTGGCTGCGCTCGGGCTATTCCTATGGCGCCGGCCTCATGGTCCTGGGCGCCCTGTGTTTTCTGCCTCGCTGGGTCAGATACCGGCACTCCAACGGCACCTGGCTGCTGGTCGCGCTGTTCATGGGCATGGCGGTGATGTGGTACTTCCTGTCCGTGCTGGACGGGGGCACCGGGCAGTTCGACCGGCCCGTGAAATTCATCCTGGGCGCGGTCAGCCTGCTGTTCGCCATGTGCTATCCGCCCACGGCGCGGATCTTCCTGTGGGGCATTCCGCTGGGCAGCGCAGGCGCGGGCTTCATGGCCCTGTGGCAGGTCTGCGTGCTGGGCATGGAACGGGCCACGGGTTACACCAATGCCATCCAGTGGGGCAACATGGCCTTGCTGCTGGGCTGCTTCTCCTGCATCTATGCCGTGTCCTTCTGGCACCAGCGCTCCCTGCTTTGGCGCCTGCTGGTGCTGGCGGCTGCAGCGCTGGGGGCGCTGGCTTCGCTGCTGTCGGGCTCGCGCGGCGGGTGGCTGGCGCTGTTGCCGATGTTCTTCATGCTGATGGTGCTGGTGCGCATGTACCGCCCGCAGTACTTCGGGCGCCTGTTGCTGGGCTGCGCTGCAATTGTGGTGGCGCTGGCCACCGTGATGGCCTTCATCCCGCGCGTCAGCGAGCGCGTGGATGAGGTCTACCTGGATGTGAGCACCTACCTTCATGCCGGCAACTCCAACACCTCGCTGGGCACCCGGCTGGAGCAGTACCGGCTGGCCGTGCAGATGATCGGCGAGAAGCCTCTGCTGGGCTGGGGCATGCAGGGCTATGTGGACGAGATGCACCGGCGCGTGGACGCCGGCAGCTATGGCCAGTCCATCCGCGAATACAACTTCATCCACAACGACTTCCTGGACATCTGGGTCAAGCTCGGCGTGCCGGGCGTTCTGCTGCAGGCAGCGCTGTTCATCTCGCTGCTGTGGCTGTTCTGGCCCTCGCGGCGGCGCATGGCGCTGTGGCCTGCGGACAGCACCCCCTGGCGCGAGGCCCTGCTGCTGCGTATCCTGGGCAGCCTGATGCCAGCCATGTACCTGGCGTTCGGCATGTCACAGCAATTTTTCGTGCACAACAGCGGCATCGTCTTCTTCGTCTTCCTCGTGGTGGCCCTGTGGTCATCGCTGCATGGCCTGGAAAGGGCCAGCGGAGCCGTGCGGTGACGGAGCGCGCCACCACGGCCCGGCCCCGGGTGCTGCACTTCGTGACGGGCGGCTTCTCGGGTGCCACCCAGGTGGCGGTGGATCTGGTGTCCGCGCACCGCGCATCGGGCCGCTTCGACGCCAGGCTGGTGCTGCGGCGCAAGCGCAATACCTCCGATGAACGCGTGCAGAAGCTGCGCGACGGCGGCATCGATGTCGATGTGGTGGCGGGCTGGTCCCATGCCGCCACCGTCTGGCAGCTGCGCCGCATCTGCCTGGACTTCCGCCCGGACATCGTCGTCGCCCATGGTTTCAGCGACCACCTCTGGGGCCGCTTTGCCGCGCTGTGGGCCGGCGTGCCCTGCCTGGTGCATGTGGAACACAACTCGCGCGAGCGCTACACGCGCTGGCGGCTGGCGCAGGCCCTGTGGCTGACCGAGCGCACGGCCGCCATCGTCGGCTGCTCCGAAGGCGTGCGCCAGAGCCTGCAGGACCGTGGATTTCCTGCAGCCAAGCTGATGGCCATCAGCAACGGCATCCGGCCCGAGCCCTATCTGCAGGAGCCGACCCCCTTGCTGCAGCGCCGCCCGGACATCGTCATGGCCGCGCGCTTTGCGCGGCAAAAGGACCATGCCACCTTGCTGCGCGCGCTGGTGGTGCTGCGACAGCGCGGCCTCAAGCCCACGCTGACCCTGGCCGGCGGCGGCAAGGCGCGCGCCCAGCAGGCGGCGCAGCGGCTCAGCGCCGAACTGGGTCTGCAGGACCAGGTGCAATTCATCGGCATGTGCAACGACGTGCCCGGCCTGCTGCGTGCGCACCGCGTCTGCGTGCTGTCCACGCACTACGAGGGCATGCCCCTGTCCCTGCTGGAAGGCATGGCGGCGGGCTGCGTGGTGGTGGGCAGCCGCGTGGTGGGCGTGCAGGAAGTGGTGCGGCCCGGCGACAACGGCCTGCTGGCCGCGCACGCCGACCCTGAATCGCTGGCCGACGCCCTGCAGCAGGCGCTGCAGGATGACGAGGCCGCCGTGCGCATGGCCGCCACAGCGCGGCAGGAAGCCCTGTCGCACTACAGCCTGCAGCGCATGACCGGCCAGTACGAAGACCTGTTCGCCCGCCTGCTGCAGGGGGAGCGTCCGTGACCTGGCTCAGCATCCTGGTGCCCGTCTACAACGTGCTGCCCTACCTGGAGGACTGCCTGCAGTCCGTCATGGACCAGGCCGATGCCGGCGTGCAGGTGCTGGTGCTGGACGACTGCTCCACCGATGGCTCCTGGGCCCTGATGCAGCAGCTGGACCAGCGCTGGCCCGGCCGCCTGCAACTCATGCAGCATGAGCGCAATGCCGGCCTGAGCGCGGCGCGCAACACCATGATCGATGCGGCCACGGGCGACTACCTGTGGTTCCTGGACTCCGACGACAAGCTGCTGCCCGGCGCGATTGCCGGGCTGTCGGCCATCGTGCAACAACATGCGCCCGATGCCGTGCTCTGCGACTTCTCCGTCTGGCGCGAGGCCCCGCGCCTCAAGCACCGCCTGCGCGGCGAGGCGCACCGGCACAGCTTCCAGGGCCCCACGCTGCAGCGCTCGCAGGACCGGGGTGCCCTGCTGGCCGGCCTGCTGCGCACGGGGCAGCTGCATGCCTGGTCCAAGATCTCGCGCCGCAGCCTGTGGGATGCGGGCCTGCGCTTTCCTGCAGGCCGCTACTTCGAAGACATGATGACCATGCCGCAGATGGCGCTGCGCTGCAGCAGCTTCTACTACCACCCCCAGCCCTGGGTGGCCTACCGGCAGCGTGCCAACTCCATCCTTGCGTCCATGACGCCGGCCAAGGCAGCAGACCAGTCCGCCGCCCTGTGGCCGCTGGCGCAGGCCGTGCAAGCCCTGCAGGACGATGCGCTGCGCAATGACGGGCGCCTGCACTTCGCCTGGGCGCACCAGGCCGCGCGCAACCTCATCGGCGCCCTGCGCTTTCTCTACCGGCAGCGGGACATGCCGCCCGCGCAGCGGCAGGCACTGGCCCAGCAGTTCCTGGCGGACTTCGGCCGCATCTCCCCGCTGTCCCTGCCCGCCCTGCGCCAGGTCTATCTGCGGCGCGGCTGGTGGCTGCGCGCATGGAAGCTGCGTAGCTGGGAGCGCCGCGCGCAGCAACTGGGAACACCGGGAGCCCCTGCATGAGCGGCCTGAAACTGAAAACCCGGGGCGAGCTGTGGCTGGCGGCCGGCATGCGGCGCTTCTACGCCACCTTCCCACGCCGCCTGGAGCAGGGCCCCGCGCCTGACTTCCGCAGCCATGACATCGGGCCTGCGGCGCCCGTGCCCGTCTCCACGCCCATACCCCGCATCATCTGGGCCTACTGGAATGGCGACTCGGTGCCCCTGCTCATACAGCGCTGCTTTGACAACTGGGCCCGCCTGAACCCCGGCTACAGCCTGCGCATCCTCAACGATGCGCAACTGCCGCAGTACGTGCCGCAACTGCCCGGCAACCTGCAGCAGCTGCCCGTGGCCAAGCGCTCGGACTGGCTGCGCCTGGAATTGCTGCACCGCCACGGCGGCATCTGGCTGGATGCCAGCACCATCCTCACCGAGCCGCTGGACTGGCTGCTGGAGCAGCAGCAGCGCAGCGGCGCCGACCTCGTTGCCTACTATCTGGAGCGCTACACCCGCGACCCGCAGGTGCCTGTGGTCGAGAACTGGCTCATGGCCGCGCCTCCGGGCAGCGCCTTCATCGCTGCTCTGCACAAGGAATACGTGGAACAGGTCCTGCCGCAGACGGGCGAGGCCTATATCGCCCAGCTCCAGCAGGCCGGCGAATACGAGCAACTGCGCCAGGGCATCGACATGCCCGCCTACCTCAGCATGCACCTGGCCATGCAGCGCGTGCTGCGCGCCGGTGGCAGCTACCGCCTGCGGCTGGCCAAGGCCGAGGACGGCCCCTTCTTCCTGCACGTGCAGGGTAACTGGGGCCGCACCCCGCTCAAGATCCGCCTGATGTTCTCGCGCACCGAACAGGCGCCCGTGCCGCTGATCAAGCTGCGCGCCCCCGACCGCAAGAAGCTGGACTTCTACCTGGAGCGCGGCCTCTACGTGCCCGGCAGCATCGCCGACCGCTACCTGCGGGGCTGAATCCCGCTCATCGCCTTCCATGGCGAGCCAGAGCTGTCTGCGACGATGTGCCCGATCCGGTGCACCATCATCGTGGGATTGCGTTTGAATGGGGGAGATGCATATGCACCAGGACTACGCCATCCTGAAGCGCCAGGACAATATCGATGCGTATTTCAAAGATATAGAGAAGATATACGTCTCCAATGGCTGGGGCAGCAGCTATCCGGAAGGCCTGCTTCGGCAGATGTTCAGTGCTTCCTACTACCTGCTGGCGACCACCACCGGCGGTGCTGTCGGCTTCCTGCGCGGCTTCACCGACGGCGCCATGGTCACGCACCTCAGTGAAATCGTCGTGGACCCCGGACTGCAGCGGCGGGGTATCGGCAGGCTCCTCATGCAGAAATTCCTGCAGGATATTGGCCACACCACCATTTATGCAGAGGCCCTCAATCCTCAGGCTGCCCAGCTTTTGGAGCGGCATGGGTTTGGCGAAAGCCGGAATCTGAGGGTGTACTCGAGGACAAAAACGCTTGGCTGACCCGCCGCCGAGCACTGCACGCACCGCACGGCCAGCGATCAAACGGGTATGGCTGCCAAGGCTCGGCTGGCCGGCCCGCCCTGGCCCCGTTAAACTGGCCGCAAGCCGAAAGGCCCGGTGCGTAGAAACACCTTCCGTGAGGTTGCAGCCCCCACCTTAAAGCGGGGCTTTGTCATGCCTTATCTCGTCGGATTGGCGCATTTGCTTGCGCCTGTCCGCATGGTTTCGGGCGTGGTGGGGGCTATCCGCAAGGACGCCCGCACGGCTACGGACGTGTTTCTAACCACCACGCCCACCTGTTGTGCGTAGAAACTCAACCGGTGGTTTTCTGTGATCTCGTAGGAAAACAGACCATGACCCTCCCCATACTTGCCAGCCCCAGCGCTGCGCTTGCCCCTTCCAGCCCTCTTCTCTATCAGGAGGGCTGACCCCATGACATCCCCCAAAAACACTGCCGGCGCGGCAGTGCAGGCGCAGCCGTTGCCCAAGCGGTCGCAAGCCGCAAGGCCTTCCGACTGGCCCAGCGCGTGGCAGGCCATGCATGTCTGTCTGGTCGTCATCGAGGGGAGGCTGGTCACCCTGGCCGAGGTCTGTGGCAAAAAGCCCGACCGCAAGGCCCGCCAGTTCGACGTGGAATGCGCGGTGGAGCTGGCGCTGGCGCACATACGCCGCATGCGCGCCGACCCACCGGACAGCCACCAGGCGTTCGAGCAGCAGTGGCACCTGGCGTCCTGCGCCATCGAACTGGCCGATGGCGCCTACCGCTTCCCCCGCTCGCGCTACGGCCGCCTGCTCAAGCGCACCCGCTGGCATTTCGACCTGCTCAGGGACCTGGTGGAACGTGTGGAGTGGCAGCACCGGCGCGGCTGAGCCGCAGGCGGCAGCTCAGGCCAGCGGCAGCCGCAGCACGAAGCAGGCGCCCGGCTGGCCGTCGGCGCGGCCTTCGCAGTGCACGCTGCCGCCGTGGCGCTGGGCGATGGAGCGCACCAGGGCCAGGCCCAGGCCCACGCCGCCCGAGCGCTCGCTGGCGCCGGGCAGGCGAAAGAACTTCTCGAAGATGCGCTCGCGGTGGGCCGGCGCCACGCCGGGGCCGTGGTCGCAGATGCGGATCTCGGCCATGGCGTCCTGGCGCGCCAGCTCCAGCGTGATGGCGCCCTGGCTGTAGCGGCGCGCGTTCTCCAGCAGGTTGCGCACGGCACGGCGCAGCAGCTTGGAGATGCCGGGCACTTCCAGCGCGTCGGTGGACTGCAGGTCCAGGTCGGCATCCACGCGTGCGCATTCCTCGGCGGCCAGGCCGATCAGGTCCACGGGCTCGATCGTGCCCACGTCGCCCTCATAGGTCTCCAGCCGGCTGGCCAGCAGGATCTCGTCCACCAGCTGGTCCAGCTCGCTGATGTTGCGCTGGATCTCGGCGCGCGCGCGGGCGCTGGCCGGGTCGTCGCCCATGAATTCCAGGCCCATGCGGATGCGCGTCAGCGGCGAGCGCAGCTCGTGCGAGGCATTGGCCAGCAGCGATTTGTGCGAGGTCACCAGGGTCTCGATGCGCGCGGCGGCGGCGTTGAACTGGTGGGCCAGGTCGGCCACCTCGTCGCTGCCGTGCTCGGGCACGCGCACCGACAGGTCGCCCTCGCCAAAGCGCTTGACGCCGCGCTGCAGGTTCTCCAGCCGCTTGAGCAGGCGGCGGATGATGGGGAACACGCCCACGGCCACGGCCACGCCCACCAGGCCCAGCAGCCACAGAAAGCCGAAGGGCGGGCGCAGCCAGAAGGCGGCTGCACCGTCGTGCGGCGGGCGGTCGCCGCGCGGCGGGCGCGGCGCCATGTGCAGCATGTAGGTCTGGCCGTCCGTGCCTTCGATCTCGAAGCGCAGCCCCTCCTCGGGCGGGCCGGGCAGGCGCCGCGCACGGCCCTGGGCGATCACGTTGCCCTGGCCGTCGCGCATGGCCACGTCGCGCGAGGGCGGCGAGCTGGCGCTTTGCACGTTCTGCGCGTTCTGCTCGGCCGCGATCTGCCAGGCCCATGCCACCGTCAGCGTGAGCACGGCCACGCCGCCGACCACGGCCAGCCAGATGCGCAGGTACAGGCGCTGGGAGAAGAGCGATAGCAGCTTCATTCGCTTGGCTAGTCTTGTTGTTTGGCGAAGACGTAGCCCACGCCGCGCACCGTGAGGATGCGCTTGGGCGCCTTGGGGTCGGCCTCGATGGCGGCGCGGATGCGGCCCATGTGCACGTCGATGGAGCGGTCGAAGGCCTCCAGCTCGCGGCCGCGCACGGCCTCCATGATCTGGTCGCGCGTGAGCACGCGGCCCGCGCGCTCGGCCAGCGTGACCAGCAGGTCGAACTGGTAGGAGGTCAGCTCGCAGGGCTGGCCCGCCACGGTGACGCTGCGCGCGTCGCGGTCGATCTCCAGGCTGCCGAAGCGCAGTGCCGTGGTCGGCTGGCCTGCGGCCGAGCCCTCGCCGCCGCCGCGCCGGCGCAGGATGGCGCGGATGCGCGCCAGCAGCTCGCGCGGCTCGAAGGGCTTGGGCAGGTAGTCGTCGGCGCCGATCTCCAGGCCGATGATGCGGTCCATGGGGTCGCCCTTGGCCGTGAGCATCAGCACCGGCACCTGGGCTGCGGGGCCGGGCAGGGCGCGGATGCGCCGACAGACCTCCAGGCCGTCCATGTCGGGCAGCATGAGGTCGAGGATGACGAGGTCGGGCAGGTCGGCGCCCGGCACGCCGTCGGCGGGCTGCAGCTGCTCCAGGCCACTGCGGGCATCGCCCATGTGCGTGACCTGCAGGCCGTTGTTGCCCAGGTAGTCACCCACCATCTGCGCGAGGCGGGTGTCGTCTTCGATCATCAGAAGATGGTGCGTACTCATGGAGGGCAGTGTATTCATGCTGGGGCCTGGCGTCGTATTGCGACGATGCTCGCAGCGCCCCGTCAGCCGTGCTTGTCGCTTGCGTAAAGTTCGGTAAAACAGCGCAGCCTGCGGCCAGCCGCTCAACTGCTGCGTTGCGCGGGCCGCACCGCATGCACGCGCGAGGCCAGCGCGATCAGCACCAGCACGGGCAGGCCCAGCAGGGCCGTGGCCTGGAAGAAGCTCACGTAGCCATGCGCATCGACAAAGGCGCCCGAGAAGCCGGCCAGCCACTTGGGCGCCAGCAGCATCATGGAGCTGAACAGCGCGTACTGCGTGGCCGAGTACTGCACATTGGTCAGCCCCGACAGGTAGGCGATGAAGGCCGCCGAGGCGATGCCGCCGGCCAGGTTGTCCGCGCTCACCACCCAGACCAGCGCATTCACGTCATGGCCGCGTGTGGCCAGCCAGGCGAACAGCAGGTTGGTGGCGGCCGACAGCGCGGCGCCCAGCATCAGCACGCGCATCACGCCCCAGCGCATGGCCAGCGCCCCGCCCAGGAAGGCGCCCGCCAGCGTCATGATCACGCCGTACACCTTGGTCACGGCGGCCACTTCGTCCTTGGTGAAGCCCATGTCCACGTAGAAGGGGTTGGCCATGATGCCCATGACCACGTCGCTGATGCGGTAGATGGCGATCAGGCCCAGCACCAGCAGCGCCTGCCAGCGGTAGCGGCCCAGGAAGTCGGCGAAGGGCTCGACCAGCGCGCCACGCAGCCACTCGGCCGCGTTGCGGGCAGGCGCCAGCGGGCGTGGCACCGGTTCCGGCGAGAGCAGCACGGTCAGCATGCCCACGGCCATGGAGGCGGCCATGGCCAGGTAGGCCACCTGCCAGGCACCGCTCTGGTAGCCCGCCGTGCCCGCCACCTCGGCTCGGGCGGCCAGCCACAGCACGCCGGCACCGGCCCAGATCATGGCCAGCCGGTAGCCGGTCTGGTAGGTGGCGGCCAGCGCGGCCTGGCGCTCGGTGTCGGCCGATTCGATGCGGTAGGCGTCCAGCGCAATGTCCTGCGTGGCCGAGCCGAAGGCCACGGCCAGCGCGCACCACACCAGCGGCGTGAGCGAGACGCGCGGATCATTGAACGCCATGCCGCACAGCCCGGCGACGATGAGCATCTGCGCGAACAGCAGCCAGCCGCGCCGCCGCCCCAGCCAGCGCGTGAGCAGCGGCAGCGGCATGCGGTCCACCAGCGGCGACCAGACCCACTTGAAGGCATAGGCCAGGCCCACCCAGCTCAGGTAGCCGATGGTGGTGCGGTCCACGCCGGCCTCGCGCAGCCAGAACGACAACGTGCCCAGCACCAGCAGCAGCGGCAGGCCTGCCGAAAAACCCAGGGCCAGCATGCGCAGGCTGGCCGGCTCGGCATAGACGCGCAGGGTCTGGCCCCAGCTGCGGCGGGGCGTTTCGGCGGCGGTGGAGGGGGCGGAGG
>NZ_JACVUR010000063.1:0-24864 GCF_016516495.1 Delftia sp. S65
GTTCCCCAAATCCTGCCCACCCGCTCGCCGGGCCGGGGCGGGGGCCCCGCCGCGCCGCGCTGCGCGCGGGCAGGAAGCCGAAGGTGATGCCTATGAGCGAGGAGCAGGCGACGGCCAGCACGATGGAGGCGGCCGAGAACGACAGCTGGAAGCTGGAGCCCGACAGGCTCACTGCCAGGCCCAGGCTCAGCGCCAGAGAGACACCCAGGATGCCGCCCACGATGCAGACCAGCACGGCCTCGATCAGGAACTGCTGAAGGATGTCCGACTGGCGCGCGCCGATGGCCATGCGCACGCCGATCTCGCGCGTGCGCTCGGTTACCGACACCAGCATGATGTTCATCACGCCGATGCCGCCCACCAGCAGCGCGATCATGGCGATGGCCGAGACCAGCAGCGTCAGCGTGGTGCTGGTGCGCGTGATGGCCTGGCGGATCTGGTCGGAGTTCCAGACGAAGAAGTCCTTGGTGCCGTGGCGTTCCGTGAGCAGGCTGGTGGCCGCCTTCAGCGCGATCTCGGCCGGCACCTCGTCCTTGATGCGCAGCGTGATGCTGTCCAGGTGGTACTTGCCGACCAGGCGCGTGGCGGCTGCCGTGTAGGGCACGAAGAAGGTGGGCGTGGAGCCGCCGAAGCTGTTTTGCGCGGGGCGCAGAACTCCCACGATCTCCACGGGCATCTCGCCCAGCATCACCACCTCGCCCAGCGGGCTGGGGTTGCCGGGGAAGAGCGCGGTGGCGGCCTTCTGGTCGATGACCGCGACCTGGGCGTGCAGGTCCACGTCGCGCTGGTCGAAGAACCGCCCTGACGCCAGGCGCAGGCCCTTCACGCGGAAGTGCTCGAAGCCCACGCCCGTCACCTGGGCCATGGCCGCGTTCTCGCGGTACAGCGCCGTGACGCTGACCGACACATTGGGCGTGGCGCTGTCCACGTAGGGCTGCTCGGCCAGGGCCTGGGCATCGGCGGCGACCAGGGTCTCGATGGCGGCGGCGCGCGTGTCTCCGAAGTCCTTGCCCGGGAAGATGTCCAGCGTGTTCGTGCCCAGCTCGCTGATCTGGTTCATCACCTGCTGCTGCGCGCCGCGCCCCAGCGCCACCACCGAGACCACGGCAGAGATGCCGATGATGATGCCCAGCATGGTCAGGAAGGTGCGCAGGCGGTGCGCGTTCATGGCCCGCAGCGCCATGCGCAGCGCTTCGCCGAAGCGGTCGCCGAACATGCGCCAGGAGGCGGCGCGCGGGGCGGCTGTGGCCTCCAGCGGGGGCTTGCTTTCATGCGGGGCGCTGCGCCGGTCCGCGATGATGGCGCCGTCGCTGATCTCGATCACGCGCGAGGCGTGGGCCGCCACGGCCATGTCGTGCGTGACCAGGATGATGGTGTGGCCGTCGGCATGCAGCTCCTGCAGGATGCGCATGACCTGCTCGCCGCTGGCCTTGTCCAGCGCGCCCGTGGGCTCGTCGGCCAGGATGACGGCGCCGCCGTTCATCAGCGCGCGGGCGATGGACACGCGCTGCTGCTGCCCGCCCGACAGCTGGCCCGGCCGGTGCTGCATGCGGTCGGCCAGGCCCAGGCGTTCGAGCAGGGCGGCCGAGCGCGCATGGCGGTCCGTGGGCGCCGTGCCGGCGTAGACCGATGGCAGCTCCACATTGCCCTGGGCCGTGAGGTCGGCCAGCAGGTGGTAGCGCTGGAAGATGAAGCCGAAATGCTCGCGCCGCAGCGCGGCCAGCGCATCGGGGCCCAGCTCGCCGGTCTCGCGGCCGGCGATGCGGTAGCTGCCCGAGGTCGGATGGTCCAGGCAGCCGAGGATGTTCATCAGCGTGGACTTGCCCGAGCCCGAGGCGCCGACGATGGCCACCATCTCGCCGGCCTCGATGGTCAGGTCGATGTCCTTGAGCACGGCGACCGTGGTGTCACCGGCGGGGAACTCCCTGCGCAGTCCCCGCATTTGCAGCAATGGCTGGTCCATGCTCACATTCCCATGGGGTCTGCGGCGGGGGCGTTGTTCGGGCCCGCCTCGCCGATCACCACCTGCTCGCCCGCCTCCAGGCCCGACAGCACCTGGGCCTGGGCATTGGTGCGCAGGCCGATGCGCACCTTGCGCTCGGCGACCTTGCCTTCGCCGTCGCGCACGCGCACGGTGTAGCTGTCGTCCTCTGCCCGGCTGCCCAGTGCGGCGGCCGGCACCAGCACGGCCTTGTCGGCCTGGGCCACGCGCACGGTGACCTGGGCGGTCATGGAAGGGCGCAGCTTGCCGTCCGGGTTGGGCACGTCGAACTGGGCGTTGTAGTAGATGGCCTTGGCGGCGGGCGTGGCCGCAGCGGGCGAGGCACCGCCGCCCGCGTCATTGACGATGGAGGTGGGTGCGGGCTCGATGCGCTCAATCTTCGCCATGTGTTTTTGGCGGTTGCTGCCCAGCGTGGTGAACCATGCGGTCTGGCCGAGCTGGATCTTGTCCACGTCGGCCTCGGCAATCTCGGCACGCACGGTCATCACGTCGAGCTTGGCCAGCATGACGATGGTGGGCGTGGTCTGGAAGGAGTTCAGTGTCTGGCCCTGCTTGGTGACCACGGCCACAATCACGCCGTCCATGGGCGCGACGATGCGGGTGTAGCCCAGGTTGATGCGCTCGGTCTCCACCTGGGTGCGTGCCTGCTCGATCTGGGCCTGCAGGGCGCCGACCTCGGCCTGGGCCGTGTCCAGCGCCGCCTTGGCGGCCTCATGGTCGGCGCGCGAGGTGGCGTCGGCCTGCAGCAGTTCCTGCTGGCGCTGGAAGGTGAGCCGGGCCTGGACGAGGGCCGCGCGCCGCGCGGCGAGCTGCGCCTGCAGCGCGGTGACCGAGGCCTCGGCATTGCGCAGCTTGATGCGCTGCGGCTGGGCATCGACTTCGGCGATCAGGTCGCCGGCCTTGACCTGCTGGCCCAGTTCCACATGCAGGCGCTTGACCTGTCCGGAGACCTGGGCGCCCACGGCGACCAGCTCCTTGGCATGCAGCCGGCCCACGGCCAGCACGGTCTGCTCCAGGTTGCCCACGGTGACGGCGGCCGTCGCGTACCGGGTGGCGGGCTTGGCGCTGGCCTTCCACAGTGTGCCCCCGGCGATGATGCAGGCGCCCACCACGGCGCCAATGGTCCACTTGCGATTGAACTTCATTCTTCCCCTGCCGCGCGGTCGGCCGCAGGGGAAGAAGTTCCTGCCCGGCGCCGCGCCCAATGCTCGAACTTACCAGTCTGGCGCGGTTCGATGTCCCGGCATTGACCAAGGCATGGAGATTCAGTGGAGAAAGGCGAGGGGCGGGAGCGGCCGGGCTGCCCCCCGGCTCACCGCAAGTTCAGCGCCAGTATTGGCACTTGCTCTCTGCCTTCGTCGTCCAGACCTGCTCGGCCGGCAGCTTCTTGACCAGCTTGTAGTAGTCCCAGGTGCCCTTGGATTCGGCGGGGGATTTCACTTCCATCAGGTACATGTCGTGCACGTAGCGGCCGTCCTCGCGCAGGTAGCCGCTGCCGAAGAAGTCATCCATCTTCATGCCGCGCCAGGTGGCCATGACCTTGTCGGCGTCCAGCGTGCCGGCCTTCTCCACGGCCTTGAGCCAGTTCATGGTGGCCGAGTAGTCGGCCGCCTGGATCTCGCTGGGGCGGCGCTGGGTCTTGGCCATGAAGGCATCGGCGAACTTGCGCGAAGCATCGTTCATGTCCCAGTACCAGCTGGTGGTGAACTGCATGCCCTGGGTGTTCTTCAGGCCCAGGCTGTGCACGTCGGTGAAGAACACCAGCAGGCCGGCCAGCTTCATGTCCTTGGTCACGCCGAACTCGCGCGCGGCCTTGATGGAGTTGATGGTGTCGCCACCCGCGTTGGCCAGGCCCAGGATCTGGGCCTTGGAGTTCTGCGCCTGCAGCATGAAGCTGGAGAAGTCGCTGGCGTTCAGCGGCGTCTTGACCGAGCCCAGCACCTTGCCGCCACGCGCCTCGATGATCTTGGTGGTATCGGCCTCCAGCGCATGGCCGAAGGCATAGTCGGCCGTCACGAAGTACCAGCTCTTGCCGCCGGCCTCCACCACGGCCGCGCCCGTGCCCTTGGCCAGGGCCACGGTGTCGAAGGCGTAGTGCACGGTGTAGGGGCTGCACTGCTCGTTGGTCAGCGCCGAGCTGCCCGCGCCGTTGTCGATGAAGACACGCTTTTTCTCCTGCGCCACCTTGGCCATGGACAGGGCCGTGGCCGAGTTGGTGCCGCCAAACACCAGGCTGATGCCCTGCGTGTCGATCCACTCGCGCGCCTTGCTGGCGGCAATGTCGGCCTTGTTCTGGTGGTCGGCCGTCAGCAGCTCGATGGGCTTGCCCAGCAGCTTGCCGCCGTAGTCGTCAATGGCCATCTGTATCGCCACGGCGCCGTTCTTGCCCTCGACATCGGCATAGAGACTGGACATGTCGGTGATGAAGCCGATCCGAACCTTGTCCTGCTGCGCCAGGGCCGGCGTTGCCAGTGCGGCGGCGCACAGTGCCAGGGCCAGCGGTGTCATCAGCGATGTCTTGGGGCGTTGCTGCATGAAGTCTCCTTGCTTTGGATGGAAAAAGCCCGCTGCTGTTGCGCAGGGGCCGGGTGATTCCATGCTGGCAGGGACAGGGGCCTGCCGCATTGGGGCAAGCACGGGCTTGGTGGCCCCGGTGCGACAGTACAGCCGCTCATTCTTGCAACGTGGCCGGTCCGTTGATTGATCGCCATGCGCTGCGCATCCCGGCCGTGGCTTGTGAGCGCGTCAGGACCTGCTTTTCCGTTCCTTGACTTGGAGATGCGAAAGCACTGGTCTTAAATTAATTTGTCTAGAAAAACAATCAAAAATATAGGTTTTGCTTAGAATAATAGACAAATGAAAACGCCAGAAAAGTCCACCCTTCTTCAGCGCCAACTGCTTTTGCAGTTCGGTGACCGGCTCAAGCGTCTGCGCAAGGAGCAGGGGCTGGGCACGGTCGAGATGGCCTCGCGCGTAGGCATATCCCGCAGCACGCTCGCTGCAGTCGAGTCCGGCGATCCCGGGCCATCCATGGGCACGTACCTGCGGGTCATGTCGGAACTGGGCATAGGGGGAGAATTGGCATTGCTGGGGGGCGACGCCCTGCAGCCCGCGCCCGCAGGAACTGCCGCAGCCCGTTCGCGCCATGCCAGGCCCGTCGTACAGGTTCTGGTGCGTGCGCAGGATGCGCGCCATGAAGTGCAGGATCTGCAAAGCTTGGCATTGCATGAAGAAGCCGTGCGCCTTGTGCGATCTGACCCGGCATTGCTGCAGCAGGCACAGGACACGTTGGAGAGGTGGTTGAGCCAGGGGGATTCGCATTCCGCCAGCCTGTGGAGGCAGTGGCAGGATGTCTTGCAAAATGGCCGCTGGCGCACCATCCTGGCCCGCACGCGAAGGGCCCAGGAACTGCGCCAGGCCTCGCCCCTGACATCGGTGCTGCCCGAACAGGTGCGCCAGCAGGTACTGGCGCAGGTGGGGGATCTCAAGCGGGGCGTTGCATTGGGAGATACAGGGCGGGCCTATGAACCGAGAGGATCTTGAGCACATCATTCGTGCGAGCGGGGATGTGACGAATGAGTATGAATTCGTCATCGTGGGAAGCCAGGCAATCCTGGGCTCCATCCCGTATCCCGAGCCGGTTTTCAAGATGTCCGCAGAGGCGGACATCTATCCGCTCAACGCTCCGGATCTGGCGGACCGGATCGACGGATCCATTGGCGAAGGCTCTCGCTTCCACGAGTCCAATGGCTACTACGCACAGGGCGTGGGCCCGGACACGGCAGTGCTTGCCTCAGGCTGGCAAAACCGGCTGCACCGTATCCAGAACGGCAATACCAACGATCGCGTCGGCTATTGCCTTGATGTGCTGGATCTCTTCCTCTCCAAGGCCCAGGCGGGGCGCGACAAGGACCGGGTGTTTTGCATGGCACTGATGGAGCATGGCCATGTACAGGTCGATGCGGCACTGAAACTGGCAAGCGGCATGCCATTGGGTGATGACGGCAAGCGGCAATTGCGGGCCCGGATTCAGCGGTGGTTCAAGGGGCTGAAAAAATAAAAAGCAGCCCGCAGGCTGCTTGTCGATTGCCGTGTCCGCGCGCTCAGGCCGCAGGTCGCGCGGTGCGCACTGCGCTCTTGGGGCGGAACGCCTTGCACACGCTGTCATCCGTTTCCAGATAAGGCCCGCCGATCAGGTCCACGCAATAGGGCACGGCCGCAAAGATGCCGTTGACCGTTTGCGTGCCATCAGGGTTTTGCAGGCCTTGCAGAGTCTCGGCAATCGCCTTGGGCTGGCCCGGCAGGTTGATGATCAGGCTCTTGCCGCGGATCACCGCCACCTGGCGCGACAGAATCGCCGTGGGCACAAAGGCCAGGCTGATCTGGCGCATCTGCTCGCCAAAGCCCGGCATTTCCTTGTCGGCCACGGCCAGGGTGGCTTCGGGCGTGACATCGCGCGGCGCGGGGCCGGTGCCGCCCGTGGTCAGCACCAGGGAGCAGCCTGCATCGACCAGTTCGATCAGCGTGGCGCTGATGCCGGCCTGCTCGTCGGGGATCAGGCGCGGCTCGAACGTGATGGGGTTCCTGAGCGCGCGGGTGAGCCAGTCCTGCAGGGCCGGCAGGCCCTTGTCCTCATAGACGCCGCTGCTGGCACGGTCGCTGATCGAGACGATGCCGATGCGCACAGCGTCATGGACGGGTTCACTCATCGTCAGCTTCCTCGCCAGCGCCGTCACCGTCCTCGGCAGTCTCGCGGCCCGTGCCGCCCAACTGCTGGCGAACCAGCTGGAACAGGTCGCGGTAGGCGCGGCCCTTGCGCTGGGCCAGGCCGGTGGATTCCTGCACATTGGCCTCATGGGCGCCAGGCATGTCCTTGCGGGCCTGGCGGATCAGGGCGCGCAGCTGCTGGGTGTCGGTGTCGGGGAAATGGTCCAGCCAGATGGACAGGGCCGATTCCTCGGCAATCAGGCGGTCGCGCCATTGCTCGGCCGCATGCAGGGCCATCTTCTCGGCGGCCGAGCCGTTGTGCTGCTCGTCCAGCGCGGCGCGCACGGCGGCGATCTCGGTCTCGTCCAGCTTGCGCATGAGCTTGCCGACGAATTGCATCTGGCGGCGCTTGCCTTCGAAATTGGTGATGCGCTTGGCCTCGGCCAGGGCATCGGCCAGCTGGTCGGGCAATTGCAGGCGCTTGAACAGGTCGGAGCGCAGCGTCAGCAAATCCTTGCCGAGGTCCTGCAAGGCGTCGGACTCGCGCTTGAGATCCGTCTTGCTGGAGTCGGGGGTGCCTTTGAGTTCGGCCTTGAGCTGCAGGTCGAGTTCGCTGCCTTCGGCAACGAAGTGACCTTTGACGTAGTAGCCTTTTTTGGGTTTGCGTGACATGGGGTAGGGGACAAATGCAGTGGCGGCGCGGAGAGCGCTGCAGTGGCGGCTATCATAGCCGCCGCTATGAAAAAACCCCGTCCCCGCTCGGCAAGCACCGCCAAACCGCAGGCTGATTCCGGCTTCAGCTACAGCCAACCGTTTTTTGAAGACTTGGTGGACCGTGCCCTGGTCCACGCCAAGAAGCTCGGCGCCACCAACGCCGGGGCCGAGGCTTCCGAGGGCTGCGGCCTGAGCGTGAGCGTGCGCAAGGGGGCTTTGGAGACCGTGGAGCGCAACCGCGACAAGTCGCTGGGCGTGACCGTCTACCTGGGCAACCGCCGTGGCAACGCCAGCACCTCGGACTTCTCGGATGCCGCCATCCAGCAGACCGTGCAGGCCGCCTACGACATCGCACGCTTCACGGCCGAAGATCCCATGGCCGGCCTGCCCGATGCGGCCGACATCGCCCAGCCCGGCACCCACCGCGACCTGCAGCTGTTCCACCCCTGGGACCTCACCAGCGAGGCTGCGGCCGAACTGGCGCTGCAATGCGAGGAAGCCGCGCTGCGCACGCACAAGCGCATCACCAACAGCGAAGGCGCGGGCGTCTCGGCCCAGCAAAGCCATTTCTTCAGTGCCCACACCAATGGTTTCCGTGGCGGCTACGCCAGCTCGCGCCACAGCCTGTCGGTGGCGCCCATCGCATCGCTGCCGGGCCGCAATGGCGAGATGCAGCGCGACGCCTGGTACAGCTCCATGCGCAACGCGGCCGACCTGGCCTCGCCCGAAGCCGTGGGCCGCTACGCCGCCCAGCGCGCCCTGAGCCGCCTGGGCAGCCGCAAGATCCCGACCACCGAATGCCCGGTGCTGTTCGAGTCCACGCTGGCCGCAGGCCTGCTGGGCAGCTTCGTGCAGGCCGTCAGCGGCGGCGCGCTGTACCGCCGCAGCACCTTCCTGCTCGACTCGCTGGGCAAGCCCGTCTTCCCCAAGCACATCGACATCACGGAAGATCCCTTCATCCTCGGCGGCAAGGGCAGCTCGCCCTTCGACGAGGAAGGCGTGCGCGTGCAGGCCCGCAAGGTGGTGGATGCCGGCCGCGTCGAGGGCTACTTCCTGTCCAGCTACTCGGCCCGCAAGCTGGGCATGAAGACCACCGGCAATGCCGGCGGATCGCACAACCTGGTCATGACCTCGCGCCGCACCAAGGCCGGCGACGACCTGCCCGCCATGCTCAAGAAACTGGGCACGGGCCTGTTCGTGATCGAGCTCATGGGCCAGGGCGTGAACTACGTGACCGGCGACTACTCGCGCGGTGTCAGCGGCTTCTGGGTGGAAAACGGCGAAATTGCCTTCCCCGTGCATGAGATCACCATCGCCGGCAACCTCAAGGACATGCTCAAGGGCATCGAGGCCGTGGGCGCAGATGCCTACAACTACGGCGCCAAGACCGTGGGCTCGATCCTGATCAACCGGATGAAGGTGGCGGGCAGCTGAGCGCTGGTTCAGCTCAAAAATAAAGCGGCTTTTTGAAGCCGCTTTTTTGTGGATCTACACCACTCGCTGCCTCTGCACCCCCAGCCCCTCGATCCCCAGCTCCATCACATCGCCAGCCTTCAGATAGCGCGGCGGCTTCATGCCCATCCCGACTCCCGGGGGCGTGCCGGTGATGATGAGGTCGCCGGGCTCCAGCGTCATCACGCGGCTGCAGTGGCTGATGAGTTCGGCGCAGCCAAAGATCATGGTGCGCGTGCTGCCGCTCTGGCGGCGCTCCCCGTTCACATCCAGCCATAGCTGCAGGGCCTGCGGATCGGGCACTTCGTCGCGCGTGACCAGCCAGGGGCCGATGGGGCCGAAGCGGTCGAAGCCCTTGCCCTTGCTCCACTGGCCGCCGCTGCGGTCGATCTGGTATTCGCGCTCGGACACATCGTTGGCAAGGCAGTAGCCGGCCACATGCTCCAGCGCATCGGCCACGGACACATTGCGCGCGCGCTCGCCGATGACGATGCCCAGTTCCACCTCCCAGTCCATGCGTGTGCTGCCCTCAGGCAGGGGGATGTCGTCGTCGGGGCCGCAGGCGCAGCTGGGCCATTTGGCGAAGAGGATGGGCTCCTTGGGAATGGGCATGCCGGCTTCCTCGGCATGGTCGCGGTAGTTCAGGCCGATGGCAACGAACTTGGACATGCCGCTCCAGGGCATGCCGATGCGCACCGGGCCCTGCACCAGGGGCAGCCTGGCGGGTTCGATGGCGGCCAGGGCCCGCAGCGCCTCGCGGCCCAACAGGCGGGGCGTGTAGTCGTCCAACAGGGCGGACAGGTCGCGGATCTGGCCTTCGGCATCCAGCAGGCCGGGCTTTTCCTGGCCCTCGGGGCCGAATCTCAGCAGTTTCATGGAGTCTCCTTGGAATGCTCTGGAATGTCTTGAAATGGGCCGGCTGCTTAGTCCACCTGGATGCCTGCCTGCCGGATCAACTGGCTCCAGCGTGCCAAGTCGGCTGCCGTCTGCAGCCGCAGTTCTGCAGCCGTGGGGGCGTAGACGCTGGCGCCCATTTTGCGGAATTTCTCGCGCAGTCCGGGTGATGCCTGGGCCTTGTCCACGGCCTGGCGCATGCGCTGCACTTCCTGCGAGGGTGTGTCCTTGGGCGCGTACAGCGCAATCCACAGGTCGCCAACCAGGCCGGCAACGGTGTCGCGGGCCAGGGGCAGGTCGGGCAGGAACTCGCTGCGCTGGTCGGAGAACACGGCCAGGGCTTTGACGTCGCGGCTTTGCAGGTAGGGCATGGCCGAAGGCAGGGTGCTGATCAGCATCTGTATGCGCCCGGCCATCAGTTCGGTCATGGCCGGGGCCACGCCACGGAAGGGGACATGGGAGGCATCCACCTTTTCGGCGCGCTTGAGGAATTCCATGAGGATGTGCGAGTAGGTGCCGTTACCGGCAGAGCCGAAGAAGTACCTGCCCGGCTCCCTGCGCAGCAAGGCCAGCAGCTCGGGCAGGGTGGACGGCGCAAAGTCCTTGTTGACCAACAGCACATGGGGCACGCTGGCAATGCCGGCCACGGGCACGAAATCGCGCAGCGTGTCGAAGCCCGGGTTGGCGAACAAGCCGGGGTTCATGGTGACGATGCTGGCCGATGTCAGCAGCCAGATGTTGCTGCCGGCTTCGGCGCGTGCCACGTAGGCTGCGCCGACATTGCCCCCGCCGCCGCCCCGGTTCTCGACCACCACGGGCCGGTCGAGTTCGCCGCGTAGCAGCGGCTCCATGACGCGCGCCACGATGTCGTTGGAGCCGCCCGGCGCGGCAGGCACCACCAGGGTGACCAGTTGCGCAGGGGCCGCGTGGGCTGGCACAGAGAGCAGGGCGACGTGGCCCAGGGCCGCCGCCGTGGCGACCCTGGTGAGCAAAGTCCTGAGAAAGGCCATGGTATGTCTCCTTCGTTGTATGGGCTGAGGGGTCATTCGGTCGGGGCAGGGTGATCGCTACAGGCGCCCGGTGGCACCAGGTGCTGGTGCTCTCCCAGCGCAGGGCCCAGGCTGCGGATGGACCCGGGTGTGCGCGACAGGCGCGGAAAGACGTTGTGCATGGGCAGGGGCTGGCCGTCGGCATCGGGTATGCAGGTGATGCAGGCCCTGGCGCGCACATGCTCGTCGGCCAGCAACTGCTCCACGTCAAGCACCGGCCCCACGGTCACCTCCCATTGGCCGAAGTGCAGCAGGTTGTCCTGCAGGCTGCGCTGTGCCACAAAGCCGGCGATCAGCGCGTCCAGCGCATCGACATGTCGCAGCCGTGCCGCGTTGGTGGCGAAGCGGGGATCGCTGCACAGGTCCTTGCGGCCCATGGCCTCGAAAATCCGTTCGGCCATGCGCTGGGTGGAGCCCGACATCACCAGCCAGCGCCCGTCGGCGCACTGGTAGGCATTGCGCGGTGCGGCGATGTCGGCACGGTTGCCCATGCGCCGTGGCCGCTGGCCGGTGCGCTGGAAGATGGCGGGGTCGGGGCCGAGCACGGCCAACATGGGTTCCAGCAGCGACAGGTCCACCACCTGGCCGCGGCCACCATTGGTTTCCACTTCGCGCAGTGCGAACATGGTGGCGCCCACGCCCGCCAGGCCCGCGATCATGTCGGCCAGGCCGAGGTTGGGCAGGGCGGGCGGCTTGTCGGGAAAGCCATTCTTCTGGGCAAAGCCCGAGAAGGCTTCGACCAGGGTGCCAAAGCCGGGCCGTTGCGCATAGGGACCGGTCTGGCCCCAGCCTGAGATGCGCACGATCACCAGGCGGGGATTGCGCTGCAGCAGGACATCGGGTCCCAGTCCGAACTTTTCCAGTGCGCCGTGGCGAAAGCTCTCCACCAGGACCTGTGCCGATTCGGCCAGCTGCAGAAGACTTTGCACATCGGCCCCGTCATGCAGGTCCAGGCAGATGCTTTTCTTGTTGCGCGCGTAGATCTGCCACCACAGCGGCTGGCCGTCGTTCTTCCAGTCGCGCAGGGTATCGCCGCTTGGCGCCTCGACCTTGATCACTTCGGCGCCGAAGTCGGCCAACTGCAGCGTGAGCATGTTGCCTGCAGCCAGGCGCGACAGGTCGAGCACGCGGATGCCGCGCAGGGGCAGGGAGCCTGTGTTGTCCGTGGCGTTCATGCGGCTTCCCCGGTGCTGCGCAGCAACTGGCGTGCGCGCTGTGCAATGGGTGCATCGACCATGCGGCCGTCAACGGCCGCGGCGCCCTGTCCCTGCGCCAGCGCCTGTTCATAGGCCAGCACGGTGTCGCGCGCCTGGCGCAGATCCTCTTGGCTGGCTCCGAAGGCTGCGTGCACGGCCGCCAACTGGGCCGGGTGGATGCAGGCGGCACCTTGCATGCCCAGTGCGCGGGAGATCCGGGCCAGTTCGCCGAACTGCGCAAGATCCGCATAGCCGCCGATGCTGCCTGCCAGCCCCATGGGATGCAGCCCCGCTGACACGGCTGCGATGACCACGGCCTGTGCCGGCATGGCAAGGGCCTGGGGCGTGGGCGCCACGCCCAATGCAGTGGCGAAGTCCTCGCCGCCAAAGGCCAGCGACACCAGCCGGGGTGAGGCCCGGGCAATGTCCTGCAGGCGCATCAGCCCGGTGGGCGTCTCCACGATGGCCTGCAGCAGCACCGGCGGGCTGCCGTGGATATCGGCCAGGGCTGCGATGCGCTGCACATCGGCGGCAGATTCCACCTTGGGGATGACCAGGCCATCGCAACCAGCCTGCAAGGCGGCCTCGGTATCGGCCTGTGCCAATGCCCTGTCCGCGTTGATGCGCACCAGCACGGGGCACTGCCCGCGCAGGCTGGCGATGGCCGGTTGCAGCATGGCGCGGGCCTGCTCCTTCTGCGCGGGGGCAATGGCGTCTTCCAGGTCCAGCACGAGGGCATCGGCACCGCGCCGCCCTGCGCTGGCCAGCATGCGTGCGGAGGTTGCAGGAACATATAGCAGGGATCGGGGGTGGAACGGCATGGGGCTTGGGTAGCGAAGTGGCGGTAAGCACAATGTAGGCAGCACCTCGCAGCGCATGGCTGAGGAATTCAGAACCGGCCTTCGTGCAAATCGAACCCCTCTTCGGACCTGACATGGAATGGCGCCAGCTCAGATACCTGATTGCCGTGATCGATGCCCAGAGCATCACCCGCGCCTGTGATGTGCTGCACGTGGTGCCATCCGCCGTGAGCCACCAGCTCAAGCTGCTGGAGCAGGAACTGCAAAGCACGCTGCTGGTGCGTGGCGCGCTGGGCGTGCAACCCACGGCCACGGGCCGGCTGCTGTACGGTCAGGCGCAGGCCATCCTGCGGCAGGTGGCCGATGCGCGGGCCTGCGTTCAGGTCGAGGAATCGCAGGTGGCCGGTTCTGTATCGGTGGCCATTGCGGGCAGCATCGCCCAGGTGCTGGCTGTTCCCCTGCTGGCCGCCTGCCGTGAGCGCTGGCCGGCCGTCATCCTGTCCATCCACGAAGGGCTGAGCGGCCATCTGGTGGAGGGTGTGCACAGTGGCCGCTTCGACATGGGGGTGCTCTATGCCTCGGAGGCTACGGCCAAGCTGGAGACGAGGCCCGTGGTACGCGAGCCTTTCTTCTTTGGCTGCGCCCGCGCCCTGGCGCCCGAGGCGGATGGCAAGCCCATGTCGCTGCAGGATCTGGCACGGCATCCACTGCTGCTGCCCAGCCTGCCCAATGCCACGCGCGGTGCGCTGGACCGGGCCTTTGCGGCGCTGGACACCGGCTACCAGGTGGCAGGCGAGGTGAACTCCACTGCCACCCAGATCGGTGCGGTGCGCGCAGGGCTGGGCGCCAGTGTGCTGCCGTGGATCAGCCTGCGCATGCTGCGGCCACGGCGCTCCACGGTGATCCGCCCCCTCGACGTCGAGCACCTCTACCGCGACGTGCTCACGGCCACGAAGCCGCAGGCCGTCCGTAGCCGGGCCAGCGCCATGGTGCTGGCGCAGCTGGAGCACCTGCTGCGGGATATCTACGCGCCCCTGGCTTCCCATCGCTGACGGCGGACCGCTGGCAGCGCTATGCCTGCATGTCGGCAAGGCGCTGTCCTACTGGATGTGCAGGGTTTGGGAAGGCGACACGACTGATTCAAATTGTCAAATTTGTTCCTGAATGTGTTTCTTCCGTGCCAGCGGTCTGGCCGGTTTGCGTAGGTGGTTCGAGGGAGAGCGACGTGGGTTTTCTGAGGCGTATGAAGTTGGGAACCATGCTGGGCATGGGTTTTTTCGCGGTGATCGTTGTTTGCGTATGCGTGGCGGCCTTCGGCTGGATGAAGTTGCGTGACCAGGGCGAGCAGCTGCGCGTGCTGGCCGAGGACCGCATGGGCAATCTGGCCCGGCTGCAATCGCTCAAGGACAACGCCAACGCGTCGGCGCGGGTGGTGCGCAATCTGGCGCTGATCACCGATCCGGCGCAGATGGCCGAGGAGAGCCGCCGGCTGGATGAGGTGGTTGCCAGGAACGGCCTGGTCATGAAGGAGTTGGACCAGCGCCTGCAGACCGAGCAGGCGCGCCGGCTCTTTGCCGAAATACGTCAGGCGCGCCAGCCTTTCGTGGAGACCATGCGCCAGGCCGGTGACCTGGGCCTGGCCAACCAGGGCGATGCCGCCAGGGATCTGATCATGGGGCGCCTGCGCTCCTTGCAGACGACCTATTTCGATGCGGTCGAGGCGCTGGTCGATTACCAGAAGGCACGGACGCAGGCCACGGTGGACGGCTCGCTGCGCCGCGTGGCCGAAGACGGCGTGGCCATGCTGGTGCTGACGCTGCTGGCCGCCGCGCTGGGCTCTCTGGTGGCCTGGATGATCACCAGGACGGTCAAGCAGCAACTGGGCGGAGAGCCCTCCTATGCCGCCGGGGTGGCGCGCCAGATCGCGCAGGGCGATTTGTCCGTGCGGGTGCAATTGGCGCCCGGCGACACCTCCAGCCTGCTGCGCGCCATGGAGGACATGCGGGCCGGTCTGGCGCGCGTGGTTGCCGATGTGCGGCAAAGCAGTGAATCCATCGCGACCGGCGCCAGCCAGATTGCCTCGGGCAATGCGGACCTGAGCCAGCGCACGGAAGAGCAGGCCAGCAACCTGGAGCAGACCGCCGCCTCCATGGAGGAGATGAACGCCACCGTCAAGCTCAATGCCGATACGGTGCGTACCGCCACCCAGCTGGCCGCTTCGTCGAGCCAGGCCGCCACTGGCGGCGGCAAGATCGTGGACCGCGTTGTGGCCACCATGGAGCAGATCACCGCCAGTTCCCGGAAGATCGAGGACATCATCGGCGTGATCGACTCCATTGCCTTTCAGACCAACATCCTGGCGCTCAATGCCGCCGTGGAGGCGGCGCGGGCCGGCGAGCAGGGGCGCGGCTTTGCCGTGGTGGCATCCGAGGTGCGCAGCCTGGCCCAGCGCAGCGCGGGTGCAGCCAAGGAGATCAAGGCCCTGATAGGCGAGAGCGTGTCCAAGGTGGACGAGGGCTCGGGCCTGGTGAGCGAGACGGGCTCCGCGATGAAGGACATCGTCCAGCAGGCGCAGCGTGTTGCCGACCTGATCGGCGAAATAGGCGCGGCCACGGCCGAGCAGGCCGACGGTGTGGCGCAGGTGGGCGATGCCGTCGTACAGCTTGACCAGGTCACGCAGCAAAACGCGGCCCTGGTCGAGGAATCGGCGGCGGCTGCCGCAAGCTTGAACGCGCAGGCTGCCAGGCTGGTCGATCTGGTCAGCCTGTTCAAGCTGGACGGGGTGTCCTCGTCCGTGCCCCTGCCCGCGTCCTCACCGGGCCAGGCGCCAGCGCCAGCCGCCGCAGGCAGCAAGGGCGGCCAGCGGACGAGGGCGTCCGCAGCGGCACCCAGGGTTGCTGCAGCGCCTGCCAAGGTCACCCCGCTGCGCAATGCGGGCGAGCGTGTGGACGAGAACTGGGAAGTGTTCTGACCGCGAGGGGGGCAATGCCGCTCTGTGCGCGTGGAGCCGGGGGACTTGCCGGCCTCATGCCGTCGGATGGGGTGGGGTCTGCCCAGGCGCCTGCCCCGGTGCCTGCCCCGGTGCATGGGCCGGCATGTTGCGCACATGCAGGTCCAGCTGCGGGAAGGCCACGGCAATGCCAGCGTCCTTGAGCCGGTCGTTGACGCGGCGGTTGAGGTCGTGGCGCACGGGCAGGCGGTCTTCGACCTTGCCCACGTAGGCGCGCAGCTCGAACCGCTGGCCGTTGCCTTCCAGCGCCATGAACCAGCAGTTGGGCTCGGGTTCGCGCAGCACCTGGGGGTGTTCCCTGGCAATGGCCAGCAGCATGTCGCGCACTCGCTCGGGGTCGTTGCCGTGGGCCACGGGCACGTCGATCACCAGGCGGGTCACGTCGTCGCTCAAGGTCCAGTTCGTCACCTGGCCGGTGATGAAGGTCTTGTTGGGGATGACGATTTCCTTGTTGTCGAAGTCCAGCACCGTGGTGGCCCGCGTGCGGATGCGCGTGACGGTGCCGGTGAGGGTGTCGATGGTGATGACATCGCCCACGCGGAAGGGCCGCTCCACCAGCAGGATCAGGCCCGAGACGAAGTTGGCGAAGATCTCCTGCAGGCCGAAGCCCAGGCCCACGGTGAGCGCGGCCACCATCCACTGCAGCTGGCCCCAGCGCAGGCCCAGCAGCGTGAAGGCGCTGACCGTGCCCGCGATGGTGATGGCGTAGCGCGCCAGCGTGGCCAGGGTGTAGCGCGCGGAGCTGCTGATGCGGTTGGAGGCCGACAGCGTCACTTCCAGCAGGCCCGGCAGGTTGCGTGCAAAGCTGAAGGTGAGCAGCAGGATCATCACGCCCAGCAGCGCGTCCATCAGGCTCACGGGGGCGGCATGCGCGATGCCGTCGGCGCCGGTGTTGGTGGTGTACCAGAGCACCACGCCTTCGGAGCGCAGCAGCGCAGGCAGCACGGGCAGCCAGGCGTAGACCAGGGTCAGCACGACCAGCACCTGCTGCAGCAGGCCCAGCAGCCTGTGCGCCTGGGCGCCCACGGTGACCAGGGCCATCTGGGTGGCTTCGTCGGTGGGTGCCTTGCCGGTGTCCACGCCCGAGCCGCTCTGGGCCAGCCTGGCGGCTTCGCGTAGCCGGTTCAGCGCCAGGCGCCGTTCGCCCAGCAGCAGCCAGCGCCGCAGCAGGTTGACCACGACCTCGACCGCGCCCAGGAACACGAAGCTGGCCATCAGGGCCTGGATGAATTCGGTGGCCGTGTAGACATAGCCGAGCACGATGCCCACGGCCAGCGCGCTGAGCATGAGCATCAGCACCACGCTGACGATCTGGCCCCAGTGGATGCCGGGCCGCTTTTGCTGCATGACACGGCGAAAGTACAGCCAGGCCATCCAGGCCAGGCCCAGCGACAGCATGAGGATGGAGATGCGCCCCCAGGTGCTGATGGCGTGGTTGTCATGGCTGTAGAAGGCCAGGCCGCCCAGCAGTTCGGCAGGCACGATCAGCCAGGCGGCGCGGCGCACCATCTGGCGCAGCATCTGCACGCGGGCGGCCGGCCAGCCGAAGTGGGCCAGTGCCAGCCCGCCCGGGCAGAACAGGGCGTTGAGCAAGGTGGCCACGAAGATGAAATCGCTGAGCTGGACCAGGGTGGCGCCCAGCGGCTCCAGCGCCGTGCCCACGGTTTCCGGGCCTTGCAGCAGGCTGCCCAGCGCCGCGGCCGCAAAGCTCCAGGGCAGGGTGTAGAGCAGGCTCCAGCCCAGCGCGAGCAGGCTCAGCCCGAAGTTGTCGCGCATGAAGTCGCCCACGCGCACGGCGATGGACTGCAGCTGGCGCAGCGCGTAGCGGCGCAGGCCCAGCAGCAGGGCCACGATCAGGCCGACGGCGCCAAAGGCCCAGGGATCGTTCCAGATGCTGGCGGCCAGGGCGCGCGCGGTCTTCCAGGGGGAGCTGCTGCCTTCGATGTCCTGCTCCAGCGCCTGCCACTCGCTGAGCCAGGTGCGGTCCATGGGGCGGTGGCTGGGGAACCACAGCAGTTCCTTGTCCAGCACCTGGCGCAGTTCGTTGCCGCTGCGCAGGGCGGCGCGCAGGGCTTCATCGGTCTGCTCCAGCACGGCAATGCGGCGCAGCAAAACGGGCTGCAATTGATCGGTGAGCGCCACCTGCCGGGCCAGCAGGGCGGTCTGCTGTGCCGAGGTGGATGCATTGATGGCCGTGGTGGCGCTGGCGGCAGGTTCAGGTGCTGCCACGCCGCCTGCATCCGCAGCGTCGGCCGGGGCCTGTGCCGCCGTGTCCGCGCCGGGGTTCTGGCGCCATTTGCTGGAGTTGAACAGCATCAGCCGCAGCTCGGCCAGCTGGCGCTGCACGGCGCGGTGCCTGGACTGCAAGGTGTTGCCGGAGGACAGCTCCACGCGCTGCTGCCACAGCCACTGGCCCACGGCCGCGCTGCCACCGCCCAGCCGCAGGCGTGCCTGGGTGTCGCGCAGCGTGGCGCTCAATTGGTCGCGGACATATTCGTCATTGGCCAGGGTCTTGCGCTCCTGCGCCAGTTCATTGGAGTTCTTGAGGATCTGCGCGGCCAGCGCCGCATTGCGCTGGGCCAGGTCGCGTATGGCGGGATCGGCGGCGGAAGCGTGCTGGGCGGCCAGCTCCATCTCCTGCACCTGCTGCTCCAGTTGCTGGCGGCTGCGCTCGGCAATGCGCTGGGTCAGCCAGGCGGCGCGCGGCATGCGCTCGAGCAGCTCGCGGCGCTGGGCCTGCAGCTGGGCGGCCAGCAGGCGCTGGCGGGCTTCGATGGTGGACTGCTCTTCCTGGCGCAGCGCCAGCTCCAGCAGGGCGCGGCGGTGCTCTGCGCTGCGCCGTGCCTGGCGGGCCTGGGTGAGGTCGGGGGCTTCGCCGGGCTCGGCGGTCACGGGCTCGGCGTTTTCCTGCGCGCGTTGTTGGAGGATGGACAGATCGATCCGCCCCGGGCCGGGCTGGGACACCAGATTGGCCTGGTCGGCCGCGGATTTTTCGATGCCCACCTTGAGTGCGGCGATGGCATCGCGCTCATCGGCCAGCAGGCGTTCCAGCACTTCCTGGCTGGCGTTGGCGGGAACGCGTTCCTTCCAGCGATCGAACAGGCTGCCCAGCTGCTCGTCGCTCAGCGGCGCGGGCAGGGCAGGCACGGGCGTGCGTGCCCTGGCGCGCAGGCGGTCCAGTTCCTGCGCCAGCGCATCGGCTTCCTTTGTGGCCGATGCGGCGGCATCCAGTTGGGCCTGAATGGCGTTGCTTCGTTCCTTGTCGGAGGCCGATCCGCCCCCCAATGTGCCCTGCAAGGCACCCAAAGGGCCTGCTGCCGGTGCGGCCTTGGCCAGGCCCGGTGCCAGCAGGGCGAGCAGCAGGCCGAGCACCAGGCACATGGCCCGCAGCAGGTGCATCGGCGTCACGGCAGCCAGTTTGCGCGATGGGCGACCGGCGGCAAGTAGGGGGTTGTCGGCAGGAGACATCGGTTCTGAATTCGGGCCTGTGCCGCTGTGTGAGTGCGGACTATCATTTGTCAAAAGTGGGAGCGTCAGG
This sequence comes from Delftia sp. S65, assembly GCF_016516495.1. NCBI lineage: Bacteria > Pseudomonadati > Pseudomonadota > Betaproteobacteria > Burkholderiales > Comamonadaceae > Delftia > Delftia sp. S65. The sequence continues at coordinate 19,363 of NZ_JACVUR010000063.1, forward strand.
CGCTGTATTCACGGGCCTTGCTGCAGGCCCGGCTGGCTCAAGCCCCTGTCCCGGCGCCGCAAAAAGCGGGGTAGTCCAGGAACCTGACATTGTGACCTCGCGCGCAATGCAGACATGTGGGACGTATGAGCTATTCAAAGCCGATGCAAGGTGCTACAACAGTTCCACACGGTAGCGAATGCCTTGCAACTTCGCGGCACTGTTCGCCCTCGGGTGCCGCCGGGAGAGGTCGTATGGATGTCATCAGCAACTCGGCTGCACGTTACGTTCGCCTTCGCGAAGAAGAGATGTCGCTGGACGAATTTCTCGCCCTGTGCCAGCGCGATCCCATGGCTTACGAAGGTGCTGCCCAGCGCATGCTGGCAGCCATCGGCGAACCTGAAATGGTGGACACGCGCAATGATCCACGCCAGTCGCGGCTGTTTGCCAACAAGGTCATCCGGCGCTATCCGGCCTTCGCCGAGTTCTACGGCATGGAAGACTCCATCGAGCAGGTGGTGAGCTTCTTCCGCCATGCGGCCCAGGGCCTGGAAGAGCGCAAGCAGATCCTCTATCTGCTGGGCCCCGTGGGCGGTGGCAAGAGCTCCATCGCCGAGCGCCTCAAATACCTGATGCAGAAGGTGCCGTTCTACGCCCTCAAGGGCTCGCCCGTGAACGAGTCGCCGCTGGGCCTGTTCGACCCCGTGGAGGACGGGCCGCTGCTGGAGGAGCAGTTCGGCATTCCCCGGCGCTGCCTCAACCATGTGCTGTCGCCCTGGGCCGTCAAGCGCCTGGAGGAGCTCGGCGGCGATATCCGCCAGTTCCGCGTGGTCAAGCGCTATCCCAGCATCTCCAGGCAGGTTGGCATTGCCAAGACCGAGCCCGGCGACGAGAACAACCAGGACATCTCCAGCCTGGTGGGCAAGGTGGACATCCGCAAGCTGGAGAACTTTGCCCAGGACGACACCGACGCCTACAGCTACTCGGGCGGCCTGTGCCTGGCCAACCAGGGCCTGCTGGAGTTCGTGGAAATGTTCAAGGCGCCCATCAAGGTGCTGCACCCCCTGCTGACGGCCACGCAGGAGAGCAACTACAAGGGAACGGAGGGCTTTGGCGCCATTCCCTTCGACGGTATGGTGCTGGCGCACAGCAACGAGAGCGAGTGGAAGGCCTTCCGCAACAACCGCAACAACGAGGCCTTCCTGGACCGGGTCTATATCGTCAAGGTGCCGTACTGCCTGCGCGTTTCCGAGGAGGTGCGCATCTACGAGAAGCTGATCCGCGAGTCGTCCCTGGCCAGCGCCGTTTGCGCGCCCGGCACGCTCAAGATGATGGCGCAGTTCGCCGTGCTCACGCGGCTGAAGGAGCCCGAGAACTCCAGCATCTTCAGCAAGATGCAGGTCTATGACGGCGAAAGCCTCAAGGACACGGACCCGCGCGCCAAGAGCTTCCAGGAGTACCGCGACTATGCGGGCGTGGACGAGGGCATGTCGGGCATCTCCACGCGCTTCGCGTTCAAGATCCTGTCCAAGGTCTTCAACTACGACAGCACCGAGGTGGCGGCCAACCCGGTGCACCTGATGTATGTGCTGGAGCAGCAGATCGAGCGCGAGCAGTTCCCTGCCGAGCTGGAGACCAAGTACACCAGCTACATCAAGGAGTACCTGTCGCCGCACTATGCCGAATTCATCGGCAAGGAAATCCAGACCGCCTATCTGGAGAGCTACAGCGAGTACGGCCAGAACATCTTCGACCGCTACGTCACCTACGCCGACTACTGGATACAGGACAGCGAGTACCGCGACAACGATACCGGCGAGGCCTTCGACCGCAACGCGCTCAACGCCGAGATGGAGAAGGTCGAGAAGCCCGCGGGCATTGCCAATGCCAAGGACTTCCGCAACGAGATCGTCAACTTCGTGCTGCGCGCGCGGGCCAACAACCAGGGCAAGAACCCCAGCTGGACCAGCTACGAGAAGCTGCGCGTGGTGATAGAGAAGAAGATGTTCTCCAATACCGAGGAGCTGCTGCCCGTGATCAGCTTCAATGCCAAGGCCAGTGCCGAGGACGCGCGCAAGCACGAGGACTTCGTCACCCGGATGGAGGCCAAGGGCTATACGTCCAAGCAGGTGCGCCTGCTGTGCGAGTGGTACCTGCGCGTTCGCAAGAGCAACTGACGGGTGGGTGCGCCGCCCTTCGGCGCGCCCGGGCTGGGGGGAACAGATGGCATTGCAAATCATCGATCGCAGGCTGGCCGGCAAGAACAAGTCGGTGGGCAACCGCGAGCGCTTCGTGCGCCGCTACAAGGCGCAGATCGCCGAGGCGGTGCGCCGCGCGGTGGACAAGCGCGGCATCCGCCACATGGAGGAGTCCGAGAGCGTCTCCATCCCGCGCAAGGACATCCGCGAGCCCGTGTTCCACCACGGGCAGGGCGGCGTCCATGACACGGTGCATCCGGGCAACACCGAGCATGTGCGCGGCGACCGCATTGCCCGGCCGCAGGGCGGCGCAGGCGGCGGCGGCTCCCAGGCCAGCGACAGCGGCGAGGGCGAGGACGACTTCACCTTCACCCTGACCAAGGAAGAGTTCATGGAACTGTTCTTTGAAGACCTGGCCCTGCCGCGGCTGCTGCGCACCCACATCGGCAACACCATGCAGTACAAGACGCGCCGCGCCGGCTACAGCCACGACGGCACGCCGCACAACCTGGCCCTGCTGCGCACCATGCGCGGCGCCCTGGGCCGGCGCATTGCGCTGACCAAGGCGCCGCACCGCGAACTCAAGGCACTGGAGGAGCAGCTGCAAGCGCTGCTGGCGCAGGACGATGGCACCAGCGAGGCGGCGGCCGAGCTGCAGCAGCGCATCGATGCGCTGAAGCTGCGCATGGGCACGGTGGCCTTTCTCGACCCCATCGACCTGCGGTTTCGCAACCGCACGCGCGTGCCTGCGCCTATCAGCCAGGCCGTGATGTTCTGCGTGATGGATGTGTCCGGCTCCATGGACCAGGACCGCAAGGACCTGGCCAAGCGCTTCTTCATCCTGCTGTACCTGTTCCTGACGCGGCACTACGAGAAGATCGACATCGTCTTCATCCGCCACCACACGCAGGCGGCCGAGGTCAGCGAGGACGAGTTCTTCCACTCCCAGGAAAGCGGCGGCACGGTGGTCAGCAGTGCGCTGGTGCTGCTGGACCAGATCATCCGCGCGCGCTATCCGTCCGGGGACTGGAACATCTACGTGGCCCAGGCCAGCGATGGCGACAACTTCGGCGACGACGGCTCCAACTGCCGCAACCTGCTGGTCGAGAAAATCCTGCCGCTGGTGCGCTACTTCGCCTATGTGCAGGTGGTGCAGGAAGAGCAGAGCCTGTGGCAGGAGTACAGCCAGGTGCTGCCGCTGTTCTCGCACTTCGCCATGCGCAAGGTGTCGGACGCCAGCGAGATCTATCCCGTGTTCCGCGACCTGTTCAAGAAAGAGGGGGTATCGGTATGAACCTCTCTCACTATCCCGTGCTGGCGCCTCGCCATGCCACGCCGCAGTGGAAATCCCATCTGGCCAGCGACCGGGCCCAGCGCATCGTGCCCTCCGCGCCGCTGCCGGCGGGGGCGCGGCCAGCCGAGCCTCTGCCCGATCCCAGCGACTGGACCTTCGAGCTCATCGAGCGCTATCACGCAGCGATTGCGGCCGCCGCCGAACGCTACGGCCTGGACACCTATCCCAACCAGCTGGAAGTGATCTCGGCCGAGCAGATGATGGACGCCTACGCCAGCGTGGGCATGCCCGTGGGCTACCGCCACTGGAGCTATGGCAAGGAGTACATGGCGACGGAGAGGCGCTACCGGCGCGGCCACATGGGCCTGGCCTACGAGATCGTCATCAACTCCAATCCCTGCATCAGCTATCTGATGGAGGAAAACACCACGGCCATGCAGGCCCTGGTGATCGCCCATGCAGCGTACGGCCACAACAGCTTCTTCAAGAACAACTACCTGTTCGGCATGTGGACGGATGCCGGCAGCATCATCGACTACCTGGTCTATGCGCGCGACTTCATCTCCCAGTGCGAGGAGCGCCACGGCCTGACGACAGTGGAGCAATGGCTGGACTCCTGCCACGCCCTGTCCAACCTGGGCGTGGACCGTTACCGCCGCCCCTCCAAGAAAAGCCTGGCGCGCGAGCGGGCCGAGCGCGAGCAGCGCGAGGCCTATGCCCAGCAGCAGGTCAACGAGCTGTGGCGCACCCTGCCGGCCCGCCCCGGCAAGGACAGCGCGGCGCAGCACAGCGAGCGCTTTCCCAAGGAGCCCGAGGAAAACCTGCTGTACTTCATCGAGAAGAACGCCCCGCTGCTGGAGCCGTGGCAGCGCGAGATCGTGCGCATCGTGCGCAAGATCGCCCAGTACTTCTACCCGCAGCGCCAGACCCAGGTGATGAACGAGGGCTGGGCCACGTTCTGGCACTACACCCTGCTCAACACCCTGTACGACGAAGGCTGGCTGACCGACGGCGTGATGATCGAATGGCTGTCCTCCCACACCAACGTGATCTACCAGCCCCCGGCCGGCCACCGCGCCTACAGCGGCATCAATCCCTATGCGCTGGGCTTTGCCATGTACCGCGACATCCGCCGCATCTGCCAGGACCCTACCGAGGAAGACCGCCGCTGGTTCCCCGATCTGGCCGGCACGCCCTGGCTGCCGGCGCTGCACCATGCCATGCAGAACTTCAAGGACGAGAGCTTTGTCGGCCAGTACCTGAGCCCGCAGCTGATGCGCGACATGCGCCTGTTCTCCATCCATGACGATGCCAGCGAACGCGAGCTGCTGGTCAGCGCCATCCATGACGACGACGGCTACCGCACCCTGCGCCAGACCCTGTCGCAGCAGTACGACCTGGGCGCGCGCGAGCCCAATATCCAGGTCTGGAACGTGAACCTGCGCGGCGACCGCTGCCTGACCCTGCGCCACACGCGCTACCAGGGCCGGCCCCTGTCCGACGATGCGCTGGAAGTGCTCAAGCACGCAGCGCGCCTGTGGGGCTTTGGCGTGCAGATGGAAAGCGTCAACGGCGATGGCGACGCGCCCGTGCTGCTGCACTCCGTGCCCGCGCCACCGGCCTGATCAGGCAAGACGCTAGCGCAGCGTGCCCACGTACTTGCGGTTTTCCGCGCGCTGGCGCATCAGCTCGCCGGCGCGCTGCATGAGCGGCGAGCGCTCGGCGGGCCCGGCCAGCGCGGCATTCCAGGCCGCTTCGAAGCGATGGGTCCAGTCCACCAGTTCGGGCGTGCTGCGCGTCCCTTCCTGCTCCCGGGCGAAGCGGATGATTTCGGCGGCGTACTCGGCATTGGCCGCCAGCCATTCGGTATCGGTCACGCGGCCGCAGCTTCTGCGCAGCAGCACATGCAGGTGCGCGGCGATGGCCAGGAGTTCGCTTTCGGGCATGTAGTGGGCACTCCTTCGGTTTGACGATCATCGGGCGCGGGGGGGGGGGGGGGGGGGGCGGGGCGGGCCCCGGCGAAGGCGGGGG
>NZ_JACVUR010000064.1:0-24718 GCF_016516495.1 Delftia sp. S65
CAACCTTGCCAAGGTTGAGGTCGACGGTTCGAACCCGTTTTCCCGCTCCAGATTTTGAACATGCTTTCGGGTGTGTTCGGTTCTGGTGGCGGTTGGCTGCCAGAATGGATGATTCAAGCGGGAATAGCTCAGTTGGTAGAGCGCAACCTTGCCAAGGTTGAGGTCGACGGTTCGAACCCGTTTTCCCGCTCCAGTTTTAGAAACTGCAGCAATGCTGCATGTTTGATAGTGATCTTGGCGCGATAGCAAAGCGGTTATGCCCCGGATTGCAAATCCGGTTAGACCAGTTCGACTCTGGTTCGCGCCTCCAAAAATTCATTGCAGACACAGTGTTCAAAAGGCCCCTCGGGGCCTTTTTCTTTTTCTGCATCACGGATCGTTGTTGGTCCTTGGTGCCATGTCTCCGCAGCGGCCTCGACTTGGCTGGCGCATCTTCTTCTCTTCGGATTCAGTGCCGTGGCAGTGCTTCACGCTCTGTGCATCGAGAGCATGGCTGCATGCCTGTTTTGGTCATTCATCGCTGATTTGGTGAATTTAATTGTTTCCATTTGTTTTAATGAGCAGTCGTCATTGAAATTTGGCATTGCTTATCCATTGAGAAATTGCAAGAAATTGCAAATGGATCGCCATTGCCGGTAGATTGAATTGGGGGGTCGTGGATATGATGCGCGCTTCATTTATCGGGAGGGATTATGAAGATCAAGTTATTGACGGCGATTGTTGCCAGCGGCGTGGTGCTGGCGGGCTGTAAAACCATGGAGTCTGCCGATGTGGGCGGGTTGCTGGATTCGGGCTCCACGGCCATGAAGGCCATGACGCTCACGGATGACGACGTGGTCACGCTGTCCAATGATTCCTGCGCAGCCATGGATGCCCAGAACAAGGTGGCAGATGCAAAGAGCAAGTACACGCTGCGGTTGAACAAGGTGATTGCCGGCATGCCGCAGGCTGTCAATGGGAAGAAGGCTGTCTACAAGGTCTATATGACGCAGGACGTGAATGCCTGGGCCATGGCCAATGGCTGTATCCGTGTCTACAGCGGCCTGATGGATCTGATGAACGATGACGAGCTGCGTGGCGTGATTGGCCATGAAATCGGGCACGTGGCACTGGGTCACAGCAAGAAGCGCATGCAGACGGCCTATGCGGCTTCGGCTGCACGCTCTATTGCGGCCAATAGCGGCAATTCGGCGCTGGCCTCGCTGTCGCGTTCGCAGGCGGGTGATCTGGGTGAGAAGTTCATCAATGCCCAGTTCTCGCAGTCGCAGGAGTCGGCGGCCGATGACTACTCCTTCGATCTGCTCACGGAAAAGAAGATGAGCCGCCAGGGGCTGGTCACATCGTTCCAGAAGCTGGCCAAGCTCAGCGCTGGCAGCGGCGGCAGCTCCATCCTGAGCTCCCATCCGCCGTCCGAACAGCGGGCCAAGCGCATGCAGGATCGCATCGACGGCAAGTAGGCGTCGACGGTGAAACAGCCTGCCAAGGTGCAAGGCAGGCTGCGATCTGCCTTGGTGCAGATTTTTTGCGGGCTTCTTCCGTAGCACCAAAAATCTGCGCTAGAATTCAAGTCTGCTCTGTGAGGCGCACAGCTTTACAGATACGCGGGAATAGCTCAGTTGGTAGAGCGCAACCTTGCCAAGGTTGAGGTCGACGGTTCGAACCCGTTTTCCCGCTCCAATTCAGAAAAAAGGGAAGCGGTAACGCTTCCCTTTTTCGTTGGTGCTGCAGTTGCAGGTGTGAGCAGTTCGCGCTGACCTGTGACGCTGCGGTGCAGGGCCCCGATGGTGAAATTGGTAGACACTGCGGACTTAAAATCCGCCGCTTCCGAACAGGGGCGTGCCGGTTCGATCCCGGCTCGGGGCACCACAACCCAATACGTACTACGCATTGTTGCTATCTATACGGTAGCGGATTGAAGCAGCCAAGGCGCTTGCTGTTCCGCAAATTCAGGCGTCGTGCCGCAACGTGCATCGACGGTCCTGCCCGCTTGCTGCGCTGCAAGGTGTCCATGCGTTGCCAAGTCCTTGCCCGTTGGCATAACGTGCGAGAATCCATTCATCAGGCCCCGGGCTGCTTGCCTGGATGGCGCGGCTCGGGCAGACAGTGATGGCGATGCCTGCATGCGTTCCGTTGACGTTGATCGTGGCACATGGTGCGGCGTGACAGGTGTGGCCAAACTCATCCCAGACGAGAACATGTCGAATTACAACGCTCCATTTGAAATCCACGTGCACGGCCAAGTGCTGCTGCGCCCCGACACGACCTACGAGCAGTTGCAGGAAGCGCTGGGTCCGCTGTGGAAGTATGCGGGGGCCCGTTCCCTGGCCGATGGCGCTGGCAGCGTCTATGAGGAAGAGCCAGGCATCCAGTTCGATACCAAGGAGCGCCTGCTCCAGGTGTGCTGGACCGTGCGTGGTGACGAGGATTTCCGCCAGTCGCTGGACGACATGTGCATGGGCATCAACGAGCTGGCCGAGCAGGGCGCGGCCATCGAGGTGACCTTCTACGACACCGAGTTCGACGAGGAAGAGGAGTCCGAAGAGGCCGAGTCGCGCGACGACTTCGTCATGCTCTTCGTGGGCCCGACGCCCGCGGCCATCATGCAGGTGCAGCGCGACCTGCTGGTGCAGGACGTGGTCAACCTGATGGAGCGCCATTTCGACGGCTCCGAGCTGGGTGGCGTGGTGCAGGAGATCGACAAGCTGTTCTCCCAGCGCTTCGACGCCCTGGTCAGCTCGCTGGAGATCGGCAAGCCGCCGCGCGGCATGGGTGGATCGGGTTCGGGCCACGGCGGCAACCGCCGCCCCCGCCACCTGCATTGAGCGCAAGGCGCTGCCCCGCGCAGCGTACAGCCATGGCGGCGCAGGCCAGCACGCCCAAGTATTCCGGAGCAGTCACCGAGACCGTGCGCCGCCAGCGCGAGCAGCGGCGAGAGGTGGCCGGTGGTGCACTGCCTCTTCCCTACCTGTCCGCCTACCCGGCCGCGCTGCAGTCACAGGTGCGTGGCTGGCTGGCCGATGACAAGGCCGAGGCCTGGCTGCTGCGCAAGCATCCCGAGGCGCATGCCGTGCGCACGGACAAGAGCCTCTATGACTACGTGGATGCCCTCAAGGGCCGGCACATGCGCAATGCCGGCACGCTGAACAAGGTGGCCTACGACGGCCGCATCCATGTGGTCCACAACGCCCTGGGCCTGCACACGCGCCGCACCGTGGTGCAGGGAAGCCGCCTCAATGCCCGGCATGAGATCCGCATCGGCGCACTGTTCAAGCAGGCGCCCGAGGCTTTCCTGCGCATGATCGTCGTCCACGAGCTGGCCCATCTGCGCGAGCCCGACCACGACAAGGCCTTCTACCAGCTGTGCACCCACATGGAGCCCGACTACCACCAGCTGGAGTTCGAGCTGCGGCTGTACCTGAGCTGGATGGACCACTCGGGCCGGCGCCTGTGGCAGGTGCAGCCCTGAGTCAAGCGGCCGTGGGGACGGCGCTGGATTCGCCGACCTGAACGGACGAGCAGCATTGCGGGGGCAGCTCCAGCCAGCGCGAAGCGGCAGACTGCAGGGCCTGCAGCGATCCCGTGGTCATCAACTGGACCTGGCCCTCTGCCGCTGGCAAGGGTCCTGATTCGCTGGCCAGGGTGCCCAGGCGATCCAGCACGCGCCGCGTCTGGCGGGCTACCGGGGCACCTGTGTCGATGAACTGGATGTCCGGCCCCAGCAACGTGCGCAACTGCTCGCGGGCGAATATGTAGTGGGTGCAGCCCAGCACCAGGGAATCCATCTCACCCGTCTTCTGTCCGAAGCTGCCCAGGGCATTCACATACCTGGCGCACAGTTGCGCGACCTCGGTGGCCATGGGGTCGGCGGGAACGGGTTGCTCCGTGCTTTCCTCGATGGCCTTGGCCAGTCCGTCGCAGGGCTGGACGTGGAATTGCACGCGCTGGCCATGGTCGGTCACCAGGCGTGCAAAGCGTGCGCTGCTCACCGTGCCGCGTGTGGCCATCACGCCCACATGGCCGGTCTGGCTCGACAGCGAAGCGGGCTTGATGGCGGGCTCCACGCCGATCAGGGGCAGTTCGGGCATTTCGGCGCGCAGCATGTCCACGGCCGCTGCCGTGGCTGTGTTGCAGGCGATCACCAGCACCTTGATCTGGTGCTGCTCGCACAGATGGCGCGCAATGGTGCGCGTGCGCTGCTGAACGAAGGCATCGCCACGCGCATCGCCATAGGGTGCATTGCCGCTGTCGGCCAGGTAGACGAAGCGCTCATGCGGCAGTTCATGGCGCAGCGCCTGCAGCACGCTGAGGCCGCCGATGCCGCTGTCGAAGACGCCGATGGGAGAGGCCGGGGAGGTCATGTGGAGATCCGGATAAAGGCTTTTGGAGGCGGCGCCCAGTATGCTCCCTCGGGCGCGTTCATGCTGCGGCCATGGCTTGCTGCTGCAGCCATTGGGCCTGTGTCAGGCGGTACAGGCAATGCCTGCGCAGCGCATGGCCTGCCGGCACCTGCGGATGGTCGAAGTCATGGGCGTCGCGCTCCATGCCCAGGCGCTGCATCACCGCTTGCGAACGCAGGTTGGACAGCGCGGTGAACGAGACGATGGACTCCAGATGCAACGCGCCGAAGCCGTGCTCCAGCGCCGCCCGTGCGCCTTCGCTGGCCAGGCCCTGGCCCCAGAAAGGCCGGGCGAGCCGCCAGCCGATTTCCACGCAGGGCGAGAACGGCAAAGACGCGGCGGGAGTATGCAGCCCGATGAAGCCCATGAACTCGCCGCTGGCAAGGTGCTCTGCCGCCCAGAAGCCCCAGCCGCGTTCCTCGATCAGTGCCTGGATCCTGTCTGCCATGGCATCGCTTTGTTCACGGCTGAGCAGTGCCGGAAAGTGCTCCATGACCTGTGGGTCGGCATTCAGCGCGGCAAAGGGCTGCCGGTCGCTGGCCTGCCACTGGCGCAGTATCAGGCGCGGTGTCCGCAGGGTCGCTACAGGGGAATGTGTGGTGGTCATGGTTGTAGAGGGCGCTGCAGCACCAGCAGATACGCGGCTGCATGGCCGTGGAAGGAGTGGGGGATGAAGCCTGCCTCGCCTGCCAGCTTTTCCACGCTGGTGCGGCGCTGGAAATGCGGGTCGAAGACCAGCTCGGCCACGGCCAGCAGGCCGCCGGGGCGCAGGCTCTGGAAGATATCGGCCAGCGCGGCCCGGCGGTCCGGGATCTCTCCCAGCACGGCGGCCATCACGGCGCGGTCGTGCTGCTCGGATGCGAGCTGCCCCTGGCCCAGCGCAGCCGCCTGGGTGCGCACATTCTCCAGCCCCTGGGCGCGCGCCTTGGCAGCCACCTGTTCGAGCATGGCCGGCTGCAGGTCCACGGCCAGCACCTGTCCCTGCGCGCCAACGGCACGTGCCAATGGCAGGGTGACGCGGCCTGGGCCGCAGCCCGCGTCCAGCACCTTCATGCCCGGCTGGATCTGCAGTTGCCCGACGATGAAGGCGGCCTTGTTGCTGGCCGCGAAGGGATTGTCAAGCTCGACCATCCAGCGCAGCCAGGACGGGCAGGGCAGGACATGGCGGCGGGAGGACAGGCGCCAAGCCAGGCTGGTCACGGCCAGCAGGGCGATGAGGGCAAGCACGAGGGGCATTGTTGGGTATCCGGGGCAGGTTTGAAGGGGCGCAGTTTTGCACACATTGATGGTGCCGGTGAAGAGTCTTGCCGGTAGACGCTATATACGAATGCGGACAGAGGGTGTTTCCCCATCCATGCATTGGGCGGCAGATATCTTGTCTCTATCCATGATTTTTTTCGGAGATGCGACTGAAGAATGTGGCGCACACTAAATGATGCAAGAGTTGTGCTGTGCACAAGCACATCGAAAGCCGGGTCAATTGTTCTGCCTATTGCGTGATGATGTACCTGCCATCACATGGTGGTTGTTGGAAATCTGCAAAAGGTGAACAAAATGGCAAAGAAAATTGCAATCCTCGGCGATAGCATCAGTGCTCAGCAAGGCATATATGACGCGCCCTGGCCAGTATTGCTGCAAAGCTCCATGCAATCCGGTGGAGAATCCGTTGAAGTGACGGATCTGAGCAAGAATGGCTATACGTTCAGAAATGCCATGGACCAGCCCACTTATGGATCCATGACTCCCGCACAACGCTGTGTACAGGATAGTCCCGACATGGTGATCGTCGCGTTGGGTATTAACGACTTCTTCCAGCAAAGCGGCGAGAGCGTTGATGTGGTCAAGGCGAATGCCAAGAGGCTATTTGATTTCCTGCGAGCCCAGCTTCCCTCGGTCGTGATTTTATATGCCAGTGAAACTCCCTATGACAGGGTGCACGGCGCGCCGGCATCCTTGTTGAATCGGCATTTTCTGCCTGTATTTTTCAATAACGACAATGCCGGTCTCTTGAACCAGTTGTATTGCGCGGAAAATCTTGCCAATCCTGTGGCCGTCAGCCATCGATCTGCCATGGCGTCCTGGCTGGCACTGGATGAATATATCAAGGGTCTGGCCGTGGTCAACGGGAGTTTCGAGTTGCCCGTGTGGCCGTGCTGCCGCCTTGGCCTGGTAGGAACGGACGGGCTCCATCCTACCAATGTGGGGCACAAGTTTCTGCATTCAGCGGCGCGCAGGGCCATGGAGGATCTGGGTCCCGCCAAAACCCTGTTTCCCAAGCTGAGCACACAGGGTGACAATAGCTGGAATTCCTGGAAAAAGCTCTTCGACGGCGTATTGCACGACAACGGTACAGAATATGTGGCCAAGCAGCCCGTGGCTGCAGATTTGCATGCAATGCAGTACTTTGGTCCATGGATTGCCGAAGTGTCTGACATGTGGTTTTTACCAACCCATGGAACACTCAATACTAGTACGACGAATTACATCCGCGGAAGCGCCCAGGTGTGGAGCGTGACGGGCGCGACACCAAAGGCACCGGTGTATTCCTCTATCAATGATGCACCCTGGGTTTTGCATTCCCGCTCCACGGATTCCCGTGGAAACTATCTGGATGCGGGATCTCTGGACGGCTTGCCGGATGGCAGCTACACCATCCGTTACCGTGTGGCCAATGAGGTGTTTCCGGCCGTGGTCGTCAAAATCAGTGGAGTGGCCGATGCAAAAGCCGATGGCTCCAATGCAACGGGCGCCTGGCCCATAAAGATCGCGGGTCCGGCTGCCATGGTGCGCCAAGGGTTTTATTCGGGCCGCAGCATGCCCAATGGACGGGTTATTCCCGCTTCTGCAAGGTTTCCATTGGATTTGGGTAGCGCTTGGGCCCAAGGTTGGCTGGAATCCGCAACTATTTCTACGGAAGGTCGGGTGTTCAATGGATGCCGCCTGAATCCTTCGGCGGGCTCCAGTTGCTGGATCAGGGTGAACGCACGGGCGACCGTCAGCGCCACCAGTGCAAACAAGCTGATATGGCTGGGCCTGTTTGTGGCCGACGCAGGCGGCACGCTCAAGAACACCATGGTCATCGGCGGCAGCTATTCCTCACCGCGGCCGGCCGAACTTGCCAGTGTTTGCGGTGAGGCCGTCGTGCCGTTGTTGCCCGGCGATCGCGTGGCTCCCTGGATCTATGTGGTGGATGGAGGGTCTTCGGTGTCGGATGGGGGAGATGGGAATTTCTGGGAGTTCAGTGCAAACCTTGTCTACTGAGCAGGGAATGCCTGGAGATTCCCGGCCCCGATGAACGCAAATGAAAAACCGCCCGAAGGCGGTTTTTCTGCGCTTGCCGGAAGCCTCAGGCCGAGGCGATCTCAATGGTCTTGAACTCGCCGGATGCGATGCGCTTTTGCCATTCGGCAGGGCCCGTGATGTGGGCGCTGGTGCCGCCGGCATCCACGGCCACGGTCACGGGCATGTCCACCACGTCGAATTCGTAGATGGCTTCCATGCCCAGGTCCTCGAAGCCCACGACCTTGGCGTTCTTGATGGCCTTGGACACCAGGTAGGCGGCACCGCCCACGGCCATCAGGTAGGCCGACTTGTGGTTCTTGATGGACTCGATGGCCACCGGGCCGCGCTCGGCCTTGCCGATCATGGCGATCAGGCCGGTCTGCTCCAGCATCATGTCGGTGAACTTGTCCATGCGGGTGGCCGTTGTGGGGCCTGCGGGGCCCACGGCTTCATCCTTGACCGGGTCCACCGGGCCGACGTAGTAGATCACGCGGTTGGTGAAGTCCACGGGCAGCTTCTCGCCCTTGGCCAGCATGTCCTGGATGCGCTTGTGGGCGGCATCGCGGCCCGTGAGCATCTTGCCGTTGAGCAGCAGGGTGTCGCCGGGCTTCCAGCTGGCCACTTCTTCCTTGGTCAGGGCGTTGAGGTCCACGCGGCGCGACTTGTTGTAGTCGGGCTCCCAGTCGATCTTGGGCCACAGGTCCAGCGAGGGCGCATCCATGTAGACCGCGCCGGAGCCGTCCATCACGAAGTGCGCGTGGCGCGTGGCCGCGCAGTTGGGGATCATGGCCACGGGCTTGGAGGCCGCATGCGTGGGGTACATCTTGATCTTGATGTCCAGCACGGTGGCCAGGCCGCCCAGGCCTTGCGCGCCGATGCCCAGGGCGTTGACCTTCTCGTACAGCTCCAGGCGCAGTTCCTCGACCTGGTCGAGCTTCTCGCCGCGCGCGGCCTTGGCCTGCAGCTCGTACATGTCCAGGTCTTCCATCAGGCTTTCCTTGGCCAGCAGCACGGCCTTCTCGGCGGTGCCGCCGATGCCGATGCCCAGCATGCCCGGCGGGCACCAGCCCGCGCCCATGGTCGGAACGGTCTTGAGAACCCAGTCCACCAGGTTGTCGCTGGGGTTCATCATGATCATCTTGGACTTGTTTTCCGAGCCGCCGCCCTTGGCGGCCACGGTCACGTCCAGCTTGTCGCCGGGCACGATCTGCACGTTGATGACGGCAGGCGTGTTGTCCTTGGTGTTCTTGCGCGCGAACAGCGGATCGGCCACGACCGAGGCACGCAGCGTGTTCTCGGGGTGGTTGTAGCCGCGGCGTACGCCTTCGTTGATGGCGTCTTCCAGGCCGCCCGTGAAGCCTTCCCAGCGCACGTCCATGCCCACCTTCAGGAACACGTTGACGATGCCGGTGTCCTGGCAGATCGGGCGGTGGCCGGTGGCCGACATCTTGGAGTTGGTCAGGATCTGGGCCATCGCGTCCTTGGCCGCCGGGCTCTGCTCGCGTTCGTAGGCGCGGGCCAGGTGGGCGATGTAGTCGGCGGGGTGGTAGTAGCTGATGTACTGCAGGGCGCCTGCGATCGAATCGATCAGGTCCTGCTGGCGGATCGTGGTGGTCATCGGTGGGGTGTCTTTTTGATCGGGGGAACAGGGGAGGGGAATCCCGGGGGCGATTATCGGCGCTGCAGGGGGAAAAGTGCACGCAATGGGCGCAGTCTTGTACAAGAGTCGAGGGGTTTGCCTGGACAAGCCCGCCTCGGCGACACCTCAGTGGGGGACGGATGCGAGAGGTTCCCATTTACGGAGTTACCATGAGCGGGTTTTTGCCATTGCGGCCCTGCCAGCCAGATATCCCCGAGCCACGTCCTGCGCGGCCCGCCGACCTGCCTCCAGCCAACTGCGCCGCGTTGTTTTCACCAAGGAGTCCATACCAATGACCGCGACCCGCCAGGAAAAAGACACTTTCGGACCCATAGCCGTCCCCGCAGACAAGCTCTGGGGTGCGCAGACGCAGCGTTCGCTGCAGAACTTCGACATCAGCGGAGAGCAGCAGCCGCGCGAAATCATCCACGCGCTGGCCCAGGTCAAGAAGGCCTCGGCCACCGTCAACCACAAGCTGGGCCTGCTGGACGAGAAGAAGACCCAGGCCATCCTGGCCGCCGCCGACGAGGTGATCGCGGGCAAGCACCCGGACGAGTTCCCGCTGGTGGTCTGGCAGACTGGCTCGGGCACGCAGACCAACATGAATGTCAACGAGGTGCTGGCCAACCGCGCCAGCGAAATCCTCGGTGGCGAGCGCGGCGAGTCGCGCCTGGTCCACCCCAATGACGACGTGAACAAGAGCCAGTCGAGCAACGACGTGTTCCCGACGGCCATGCACGTGGCTGCCGTCACGGCCATCGAGCAAAAGCTGCTGCCCGCCATTGCCCTGCTGCGCAATACGCTGCAGGCCAAGAGTGAGGCCTATGCCGACATCGTCAAGATCGGCCGCACCCACCTGCAGGACGCCACGCCGCTGACGCTGGGCCAGGAAATCTCGGGCTGGGTGGCCCAGCTGGCCCATGGCGAAAAGCATGTGCGCGCCGCGCTGCCGCACCTGTACGAGCTGGCGCTGGGCGGCACGGCCGTGGGCACGGGCCTGAATGCGCCCAAGGGCTATGCCGAGGGCGTGGCGGCCGAGCTGTCCCAGCTCACCGGCTACCCGTTCGTGACGGCGCCCAGCAAGTTCGAGGCCCTGGCCTCGTGCGACGGCCTGGTCCACGCCCACGGCGCGCTCAAGACGCTGGCCGCCAGCATGATGAAGATCGCCAACGACGTGCGCTGGCTGGCCTCGGGCCCGCGCAGCGGGCTGGGCGAGATCTCCATCCCCGAGAACGAGCCCGGCTCGTCCATCATGCCCGGCAAGGTCAATCCCACGCAGAGCGAAGCCGTGACCATGCTGGCAGCCCAGGTCTTCGGCAACGACGTGGCCATCAACTTCGGCGGCGCCTCGGGCAACTTCGAGCTGAACGTGTTCCGCCCCATGGTCTCGCACAATTTCCTGCAGAGCGTGCGCCTGCTGGCCGATGGCATGAAGAGCTTCAACGACCACTGCGCCGTGGGCATCGAACCCAACCGCGAGCGCATCACCGAGCTGGTGCAGCGCTCGCTGATGCTGGTGACGGCGCTGAACCCGCACATCGGCTACGACAAGGCGGCCTACATCGCCAAGAAGGCGCACAAGGAAGGCTCCAGCCTGCGTGAGGCCGCCGTGGCTTCCGGCCACCTGACCGGCGAACAGTTCGACGCCTGGGTGATCCCTGCCAAGATGGTCGGCAATCTGTAAGACCTGCTGATGCAATCAAAAAGGGGAGCCGGCCGGCTCCCCTTTTTTTGCTTCATGGCCTGGCTCAGTTGTCCGCCTGCGGGCGGCGCACGGTGCGGAACACGTACTTGAGCGCGTCGCCGATGGTGCTTTCCCAGACCGGCCATTCATGCTTGCCGTTGACGATGCGCAGCTCGGCAGGCTGCTTGTTCCTGCGCAGCTGGGCGTAGAGCTGGGCGGCGTCGGACTCGATCATGAATTCATCGTCGTCGCCCGAGTTGATGTACATGGGCACGCTGATCTTGCGGGCGAGAAAGCTGTCCCACAGCACGGGGTAGTTGTAGCTCTTCCAGACCGTGGTGCTGTACTGGCCGCCGGTATTGGGTTCGGCAAAGACCTTGACCGAGCGTGCCGAGGAATCGGCGGGCGGCTCGGGGTTGTAGATGGCGGGGCTCAGCAGGGCGGCGGCCTGGAATTTCTCGGGGTACTTGAGCACGTAGCGCAGCGCGCCATAGCCGCCCATGGACAGGCCGCCGATCACGCGGCCATCGCGGCTGGTGAGGGTGCGGTACTTCTTCTCGACATGGGGGACGAGGTCCTGGAAGAAGGCCGTCTCCATGGGCTCCTTGAGGTCCACGTACCAGGTCGTTCCCGCGTCGGGCATGACGATGATGGCGGGCGGTATCTCCCCGTTCTGGATCAGCTGGTCCACCGTGCGCAGCAGGTTGCCCTTGACGGGCCAGTCATTGCGCTGGCCGTCATTGCCGTGCAGCAGGTACATGACGGGATAGCGCAGTCTGGACTGGGCGTCGTAGCCCGTGGGCAGGTAGACGTTGTAAGTCCAGCTGCGCTGCAGCGTGGCGCTCTTGAACTCGGCCGCCTCGATGGAGCCGGCCTGGGCGGCTGGGCCGGCCAGCAGCGCGGCGGCCGCCAGCGTGCCGGTGGCGGCCTGGCGTAGAACGATGGAAAAGGAAAGTTGGCGCATGGTTTTTTGTCTCCTGTGGGCCGTGGCGGCTGGCCACGGCTGCGCCAATGTAATCGAGGGCCTGTGCGCCTCGCGCCCGCGTGTGGCCGGACCGTCGCCTGGGGGACTGTGGCCCTCAGCCGGGGCGGCCCTCGCCGGGGCGGCCCTCAGCCGGGCGCCCGCTGCGCGTGGCGCAGCGCGCTGCGAAAGCCCAGTTGCCCCAGCACGCAGGCCACCACCAGGGCCAGCGCCGCCGACAGCGCCGGGTTGCTGCCCAGGCTGGCGCCCAGCGTGCACAGGCCGCCCACGGCCATCTGGGTGCTGCCGTAGACACCGGCGGCCGAGCCCGTGAGGCGCGGATGCACGCTGAGCGCGCTGGCCAGCGCCGCAGGGCTGGTCAGGCCCGAGCCCAGCGCGAACAGCACCATGAGCCCCACCACGATGGCCGGCGTGAGCTGGTTGAGCAGGGCCAGCAACAGCAGCATGGCCGCGCTGGCCAGGCTCAGCAGATTGCCGTTGAGCATCAGCCGCTCCAGGGGCCAGTGGCGTATCAGCTGGCGGGCCAGCGCATTGCCCACGGCCATGCCGCCCATGAGCAGGCCCAGGTAGATGGCCACCTCATGCTTGGTGGAATGCAGCTGCTCGATGAAGACGAAGGGCGCCGCCGCCAGGAAGGCATAGATGGACGTGGTGGCGCAGCCGCCGCCCACGGCAAAGCCCACGAAGGCAGGGGAGCGCAGCAGGCTGCGGTAGTCGTCGCGGATGGTGCCCAGGTGCAGGCGGCCCGTGGGCTGGCCGGTTTCGGGCAGCAGCTTCCAGATGGCGAAGGCCGTCACGCCGCCGACCACGGCCAGCGTGCCGAAGATGGCGCGCCAGCCCAGGGCGTCGTCGATGGCCGAGCCGATGGCCGGCGCGATGCCGGGGCCGATCATCATCATCAGGTTGAGCAGCGCCAGGCTGCCCACGGCGTTCTCGGGCGTGCTTGAATCGCGTGCAATGGCGCGGCCCAGGGCCAGGCCCGCGCAGCCGCCCAGCGCCTGGAGCAGCCGCGCGCCGATCAGCCAGGGGGCGGACGGGGCGAGAAAGGCCGCCAGGCTGGCCAGCGCATAGAGGATGAGCCCTGCCAGCAGCATGGGGCGGCGCCCCAGGCTGTCCGACAGCGGGCCATAGATCAGCTGGCCCACGCCTAGGCCCAGGATGTAGACCGTGATGGTCAGCTGCATCTGGCTGGCACCGGCCTGGAGCTGGCGTGCCGCATCGGGCAGGGCGGGCAGGAACATGTGCATGGCCAGCGTGCCGACGATGGTCACGATCACCAGCAGCCACAGCGGTGCCTTGCGGCTGGCCGCTGCATGGTCCTGGGCGGGTGATAGCGAAGAGTGCTCGGCCGTCATCTCAGGCAGCCTGCTCGTCGGGCAGGTCCGTGTCGGAGGTGGGCTCGGAGGCCATGGCCTCCAGCAGGCGCTGCAGCGTGGCATAGGCCGCATCCAGTTCCTCGGGCGGCACGGCGCCCAGCACCTGGGCACGCGCCTGCTGCAGCAGGCCCTGCACGGCTTCTACCTGGGCATGGCCGGCTGGCGTGAGCTGGATTTTCCTGACGCGGCGGTCGCTGTCGTCCACGCGTTCTATCCAGCCCTGGGCGGCCAGGCCGTCCACCAGCCGCACGACGGAGGAGCTGTCCAGCGCCAGGGAGTGGGCCAGATCCTTCTGGCGCATGGCCTCGGGCGAGCGCGCCAGGTGCATCAGCGGCATCCACAGTGCCTGGGTCAGTCCCATGGGTGCCAGCAGCCGGTCCAGCGTGCGGCGCCACTGTTTGTTCACCTGCCCCAGCGTGAACATGAAATGCCTTTGCACGGCAGCGGGGTCGGCCTGCGTGAGCGGTGAGGAGGCGGAAGGGGACGACATCGGGTGATATTCAAATAGTTGGCATCCCAATTATCTGCATATCAACGATGTCTTTTGCGGGGCCGCCCTGATACATCCGCATGCATCAGGGTCTTGCCCGCGGTGCCGGGGCCGTATGCGGGGCTGTGTGGCGGGGCTGTATGCCGGAGCCGCGTGCCGGCAGTTACATGCCCAGCGACTTGAGCAGTTCGTCGGTGTCGGTGCTGGCGGCCGGCGCGGGCGCTGCGGCCGGGGCGCTGGCGGCGGTCTGGGCCATGAGCGCATCGGGATCGGGGCGCTCCTGGGGCTCGAAGTCCACGACCTTGATGAACTCGGTGCGGTCCATGGCCAGTTCGAGATAGAAGATGTTGTTGTTGCCCGTGTAGAAGGTCACGCGGCGCGCCTCGGGGGAGTCGAGGTTGGCGTCCACGCTGAGGTTGACCTGCTTGTTCAGGCGGATCATCTTGGGCTGGCTCTGGGTGATGTAGGTCTGAAGCTCGCGCTGGACCTTGCTGGTGAAGTCGCCCACCACCTGGTTCATCAGCTCGCCCATGACGTTGCTGACATCGTCCGAGGTATAGGAGGTGGCCAGGTCGTCCTCGCCCATGCCCATGCTCAGCATGTAGCTGCGGTACAGCTCCATGGCGGCGGCGGCCGAGAAGTTGATGATCACCAGGCCCGAGAAGCCGCCGTCCACCAGGACAAAGCAGCCGATGTCGGGCTTGAGGCTGGTCTTGGTGATGCGTTGCACCATGCCCGAATACTGGATCTGGCACTGCGTGGCCACCTGGAGCACGCGCGAGACGGAGTTACAGAGGCTGATCAGCACGTCTTCCGTGCCATGGACGATGGGATGTTGGGGCTGGTTCATGAGGTCAACGGGACAAAATTGTGAGCGATTATGGGTGCAAGTCCGTTGTTGCGACCATTTGTAACTCCGAAGGCGTATTCTGGATGTCGGACCAGGCAGCCCGCCGGGTCCGCACCTTTGATGCAACGGAGGTTGGACGATGAGAGCGCAACAGCATCTGACCCGGGTTCCGCTGGACGCACTGCGTCCCACGCAGATGACCATAGGCGCCGCCGAAGTGCAGACCAAGCGCGCCCAGTGGAGCCGCCTCAAGCGCAAGGAGCGCGAAGGCCTTCTGGCCTCGCACTGGTTTCCGGCCGTGCTGGGGCCGCGTGGCCTGCACTACATCGTTGACCATCACCACCTGGGGCTGGCGCTGACGCAGGAGTCCGTGGAGCAGGTCTGGGTCATGCAGCTGGCCGATTTCAGCGAGGCCGATCCGCTGATGTTCTGGCGCCTGATGGAGTTCCACCAATGGGCCCATCCGTATGACGAGCGCGGCCGCCGATGCGACTGGGCCAAGATGCCCGAGCAGCTGGACCGCCTGCGCGACGACCCCTACCGCAGCCTGGCCGGCGCCGTGCGCAAGGCCGGTGGCTATGCCAAGGACACGGCGCCTTTCGTCGAATTCCTCTGGGCCGATTTTTTCCGCACGCGCTTTGCACCCAAGGACCTGCGCAGTGGCAAGAGCGATGTCGCCTTGCCCGATCAGGCCCTGCACGAGGCCCTGGGCCTGGCGCACGGCGCCGAGGCGCGCTACCTGCCGGGCTGGTCCGGCGTCGTTGCCCCGCAATCCTGATGCGTGCGCCTGGCCTGCCTGCCTTGGCCGATTGGGGCGCCGGCCTGTCCATCGCCGGCCTGCTGCTGCCCGAGGCCGTGGCCTATTCCGGCATCGCCGGCCTGCCGCCGCAGGCCGGGGTGATTGCGCTGTTCGCCGGGCTGCTGGCCTATGGCCTGCTGGGGACCAGCCGCTTCGCCATCGTCTCGGCCACATCCTCCTCTGCCGCCGTGCTGCTGGCGGCCACGGCGCCCATGGCCGGCACCTCGCCGCAGCAGCGCATGCTGCTGGGCGTGGGCATCGTGCTGCTGACGGGCCTGTTCTTCGTGGTGGCGGGGCTGGCGCGGCTGGGCGCCGTGTCCAACTTCATCGCCAAGCCCGTGCTGCGCGGTTTTGCGCTGGGGCTGGCGTTGACCATCGTGGTCAAGCAGATCCCGCATGCCGTCGCCTTCCAGCCCGTGCATGGCGATCTGCCGCGCTTTGTCTGGGAGCTGCTGGCAGGCTGGCGGCACTGGAATGGAGCTGGCCTGGCCATGGCCGTTGCGGCGTTGCTGCTGATGCGTGTGCTGGCCCGCTGGCGTAGCCTGCCTGCGGCCTTGCTGGTGATTGCGGCCGGCATTGCGCTGGATGCGGGCGGCTGGTGCGCGCGCTGGGGCATTGCGGCCGTGGGGCCGATACGGCTGGATTTCTCCAACCCCGGCATTCCCTTGCTGTCGCGCGCCGAATGGCTGCGCCTGGGCGAGCTGGCCTTTGCGATGGCGCTCATCCTCTATGCCGAGTCCTATGGCTCCATCCGCAGCTTTGCGCTGCGCCATGGCGACCGCGTCGATGCCAACCGCGACCTGATGACGCTGGGCGCGGCCAACCTGCTGTCGGGCGTCTTCCATGGCATGCCTGTGGGCGCGGGTTACTCGGCCACCTCGGCCAACGAGGTGGCGGGCGCGCAAAGCCGCGCTGCAGGCCTGGTGGCCTGCGCCGTGGTGGGCCTGGCCGTCTGGCTGCTGCTGCCCTGGATAGAGCGCACGCCGCAGCCGCTGCTGGCCGCCATCGTCATCCACGCCGTGGGCCACACGCTGAACCCTGCCGCGCTGCGCCCTTACTTCGCCTGGCGGCGGGATCGCTTGATCGTGGTGCTGGCCTTCTTTGCCGTGCTGGCGCTGGGCGTGCTCGACGGGTTGCTGCTGGCCATTGCGGCCAGCCTGCTCATGCTGCTGCAAACGCTGTCGCGCTCGCATGTGAGCTGGCTGGGCAGGTTGGGGGACACGCATGACTTTGTCGATGCCGCACGCCACCCCGACGCGGTGGTGCCGGCCGGCCTGCTGATCGCGCGGCCCGAGGCGCCGCTGTTCTTCGGCAATGCCGACCCCGTGTTTGCGGCCATCCGGGAGCGGCTTCAATCCCTGCCTTCGCCCCGCGGCGTGGTGCTGAGCCTGGAAGATTCGGCCGATCTGGATGCCACCAGTGTCGAGGCGCTGTGCGACTTCGCGGCCCAGTTGCGGCAACTGGGCGTGCCGCTGGCCCTGGCCCGCGTCAAGGACCCCGTGCGCGACCTGCTGGCGCGCGTGGGCAATCCGGCGTTGCCGCACGCCAGCTATGCGGGCTGGAGCGTGGACGACGCCGTGCGCCAGTTGCAGATCCCTGCGTGATCCCCGCCCCGGCGCAGCGCCTCAGCCCGCCGCCTGGGTGGACTCGCGCACGATGCAGCGCCCCTGCATGATCACCTTGCGCAGCGGCAGGTCGGGCGCGTGCAGCCGCTCCATGAGCAGGCCGAATGCGGCGCGGCCCATGGCCTCCACCGGCTGCTCGATCACGGTGATGGCGGGGGCCACCAGTTCTGTCCAGCGCTCGTTGTCGAAACCGGCAAGCGCCACATCGCCGGGGATGCGCAGGCCTGCGGCGCGTATCGCGCGCAGGCAGCCTTCCAGCAGCAGGCTGTTGCTGGCCACGAAGGCATCGGGCCGCTGCGGCTGGCGCAGCCATTGCGCGACCTCGGCCTCGGCGGCATCGCTGGTTGGGGGCAACTGGCGCAAGTCGGGCGCCAGGCCCGCATCGCGCATGGCGGCCAGATAGCCGTCGCAGCGCTCGCGCGCCGTGCTGCTGGTGCTGCCAAAGACGCCTGCAATGCGGCGGCGGCCCTGGTCCACCAGATGCCTGACCAGGGTGGCGCAGGCCTGGGCGTTGTCCAGCACCACGCTGTCATGGAAGGCCGGGGCGCCCGCCCGGTCCACCAGGACGACGGGGAACTCCAGCTGCATGCGCTCCAGCTTGTGCAGGCTGGCCTGGGTGGGCGCAAAGATCAGCCCCGCGATGCGCTCTTCCTGCATGAGCTGCAGGTACATGGCTTCGCGCTGCGGGTCTTCGTCGGTGTTGCACAACAGCACGCGCCGGCCCTGGCGATAGGCCTCGGCCTCGACCGCGCGGATCAGGGCCGTGAAAAACGGGTTGCGTATGTCGGCCACCAGCACGCCCATGGGCCCGGCGTCGCGCGCGCGCAGCCGGCGCGCCATCAGATTGGGCCGGTAGCCCGTGGCCTGCACGGCGGCGGCGACCCGCGCCCGGACCTCCTCGCTGACCGAGCCGCCCGCCAGCGCGCGCGATACCGTCGATTTGGAAACGCCGGCCGCACTCGCCACATCGTTGATGCTGATGCTCAATGCAATCGTTCCCGTTGGTTGTGGTGTGCCGCAGAGGATAACTCCAAAGAAATGCCGAGTTATGGCCGGATTATGGCCGGGTTATGTTGCAGTGCAGATTGACTGATGGTTGGGAACGTTCCCACAATCCGCGCCATGATCAATGCCCATTCATCCCTCCCGGCGGTTGCACCCACCGCTCCTGCGGGCCTGCAGATCGCCGTGCGCCTGGACGCCAGGGTGCGCGACAAGGCCGACGCCATTGCCCAGGCGGCCCGGCTGCTCCAGGACCGTGGCTGCGTG
This sequence comes from Delftia sp. S65, assembly GCF_016516495.1. Classification (NCBI taxonomy): domain Bacteria; kingdom Pseudomonadati; phylum Pseudomonadota; class Betaproteobacteria; order Burkholderiales; family Comamonadaceae; genus Delftia; species Delftia sp. S65. The sequence goes on from NZ_JACVUR010000064.1 coordinate 18,394, forward strand.
GCCCCTGGCTATGCCACCGGCATGCAGGCGCGCGAGGCCCAGGCCGAAACCTTTCTGGGCCACGGCGTGGCCATTCCCCACGGCCGCGCCGAAGACCGGGCCCTGGTGCTGCGCGACGCGGTGGCCGTGCTCCAGGTGCGCGAGGGCCTGGATTGGAATGCCGGCCAGAACGTGCATCTGGTCGTGGCGGTGGCGGCACGCTCCGATGCCCACATCACCTTGCTGCGCCGCCTGGCCGGCCTGCTGCAGACACCCCGGCTGCAGGCGCTGTTCACCACCGGCGATGCGCAGCAGGTCATCGATGTGCTCCAGGGGCAAGCGGACCCGGCGCCGCCTGCCGCCCGCCCGGCGGCAGTGGACCTGGCCGAGGCGCGCGAATGGACCATTGCCTATCCCAACGGCCTGCATGCGCGGCCTGCCACGCGCTGGGCGGAGGCGGCGCGCGGCTTTGCCTCGCGCATCCAGGTGCGCCATGGCGGCGAGGTGGCCGATGCGCGGCAGATGGCCAGCCTGCTGCAGCTGGGACTGCGCGAAGGCGACAAGGTCACCGTCTCGGCAGAGGGCCCCGACGCCAGTGCCGCGGTCCAGCGGCTGTGCGCCGTGGCCCAGGCCCTGGTGGCCCAGGAACGTGCCGATGCCGACGCCGCTGCGCGCAAGGCGGCCGAATCGCCCGCCACGGGCTGGCTGCCGCCGCTGGCGCGGCCTGCCTTTGTGGGCCTGGGCGCCAGCCCGGGGCTGGCCGTGGCCCGCATCCACCAGTGGCGTGTGGAGGCCGCCGAGATCCCCGACCTGCCCGAGCCACTCAGCGTGGGCGGCGCGCGGCTGCATGCGGCGCTGGCCGAGACACAGGGCCAGCTGCGCGCCCTGCATGACGACACTCGCCGCCGCCTGGGCGAAGGCGATGCGGCCATCTTCAGCGCGCAGGCCGAGTGGCTGGGCGACACCGGACTCATCACGCGCGCCTGCCAGTTCATGGTCCAGGGCCACGGCGTGGCCTGGGCCTGGGACCAGGCCGTGGAGGAGGGGGCTGCCCGTCTCCAGGCGCTGGACAACCCCGCGCTGGCCGCGCGTGCCGCAGATCTGCGCGACGTGGGCCGGCGTGTGCTGGTGCAACTGCAGCCCTCGCTGGCAGCGGCGGGACCGGAGGGCCTGCCGGAAGGCGGCTGCATCCTGGTCGCGGCCGATCTTTCGCCCTCGGAAACCGCCCGGCTGGACACGGCGCGCGTGTGCGCGCTGGTCACGGCGCAGGGCAGCCCCACCTCGCACACGGCCATACTCGCGCGCACGCTGGGGCTGCCGGCCGCCGTGGCGGCAGGCGGCGGCGTGCTGGGCATGGCCGATGGGGCCCTGGCCATCGTCGATGGCGCCAATGGCCGCATCTACCTTGATCCCTCGGAGCAGGACCTGGCTTCGGCGCGTGCCCACATGGCCGAGCAGCGGGCACTGCAGGAACGCGTGTCCGCGCAGCGCAGCCTGCCTGCCATCACCACCGATGGCGTGCGCATCGAAGTCTGCGCCAACGTCAACCTGCCCGAGCAGGTGCCCCTGGCCCTGTCCCAGGGCGCCGAGGGCGTGGGCCTGATGCGCACGGAATTCCTGTTCCTGGAGCGCGGCAGCACGCCCGGCGAGGACGAGCAGTACGAAACCTACCGCGCCATGGCGCAGGCGCTGGAGGGCAGGCGGCTGATCGTTCGCGCGCTGGACATCGGCGGCGACAAGCAGGTCGCCCACCTGGAGCTGCCGCGCGAGGACAACCCCTTCCTGGGCGTGCGCGGCGCGCGGCTGCTGCTGCGCCGCCCCGACCTGCTGGAGCCCCAGATGCGCGCCCTGTACCGGGCGGCCCGCGATGGCGCAAGGCTGTCCGTGATGTTTCCCATGGTCACCAGCGTGCAGGAGCTGCTGGCGCTGCGGGCGGCCTGCGAACGGCTGCGTGCCGAACTGGACGCCCCTGTCCTGCCGCTGGGCATCATGATCGAGGTGCCCGCCGCCGCCGTGCAGGCCGACGCACTGGCCCGCCATGCCGATTTCTTCTCCATAGGCACGAACGACCTGACCCAGTACGTGCTGGCCATCGACCGCCAGAACCCGCAACTGGCGGCCGAGGCGGACAGCCTGCATCCGGCCGTGCTGCGGATGGTGCGCGCCACCGTGCAGGGCGCTGCCACCCGCGCGCGCCCCGTGGGCGTCTGCGGCGGACTGGCCGGCGACCCGTTCGGTGCGCTGCTGCTGGCCGGGCTGGGGGTGGGCGAGCTGTCCATGACGCCCAACGACATCGCCGGTGTCAAGGCTAGCTTGCGTGCGGCCAGCCTGCGGCAGTTGCAGGCGCTGGCAGACAGGGCGCTCGGCTGCGAGGATGCCGCGCAGGTGCGGGCACTGGCCAAGGAGGTGACGGCATGAACGCCCCGCAAGCCATCACCGTGACCCTGAACCCGGCCATAGACCAGCTTGTGACCCTGGATGCGCTGCTGCCCGGCCAGGTGCAGCGCGCATTGGGCAGCGTGCAGGCGCCGGGCGGCAAGGGCATCAATGTCGCCGCCGCCTTGGCGGGCCTGGGCGTTTCCACGGCCGCGCTGGGCGTGCTGGGCAGTGACAACGCCGGCATGTTCGAGGCCTTGTTCGCCCAGCGCGGCATTGCCGACGCCTGCCTGCGCGTGCCGGGCCAGACGCGCACCAACATCAAGCTGGTGGCCGATGGCGGACGCCAGACCACGGACATCAACCTGCCGGGCCTGGTGTTGGCTGAAGCGCATCTGGACGCCGTCATGGCCGCGCTGGCCCGGTATCTGCGGCCCGGCCTGGCCGTGGTGCTGTCGGGCAGCCTGCCGGCCGGCCTGACTGCGGACAGCTGGGTCCGGCTCCAGGCCCAGGCCGTGGCGGCCGGTGCCGACGTGCTGCTGGACACCAGCGAGGCCCCCCTGGCCGCCGCCCTGGCGACGGCCCCCCACGCGGCCATGCCCTGGGCCATCAAGCCCAACCGGGAGGAGTTGCAGGCCGCCACAGGCCAGCGCCTGGATGGCCGCGATGTGCTGCTGGCCGCCGCGCGCAGTCTGCTGGACAGAGGGCTGGGGCTGGCCGTGGTGTCCATGGGCGAGGAGGGCGCGCTGTTCGCCAGCGCGCAAGGCGCGGTGATTGCGCGGCCGCCGCAGCGCGCGCGCGGCAGCTCCGTGGGCGCGGGCGATGCCATGGTCGCGGGCATGGTGGCCGCGCGGCTGCGCGGACTGGATCTGGCGGACACCGCACGCCTGTCCACGGCCAGCGCGCTGGCCTGGCTGCAGGCCGCGCCCGCGCGCGAAGTCGATGCCAACCGCGTCCAGGCCCTGGCCGCCAGCGTGCTGCTGGAGCCATGCCAGTGGCCGTGATCCCCCATTCTTCAGGAGCTCTCATGAACCCTCTTTTTGTGGTGATCGCAGCCGCCGGGCACGACGCCGAAGCACTGCTGGCCGCCGAAGCCCTGCGCCATGCGGCCGGACAGCGTCCCTTGGCCGTGGAAGTGCGCGCCAGCGGCGGTGTGATCGGGCTGCATGCGGCCGATGCCGCCGCGCAGGCCGGGCAATTGCTGATCGTGGGGGATGCCGGCACCGATGCCGACGCTGACACCGACGCCGATACCTCCCGATTCGTGCAGGCCGCCGTCGAGCGCTGCAGCCTGCGCGAGGCGCTCGACGATCCGGCCGGCGTGCTTGCACGCTGCGCTGCCGCCAGTCCCGCAGCACAGCGCACGGGCGAGAGTCTGGGCAAGCGCGCGGGCAAGCGGATCGTGGCCGTCACCTCCTGCCCCACGGGCATCGCCCACACCTTCATGGCGGCAGAGGGGATGCAGCGCGGCGCGGCGGCGCTGGGCCACGCCATGCGCGTGGAGACACAAGGCTCGGTGGGCGCGCTCGATGCGCTGACGCCGCAGGAGATTGCCGAGGCCGACCTGGTCATCATCGCCGCCGACCGCGAGGTCGATCTTTCGCGCTTCGCGGGCAAGCCGCTGCTGCGCAGCGGCACCAAGCCGGCCATACGCGACGGCTCGGGGCTGATCGCCAAGGCGCTGGCCGAAGCCACCGTGCATGGTGCCGCCGTAGGCGCTGCTGCAGGCGGCGCCGCGCCCACGCCGGCCCGGACCCAGGGCGGTGCCTATCGCCACCTGATGACCGGCGTGTCCTTCATGCTGCCCTTCGTCACGGCGGGCGGCATTCTGATCGCCATGGCCTTTGCGCTGGGCGGCATCTATGTCCATGACGATGCCCACCAGGGCACGCTGGGCTGGACGCTGTTCCAGATCGGCGCCAAGGGCGGCTTTGCGCTGATGGTGCCGGCGCTGGCCGGCTATATCGCCTATTCCATTGCCGACCGGCCCGGCATTGCGCCGGGCATGATCGGCGGCATGATCGCGTCCAGCATGGGGGCGGGCTTCATCGGCGGCATCGCGGCCGGCTTCATCGCAGGCTACGGCGTGGCCTTCATGGCGGCGCACATCCGGCTGCCGCAGGCGCTCAAGGGCCTGCTGCCCATGCTGATCCTGCCTGTGCTGGGCAGCCTGTTCACGGGGCTGCTGATGTTCTATCTGGTCGGTGCGCCCGTGGCCGAGCTGCTGCAGTGGCTGAGCGCCTGGCTGCGCGGCATGCAGGGTGCCAGTGCCTTGCTGCTGGGCCTGTTGCTGGGCGCGATGATGGCCGTTGACATGGGCGGGCCGGTGAACAAGGCCGCCTATGCGTTTTCCACGGGAATGATCGCGAGCCAGGTCTACACGCCCATGGCTGCAGCCATGATCGCCGGCATGACGCCGCCGCTGGGGCTGGCCCTGGCCACGCGCCTGTTTGCCGACCGCTTCACGCGCGAGGAGCGCGGCAGCGCCGCCTCGGCCGGCGTGCTGGGCCTGGCCTTTGTCACCGAGGGGGCCATTCCCTACGCGGCGCGCGATCCGCTGCGCACGATTCCGGCCCTGGTGCTGGGCTCGGCCGTGGCCGGCGCCGTGTCCATGCTGGCGGGTGTGGAGCTGAAGGTGCCGCATGGCGGCATCTTCGTCGCGCCCATTCCCAACGCCGTGACCCACGTGGCCATGTATGCGGTGGCGCTGGTGGCGGGCGTGGTGGTCACGGCCATCGCCCTGCGCATGTTCAAAAGGCCCGCCGAAGCGGGCCTTTGAAGAGGGCCTTTGAAGCAGGAAGCGGGGGGAACGCCTGTAGCGGCTCCCCCCGCAGCGTTCAGCGGGCTGCGGCGCGGGCCTGTTCCAGCCAGCCGTCGAAGGTCTTCTGGTGGGCCTTGATCCAGCCGTCCACATGGCGGTTGATGTCCGAGGGCTTGTTCTGGCCCTGGCTCATCATGTGGTTCTGCGCGCTGATGTCGCCCACGGGCAGCTGCATCAGCTCGAACAGCTTGCCGGCGTCGGGATGCTTGTCGGTGAAGGCCTTGTTGGCCACGATCTGCTGCTTGTTCACCACGAAGCCGTAGTTCTTGCCGTTGGGCAGCTTGGTATCGAACTTGGCCTGCTCGCCGGGCAGCGAGGAGAAGGGCACCTCCAGCCACACCACGTCCTTGCCGGGCTTGAGCACGTTGCTCACCCAGTAGGGCGTCCAGGTGTAGTAGAGGATGGGCTTGCCGGCCTTGTAGCGCGAGATGGTGTCGGCGATCAGCGCCGAGTACGTGCCCTGCTTGTGGGTCACGGTGTCGCGCAGCTTGTAGGCCGTCAGATGGTGCTCGATCACGGCCTCGCAGCCCCAGCCCGGCGTGCAGCCGGTGAGGTCGGCCTTGCCGTCGCCGTCCGAGTCGAACAGCTTGGCGATCTTGGGGTCCTTCAACTGGCCGATATTGGTGATCTTGTATTCGTCGGCCGTCTTCTTGTCGATCAGATAGCCCTGGGCGGCGTTGTCCGAGTACACGCCCTTGCGGAACAGCTTGGCGTCGCCGCCCGCGTTCTTGTAGTAGTCGGCGTGCAGCGGGTTCCAGTGCGTGGCCAGGAAGGTGGCATCGCCATTGGCAATCGCCACGTGGGCCGTGGGGTACTCGACTTCCTGGAAGGGCTGCACGTCGTAGCCCAGCTTCTCCAGGGCCTTCATGACGATCAGGGTCTGGAAGCTTTCTTCGGCGATGGAGCTCTTGAGCGGCGACACCTTCACACCCTTGCCGGGCTGGTCGCTGGCGGCTGATGCGCCTGCGCAGGCCAGTGCGATGCCGGCAGCCATCGTGGCGGTGCGCAGCCAGTGGCTGGCAGCGGCAGTTGGCAGTCGATTGTGGTTCAGGGCTTGGTTCATCCTCGGGTTCCTCCGTTGTGTGATGAAAGGGGAGTGGGGGGGGGGGGGGGGGGGGGGGGGGGGGGGGGGGGGGGGGGGGGGGGGGG
>NZ_JACVUR010000065.1:0-23534 GCF_016516495.1 Delftia sp. S65
CGAATCAAGAAAGGGCAGTCGGCCGCCGGGCCGAGACCCGGCCTCGAAAAAACACCCCCCGGCAGGGTCAAGAACAAGCTACACACCGCCCGCGCCCCAAGACATCAGGACAGCTCCCGCTCGTACATATACCTCCGCGACCAAGCCAACGAAGCAGCCCCCTGCCCCGCCCTCCGACAAACAACCTGAAAGATAGACACGTCATCGTGCTCAAACGCATAAGCACACCCCGCCAGATACACCCTCCAAATCCGAAACCTCTCCTCATCCACCAAGTCCCGAATCTGCGTCGCACAACCCTCAAACCGCTCCAGCCACAACTGCAACGTGCGCACGTAATGACGCCGCAACCCCTCCACATCCAGCACCTCCAGCCCCCCACGCTGCATGGCCTCCAGCGCCAGGCTCAGGTGCGGCAGCTCGCCATCAGGAAACACATAGCGGTCGATGAACGCACCGCCGCCCAACGCCGTGGCGCCCACGTCCGCGTCGGTGGAGGTGATGCCGTGGTTCAGCGCCAGCCCGTCATCGGCCAGCAGCTCGCGCATGTGCGCAAAGTACATGGGCAGGTTGCGGCGGCCCACATGCTCGAACATGCCGACGCTGGTGATGCGGTCAAAGCGCCCCTGCACGTCGCGGTAGTCCTGCAGGCGGATCTCGATGCGGTCGGCCAGTCCTGCGGCGCGCACGCGCTCGGTGGCCGCTTCGAACTGGTTGCGCGACAGGGTCACGCCCACGCAGTGCGCGCCAAAGTGCTGGGCCGCGCGCAGCACCAGGGCGCCCCAGCCGCAGCCGATGTCCAGCAGGCGCTGGCCGGGCTGCAGGCGGATCTTGGTGAGGATGTGGTCCAGCTTCTTGCGCTGGGCGGTGGCCAGGTCCTCGTCGCCGTTCTCGAAGTAGGCGCAGGAATAGACCATGCCCTCGTCCAGCCAGAGCCGGTAGAAGTCGTCGGAAACGTCGTAGTGGTACTGGATGGATTCGCGGTCCGTGCTGCGGCTGTGCCGGAAGCGCCTTGCCGCGCGCGCCGCAAGCGCCAGCCGCCCCGGCCCCTTGCCCGCGCCCTGGGTCTTGGACATGCGGCGCGCCAGCGCATAGCCGAAGTCGATGATGTCGGGCAGCCGGCCGTCGATGTCGATCTGGCCCTTCACATAGGCCTGGCCCAGGTGGTCCAGGCTGGGGTCCAGCAGCAGCGGCAGGGCCGAGGCGCTGCGCACGGTGAGCGTGACGCGCGGCTGCTCGAAGCGGCCGAAGTCGAACTGCTCGCCATTCCACAGCACCAGCCGCGCCGGCAGATCGGCCCGCGCACGCACGGCCTCGGCCCAGCGCCTGAGCTTCTTGTCCCAGAACATCTTGCATCTCCCCGGGGCTGGCGGCGCCCCCCTTTTGACATGACCCGCATGAACCGCATGAAAAGCAAATGACGAGTCTTGCCGGTTCATGTGACGGCAAGACGTCAGCACGGCAGCCCGCGCCGGTAGCGGATCGATACAGACCCGATGGCGCCCACACCCCGCCTGCGGCCCGGCTTGGGGCACACTGGCCGGCGTTCCAACTGCCCCGGCGCGAAGGCGCCTGCGACAGACACCATGCAAGCCTTTGACCTGAGCATCGAACACTGCATCGAGCACCGCAACGAACAACGCAGCACCGGCGGCCACCACCGGCCGGATTTCAGGAACCTGCCATCGAACTGGAGCCAGTGACGCCATGGCCATGACCCATACCCAGGCGCTGTCCAAGCTGGCCGCCGACACTCTTGTGCAGACCCTGGAGGAAGACGTGGCGCGCGTGATGGCGCGCACGTTTGCGCTGGGCCGGCACGATGCCGCTATCGCGGCCAACTACGGCGGCCATGCCCTGCCGCCCCTGCTGCGGCGCTGGAGCTGCGTGCTGCAGGCCGGTGACGCCAAGGCAACGGCGCTGTACCGGCACAAGACGGCGCTGGCCCTGGCCATCGTGCTGCACAGGAACGGCCTGGCCGACGCGGGCCTGAACGCGGCCGCGCGCACGGCCATCGATGTGCTCAATGCCGAGGTGGCGCTCAGCGATGACTTCTTTCGCAAGTCGGCGCAGATCCGCCAGGACTTCCTGGACACGCCGCCCGCGCCGCCCAAACGCTCGCCGGGCCTGCCCGACAGCCTGACCTTCTACCGCGCGGCCGACGTGGTGGCCATGGAGCTGGACGGGCGCTTTTACGCGCTGTACGTGCACGGCTGCGCCAGGACGAACCAGAGCCCCATCGTCGAGTTCTACGACGCGGTGTTCGACCACCTGCCGCAGATGGCGGAGCTGGCCGACGTGCGCGCCCGGGGCCGGCGCTACAACGATGGTGTGGGGCGGGTGGCGCGGTTTTCCATATCGGGCCTGAAGTTCCTGCCCGACCCGGCAGGCCAGTTCACCCTGGTCAAGGCCTGCGTGGAGACGCCGCCGGACCCCGGCCATCTGCAAAAGGGCGACTGGCTCTACACGGTGTCCGACATCTTCGAGCTGCAGTCCGAGGTGGACACCATGTTCGGCCCCGGCGGCAAGCCCTGAGCCCTGAGCCCTGAGCCCTGAGCCCTGAGCCCTGAGCCCTGAGCTTTGAGTCCTGACAGCGGCCTGTTCTTGCCTGTTTTCAAGAGGAAATTCATGACGCATCCCCGGCCTTCCACTCCGTCTTCCCGCATGGCCTTGCCGGCCGTGCTGGCACTGGCTGCCACGCTGGCCCTTGCGGGCTGCAACCAGCGGCACGACACAGCAGCCATGGAATCTGCGCCCGCCCCCGCGCCCATGGCGGGCGGCGCCGGCATGAAGCAAGGCCGCGCCGCCACCGTGCAGGCCGAGGATGCGGCAGCAGCCGCACCAGAGACATCGGCGCAGGACGAGATGGCCCAGCGTTTCCTGGCCGTGCGCCAGGAGTTGAACGTGGAAGTGCCGCAGGCGCAGCTGGCCGATGCCTGGGGCCAGGTGCGCGACCTGTGCGCCACGCTGCGCTGCGAGTTGCTGTCGGCATCGCTGCTGCGCGAGACGCCCCAGCAGCCCGGCAACGCCATGCTGGAGATGCGCGTGGCGCCGGCCGATGTGCAGCGGCTGCTGGGCACGCTGGCCGGCGTGGCCACCATCGTGTCGCAGAACACCATCAGCGAGGACAAGACCGCCGAGGTGATCGACGTGGAGGCGCGCATCAGGAACCGTACCGAGTTCCGCGACAGCCTGCGCCTGATGCTGCGCGACACCACGACCAAGCGCACCATGTCCGACCTGCTGGAGATACAGCGCACGCTGTCGGACACGCAGGCCGAGCTGGACGCCATGGCCGCCCAGCGCAAGGTGCTGGAGCAGCAGACCAGCAAGCAGCACATACAGATCCAGTTCACGCCCACCCGCGCCCTGGTGCAGGGCGGCACCAGCTACAGCCCCATAGGCCGCGCGCTGCGCGATGCCGGCCATGTGCTGGGCGAGAGCATGGCTGCCCTGATCACCTTCGTGGCGGCCGTGCTGCCCTGGCTGGTGCTGGTGGTGCTGCCGCTGGGCTGGGTGCTGCGCGCGCTGTGGCGGCGCAGGCGTGCCAGGAAGGCCTGAGCGGCACGGCAGGATCAGGAAGTACGGCAGCCCTGCCGTGCTCCAATCAAGCCATGCCCACCGAACCGAGCCTTGACGACCTGCGCCGCCATGCCGTGGCGCGCACCCTGTTCACACCGACCACCCTGCCTGCAGCCATACAGCGCCTGGGTTTTGTGCAGGCAGACCCGATCCGCTCGCCGGCCCGGGCGCAGGACCTGACGCTGCGCCACCGCGTCAAGGACTACCGCGCCGGCGACCTGGAACGCCGCTACGCGCGCCTGGCGATCGACGAGGACTGCCTGGTCAACTACGGCTTTCTGCCCAGCGAGCACCTGGCGCTGATGCACCCGCGCCAGGCCCGCAAGGCCTGGGATGCCGAGACGCAGCGCAAGGCCGCCGAGGTGCTGGCCTTTGTGCGCGAGCGCGGCGCCGCGCATCCGCGCGAGGTGGAGCAGCACTTCTCGCACGGAAGCGTGAAGAACTACTGGGGCGGCTCGGGCAGCGCCAGCACGCAGTTGCTCGATGGCATGCACTACCGGGGCCTGCTGCGCGTCAAGCGCCGTGACAGCGGCACGCGCGTCTACGAGGCCATCGCCCACCCGCCTGCCGACGACAGCCCCGCCGCCAGCGCCCGGCGCGCCGCCGCGCTGATCGACCTGGTGGTGCGCAAGTACGCACCGCTGCCGGCCCCCAGCCTCACCTACCTGGTGCGCCTGCTGGGCTATGGCGCGCCCCACCTGGCGCAGCAGACCCAGGCGGCGCTGCGGCTGGCGCGCGAGCAGCTGGCCAGCTGCCGCATCGACGGAACCACCTGGTACTGGCCCGCCGACGAGAACCCACGCTCGCGCCGCCATGCCTTCGACGAGCGGCTGCGCCTGCTCGCGCCCTTCGATCCCGTGGTCTGGGACCGGCGCCGCTTCACGCTGCTCTGGGGCTGGACCTACAAGTTCGAGGCCTATACGCCACCGGCCCGGCGTCAGCTGGGCTACTACGCCCTGCCCATGCTCTGGCAGGGCCAGGTGATCGGCTGGGCCAACCTGCAGGCGCGTGACGGCCGGCTGGAGCCGGCGTTCGGCTATGTGGCCGGCGCGGCGCCCGGCGATGCCGCCTTTCGCAGCGCGCTGGATGAGGAACTGCAGCGCATGGAGCTGTTCCTGGCGCCGCGCTGAGGCTCATGCACTCGCCCCCTGCGCGTGTTTACCGCCCCACAGGAGCAGCGGCAAGGCAGCTCAGGGACAGTCCGTTCAGAAGGTTCCGCGCAGCGTGAGCGTGGCATTGCGCGGCATGCCGTAGTAGGTGCCGTTGCGCGCGCCGCCCACGGCAGCCCAGTAGACCTTGTCGGTCACGTTGCCGATGTTGAGCGCCGCCGTCCAGTTGCGGTTGATGCGGTAGGAGGCGCGCAGGTCCAGCACGGCATGGCCGGGGTTCTGCACGGTGTCCACGCGGGCATGGCTTTGCGCGCTGAGGTTGGCGCCCACTTTCCAGGCCGACCATTCGCCGGGCAGCGCGTAGCTGGTGGATACGCGCAGCAGGCTGCGCGGCGTGTCGGTGCTCAGCGAGCTGCCTTCGTCGTCGCGCGTGTTCAGCCAGGTGTAGCCGCCCGAGACCTGCCAGCCGCGCGCGACCTCGCCACCGATTTCGGCATCGAAGCCCTTGCTGCGCAGCACGCTGGAGTTGCGGTAGCAGTCATTGGTGGTCACGCCGGGGCACAGGCCTTCGTTGCCGGTGTCGAACACGGCCACGTCGCGCTTCTTGATGTTGAAGACCGAGAAGGCCACGTTGAGCTTGCGCTCGAACAGTTCGCCCTTGATGCCGGCCTCGTAGTTGGCGCCCACGGCGGGCTTGAGGCGGTTGCCCTGCACGGTGGCGTACTGCGACTGGGGCTGGAAGGTGCTGGTGTAGCTGGCATAGACGGACCAGAGCGGATCGATGTCGTAGACCAGGCCCGCATAGGGCGTGAAGCGGCCGTTTTCGCGGTAGTCGTTGGTCAGGGCGCCGGTGAAGGTGTCGTTGGAGCGGAACTTGAACCAGTTCAGGCGCCCGCCCAGGTGCAGGTGCAGGCGTTCGGCCAGCTGCAGGCGCCCGCTGCCGTAGATGCCCAGCAGTTGCTTGCGCTCCCTGAGACCGAAGTCATAAGGAGGGGCCACGGGATCGGGGATGCGCGAATGGTCGAAACGGAAGACGTCCAGGGGCATGGCCTCGCCAGAGGAGGCCGACTGGGTCAGCACCTTCTGCTGGGTCCAGCTGGTGCCGAACATGACCTTGTGCGTGCCGCCCAGCGCCTGAAAGCTGCCGGTGACGTTGGCATCCAGCCCCGTGGCATCGATGTCGCGCGCAATGAAATCGTTGCCCACGTAGCGCAGGCCCTGCAGGGTAACGGGATCGATGGCGCCGCGCGCCGACCCCAGCTTCTGGTCGATGGTGGTCTTGCCGTGGTTGAGCGTGAGCTTGGCCACCCAGTCGCCTCCCATGCGGTGCTCGACCTCGCCGAACACGTCATCGACCTGGGCCTCGTGGCGGTTCCAGCGCTGGCCCAGCGAAGTGGAGCGCGGCAGGCCCAGCGAGGCGCCGTTGGAGTAGCTGGGCAGGCCGAAGATGCTGTAGCCGTCGATGTCGGTCTGCTCATGGCGGTAGCCCGCCGTGACCTTGGTGCCGGCGCCCAGGTCGGCGTCGATCACGCCGTAGAGCATGGGCGAGCGCGAATGCACCAGGTCGATGAAGCTGTGGCGGTCGGTATAGGCGGCCACCACGCGGCCGCGCACCGTGCCGGCCTCGTTGAGCGCGCCGCCTCCATCGATCTCGGTGCGGAAGTTGTTCCAGGAGCCGATGCTCTGGGCAAACTCGAAGTGCTTTTCCGCACGCGGGCGCTTGCGCACCATGTTGACCACGCCGCTGGGGTCGCCCGCGCCCACCACCAGAGCGCCTGCGCCGCGCAGCACTTCCACGCGGTCGAGGATGGCCGTGTCCATGGGCACCCAGCCCGTGGGGCTGTAGGTGCCGCCGGCCACGCCGTCGAGCAGGTAGTTGGAGTCCGGGATTTCGTAGCCGCGCATCATGTAGACGTGGGCCCCGAAGTTGCGCTGCGACTTGGTGGCGCCCGTGGTCTGCAGGATCACGTCCTCGACGGAAGACAGGTTCTGGTCATCCATCTGCTGGCGCGTGACCACGGTCACGGACTGCGGTGTCTCGCGAATGGACTGCTCCATCTTGCCGATGCTGAGAGCGCGCGTGGTGTAGGAGCCGGTCTGCTCGGTGGTGGGGCTGGTGATGGCCTGGGCCGTGACGCGCACCTCGGCCATGGCCTGGGCCGTGCCTGCGGTGCGTGCAGCGGCGGCTGCGGAGGCTGGAGCAGGCGCTGCGGTGCGCAGGCCCCAGTTGCCCGAGCCCGTGCGCACCAGCTCCAGCCCGCTGCCCTGCAGCGCCGCGCGCGCGGCCTGCTCGGGGGTATAGCTGCCGCGCACGGCGGGCGCGGTCAGGCCGCGCACCAGCTCGGCGTCGATGCCGATCTGCTGGCCGCTTTCGGCGCCTATGCGCGCCAGCGCGCTGCCCAGCGGCTGGGATGGCAGGTCGTAGCTGCGCACGGACGAGGCGGCTGGCGCAGCGGGCGCGGAAGGGGAAGTCTGGGCGTGGGCGCTCAGCGCGCAGGCCAGGGCGGCAGCGGCCAAGGTGCGCAAGGGCAAGGGGCAGGAGAGCAGCATGCGGGTTCTCGACAAGGAGGTTGGAAGGGCCTGAAAAGCAGGTTTCCAAGGCTTGTCGAGCGCGCCGCAAAAAGTGTTCATTTTTTTGCGCGCAGGCACCGACCTCACCCGATAGTCACTCGATGGTCACCAGCCAGCCACGCTGGTAGACGTTCACGGCAATGGGCAGGGTCTCGGCCAGCGCCGCCAGGGCGCGGTCGGTGTCGTCCAGCGAGAAGGTGCCGTAGACATGCAGGGCCGCCGCACGCGGCGCCACGCGGATGAAGCCCGCGCGGTAGGCGCGCAGGGCCTGCACCACCTCGCCCAGCGGCTGGTCGTGCGCCTCCAGCATGCCGCGCTGCCAGGCCGACGCGGTGCCGGGCTCGGTCGCATCCTCGGCAATGCCCGCCGGACCGAAGCGTGCACTGCGGCCTTGGGCCAGCACCTGGCTTGCACCCTGTGGCGTGGTGATCTCCACGCTGTGCTCAAGCATGCTCACCAGGCTGCTGCCGGCCTCCTGGCGCACCACGAAGCGCGTGCCCAGCGCGCGCACCTGGCCGTGGGCCGTGCGCACGGTGAAGGCGGCGCCCCCTTGCCCTGCCTCCCAGGCCTGTGGCGCTGCATGCGCCAGCAGCGTGCCCTGGCGCAGGATGACGGTGCGGCGGCCAGGGCCGAAATCCAGGTCCGCCGCCGAGCGCGCATCCAGCGTGATGGTGCTGCCATCGGGCAACGCAAAATCACGCCGCTCGCCCGTGCCGGTGCGCAGGTCGGCAGCCCATTGGCTGATGGGTGCGTGGCGGTGGGCCACGAAGGCGGTGCCCACCGCCATGCCGCCCAATCCCAGCGCGCCGCGCAGCAGGCTGCGGCGACGGCGGATGCGCGATTCGGCACGCTGCAGCGCCTGGCCCATCAGGCTGCCCGAGGCCGCAGGCGCGCCGGTGCGCAGCGGCGACAGCATCTGCTGCAGCGGTGCCTGCAGCCGCTCCCAGGCCAGGCGGTGGCCGGCATCGGCCCGCAGCCATTGCTCGAAGCCCTGGCGCTCGCCATCGCTGACGGAGCCCGAGTTCAGCGTGACCAGCCAGCCCACGGCCGCCTCGGTGGCAGCATCCAGACTGCTGCCGTCCTGCGAAAGAGAGGCCGCCATGTCAGCCGCCGCGCGCTACGGCAATGCCGGCCTGCTGGCGGGCGAGCGCGATGGCGATGCGCCGGAAGGCCTCGGCCATGTGGCGGCGCACCGTGCTCAGGGAAATGTCCAGCTGGTCGGCAATGGCCTGGTAGGTCAGGCCGTCGATCTGGCTCAGCAAGAAGGCCTGGCGCGCCTTGAGCGGCAAGCCGTCCAGCGCCTGGGCGATGTGCTCCAGCGTCTCCAGCAGCACGGCGCGCTCTTCGGGAGAAGGCGCCAGCTCCTCGGGCTGCAGGGCCAGGGTCTCCAGATAGGCCCGCTCCAGCTCACGCCGGCGCCACAGCGTGAACAGCAGGCGCTTGGCAATGGTGGTCAGAAAGGCGCGCGGCTCCTGCACCACGGCAGCGGGGCGCGCGGCCACCACGCGCACAAAGGTCTCGGACGCCACATCCTGCGCCTCGGCCGTGTCGCGCAGCCTGGCCTTCAGACGCGACAGCAGCCAGGCATGGTGGCCCACATACAGCTGCTGGACCTGGAGCATGGATTCTGGAGGCGTGTGCGGCACGGACATGGGGCGGTATTTTAGCCGTCCGCAATAAGAATGGTTTGCATTCCACCATTCCCCCCAGGGCAGCCGGACCGCCCTCAGTTCATGCGCGGCAGATTCGCTGCCTTGATGGCCGCGCCCATGGACTCATGGCCCTGGACCAGCTTCCTGCGGTATTCGGCGCCGGTGAGCGGCGCCGGGTCCACACCGGCTGACTCGAAGATGCGCGCCACCTGGGGCCCCTCGGCGGCTGCCATGGCGACGCGCTCCAGCCTGTCGCGCAGGGCCGGGGGCACGCCCTTGGGGTAGGCCAGGCCGATCCAGGAGTCGATCTCCACGTCGTAGCCCTGCTCCCTGAGCGTGGGCACCTCGGGCAACTCCTTCCAGCGCATGGGGCTGGCGCTGGCCAGCAGGCGCATTTTTCCGGCCTTGACATGCTGGACGATGTCCGAAGGGTTCTGCACGATGACGTCCACCTGCCCGCCGATCAGGCCGGCCACGGTCTCTGCGCCGGACTTGTAGTTGATCTCTTCGAACCTGCCGCCCGTCTTGCGCCCCAGCTCGTACATGGCCAGGTTGTTGGGCGCGGACGGCGCGCCGAAGAAGATGCCCTTGCCCTGGCGAGACGCGGCCACCAGGTCGGCCATGGTTTTATAGGGCGAGTCCGCGCGCACGGCCACGCCATAGCGGTAGCGGGCCACGCCTGCGATGAAGTCGAAGTCATCGACCTTGTAGTCCACCTTCATGAGGTGGGGCGTGATGGCGATGGTCGAAAACGTCACCACGCCCAGCGTATAGCCGTCGGGCTTTTGCCGGGCCAGCGACGAGACGCCCAACGTGCCCTGCGCTCCCGCGCGGTTGTTGGGCACCACGGGCTTTTTGAGCAGGCCCTCCATGGCATTGCCGATGGCGCGCGAGGCCACGTCGGTATTGCCGCCTGCGCCGTAGTTGATGATCAGGGTCAGTTCCCGCTCGGGAAACACGTCCGTGCCCTGGGCCAGCGCCGGGGCGCCGGCTGCGGCCGCCAGCGCTGCCGCGCAGAAGGCCGAAAGCAGGCATCTGCGAGATGCGGGGGATGGATATGCATGCATGGTTGTCTCTCGTTGCGATCTTGGGTTCTGTCGTCTTTGGAAGTCGTGCTTTCACGGTGCTGCGCACTACCCACTGACCGGGAAACAGGCACGCCCTGGAAATGGGGGCACCGAGGAAGGGCCGCCCCGCACCGAGGGTGCCGTCCCCCCGCGAAGCGAGAGGGGGAAGCGGCGCAGCCGCTCAGGGGGTCGTCCTTCCTCAATTCATGAAGAAGCCGCCGTTGACGTCGATCACCGCGCCATTGGTGAAGCCTGCGGACTCGCTGCACAGGTAGCGGATGGCGGCACCGACCTCGGCCGCCTCGCCCAGGCGCCGCACGGGGATCTGCTCGGCATAGCGGCGGTTGACCTCGTCGCCGGCCTGCTGCGCCATCGGCGTCAGGATGCGGCCCGGCGCCACGCAGTTGGTGGTGATGCCGTACTGGCCCATCTCCGAGGCGATGGAGCGGCTCAGGCCCAGCACGGCGGACTTGCTCAGCATGTAGGCGGGGCCGGCCACGATGGACTTGCCGCGCCCGGCCAGCGAGGACACGTTGACGATGCGCCCCCAGCCCCGCTGCTTCATGCCCGGCAGCGCCAGCTGGCACAGGCGCAGCATGGACAGCAGGTTGACGTCCAGGATCTGCTGCACCTCGCCCAGCCCCACGTCGAGGATGCCGTTGGACTGGCCGCTGGCGTTCTTGAGGCTGATGCCGGCGTTGTTGACCAGGATGTCCACGCCGCCATGGCGCTGCACCATGTCCGCGACCACGCGCTGGCGGGCTGCCTCGTTGCAGACATCGAGCACCACGGCGCTGGCCCGGGCACGCAGTTCCTGCGGAACCAGATCCAGGTCGGGCGCGGCCAGGTCGGCCAGCACCACGCGGCGGCCGTCGCGCAGCAGTTCGATGGCGGTGGCCAGGCCGATGCCGCGTGCGGCGCCGGTCACCAGGGCCGTGCGGAGGGGGAAGTTCTCAGGCGCGCTCATCAGTGGCTCTCCGG
This sequence comes from Delftia sp. S65, assembly GCF_016516495.1. NCBI lineage: Bacteria > Pseudomonadati > Pseudomonadota > Betaproteobacteria > Burkholderiales > Comamonadaceae > Delftia > Delftia sp. S65. The sequence goes on from NZ_JACVUR010000065.1 coordinate 10,963, forward strand.
CGTGTAGAAGGTGATGGGGGGAAAGGCGTCTTCGGTGCACATGACCTCGATCAGCGTGGCCTCTTCGGCGGCCATGGCGGCGCGCAGCGCGGGGGCGATGGCATCGGCCGATTCCACGCGCACGCCGTGGATGCCGCAGGCCCGTGCGATGGCCGCGTGGTCCACGCCGCTGAAGTTCACGGCCGAGGTGTGCTCGCCGAACTTCACGTGCTCGGCATGCTTCTGGTAGCCCAGGATGCCGTTGTTGATGAGGACGGTGATGACCTTGATGCCCATGCGCCTGCAGGTCTCCATCTCCGACCACACATGGCCGAAGCCACCGTCGCCCACCAGGCAGAACACCTGGCCGCCGTCCTGCGCCAGGCGCGCGCCCATGGCCATGGGCATGCCCCAGCCCAGGCCCGCCAGGCCGCGCGGCGTGATGAAGCGCTGGCCGGCCCGGCGCGCGGTCAGGTAGTTGGTGACCCACAGCGTGGAGTAGCTGGCATCGGCCACCACGGTGTCCTCGGCGGTCAGCAGGGCGTCGAGCTCATGCATGATGCGTTCGGGCCGTATGGGTGCGGCGCTGGACAGGCGCACTTCGGCCGACTCCTCCCGGTGCCTTTCCCTGCCCTCGGCAATGCGTGCGGCCAAGGCAGCGCGCTGGCCGGTACGGGCCGACAGATCCTGCGACCCGGCGATGTCCAGCATGGCCTGCAGCGCCAGCCGCGCATCGCCCACCAGGCGCATGGCGTCGTAGTTGCGCCCTATCTCCTGGCCGTCGATATCGAGGTGGATGAATTGCGCATCGCGCGGGTACAGCGTCCAGCTGTCCGTGCCGTTCTGGTTGGTGCGGTTGCCGATCAGGAACACCACGTCGGCCCCGGCCACGAAATCCTTCAGGTAGCGGCCCGAGCCGTTGGGGCCCAGGCAGTTGGCGACCACGCCCAGCGACAGCTCATGCGTCTCGGCCACGGCGCCCTTGCCCATGTTGGTGGTGGCCACGGGCAGGCTCAGCGCATCGGCAAAGGCGCTCAGTGCCTCGCTGGCACCCGAGATGTGCACGCCGCCACCGGCAACGATGACCGGCGCGCGGGCCTGGAGCAGCGCGCCCACGGCCTGTTCCAGCAATTGCCGTTCGGGCACGGCGCGGTCCAGCGGAAAGCGGGCCAGTGCAGCGGGCCGGGGCACGCCGGACGGCTGGGCAGGCTCGGTGAGCAGGTCGGCCGGCAGCATCAGCGCCACGGGGCCAGGCCGGCCGCTGCAGGCAGCGATGATGGCCTGCTCCACATAGTCTTCCACGCGCGATGCCTGGTCCACGCGGCGCACCCACTTGGTCACGGGCTTGAACAGGCCCATGTGGTCCAGGTCCTGGAAGGCGTTCTTGTCGGTCTGGTCGCGCGCCACGTCCTGCACCAGCGCAATGATGGGGATGGAGACCTTCAGCGCCTCGGCCAGCGGCGCCACCAGCAACGCTGCGGCCGGCCCGTTCTGCGCGGTGATCACGGCGGGCCTGCCGCTCATGCGGGCATGGGCATCGGCCATGTAGCCGCCCGCGTTCTCGGTGCGGTAGGCGATCTGGCGCAGGCCCAGTTCCTCGGCGGCCAGCACGAACATGCTGGGCAGGCTCTGCCCGAAGAACTGCGTGATGCCGTGCCGCTTCAGGACCCGGGCCACCAGGTGGCCTACGGTGTCCTGCTTGTTCAATCCAGGGTTGCTCAGGGGTTTCGACATGGGTTGCGGTTTCCGTTCAACAAAAAAAGGCGTAGCGGCTCCCTCGCCATGGCAATCGCCAGCGATACGGAAAGGGAAGCCAGGGGGAACTTATCTATTCAGGAAATTCAAAGGCAATCCAGGACACGGCCAGTCCAGCGCCACCAGCCGCCCCGATGAAGACAGAGTGACGAAGGCGGTCTTCAGGTCTGGGCCGCCAAAGCAGATGTTGGTCGTCATGGGGTCGGGCAGCTCGACCCGGTGCACCACCTGCCCGGCCGGCGAGACCACGGTGATGCCGCCCTCGCCCAGCGTGGCAAGGCAGATGTTCCCTTCGGCATCCACAGCCAGGGAATCGATGTTCTGCATGCCCGGCAGGCGGCAGACCAGCCGCCCGCCATTGGGCGAATCGGGCCAGGGCCGGGCCAGGATGTGCCCGGGCTCGCCGATGTCGAAGGCCCACAGCCGCCCCGTGAAGGTCTCCGCCACATAGAGCGTCTTCTCATCGGGAGAAAGACCGATTCCGTTGGGCGACCACAGCGGGAAGACGGCTTCGCGGATGGCGCTGCCATCGGCCAGTGCGTAGCAGACGCTGCCCCGGTCCACCTCACGCGGCCGCACCTTGCCGTGGTCGGTGAACCAGAACCCGCCATGCCGGTCGAAGACCAGGTCGTTGGGCCCCTTCAAGGGTCCGCTGCCGCTTTGCGTGTACAGGCATTCGACCTGGCCCGAGGCCAGGTCCACGGCCTCTATGCGCCCGCCTGAATAGTCGTTGGCCTGGCCTATGGGCCGCAGCCCATGCTCCGCACTGCGGTGCCACTGGAAGCCACCGTTGTTGCAGATGAACAGCTTGCCGCCGGGGCCTATGGCGGCGCCGTTCGGGCCTGCACCCAGGTGGACGAGCTGCCGCCTTGTGCCATCGGCCGTCACCCGGGTCAGCCAGCCGTTGGCGATCTCCACCAGCACGACCGATCCATCGGGCATGGCCACCGGGCCTTCGGGAAACTCCAGGCCGTCGGCCAGTGCCCGGAGCGAGGGTTCTGTTTTTTGCAGCGTGTATGTCATGTGCGCCTCACTGCATCAATCGATGCTCAGGTTCAAGCGCCTGATCACGGCACCGTATTTTTCGGAATCGTCCCTGACCATGGCCTGCAATTGCTGCGGGGTGGACGGCGAAACCTCCAGCGCCATTTCCGAGAAATTCTTCTGCAACCGGGGATCAGCCAGGGCCTTGTGCAGCACGGCGTTGAGCTGCTCCACCACGGCGGCCGGCGTGCCGCCAGCGACGAAGGCGCTGAAATGGTTGGCGATCTCCACCCCGCGCGCGCCCGCCTCGGCGAAGGTCGGCACATCGGGCAGATGCGGCGAGCGCCGGTCTCCCGTGACGGCGATGACCCGGACCTTGCCCGACCGGGCATAGGGCACGACGGTGGGCAGGTCGGACATGAAGACCGGCACCTGCCCCGCCAACAGGGCCTGCATGGCCGGCGCACTGCCCTTGTAGGGCACGTGCACCATCTGGATGGCGCTGCCGGCCAGGAACATCTCCATGGCGAGGTTGGTGCCGTTGCCATTGCCGGTGGAGGCATCGCTCAGGTCGCCATGCGACCTGGCATGGGCCACCAGCTCCCGGACACTGCCTGCGGGAAACGAAGGCAAGGCCACCAGCGCGATCGGATTGCGCGCCAGCACCGATACCGGCGCCAGCGCACGCTCCGGGTCATAGGGCAGCTTCTTGAAGAGGAACGGGTTCATCGACGCCACCGAGGGATCGAAGACCGCGAAGGTATGGCCATCGGCGGGCGCAGCCTGCAGGGCCTGCACGGCGATCACGCCCGAGCCGCCAGGCCGGTTGTCTACCACCACGGCCTGTCCGGTCTGCCCCGTGATGGCCGCCGCAATCTGGCGCGCGATGTTGTCCGAGGCCCCGCCTGCGGCATAGGGCACCAGGATTCGCAGCGGCTTGGATGGATAGGTGGTGGATGCAGCGGACGCCGCACAAGAAAGGCTGATAAGGGCCGAGCCCATGGCAAGCCATTGGCGGCGGTTCGATGGTGATACGGGCATGTCCCCTCCTTGGATTTTGATGCATGGTACTTGATGCATCAAACACCAAATACAGGGTTAGCCCGTGGACCAGTCACGCTCGGATGTGACGGCCATCCCACCATCCCCCGGGAGGTACCATTGCGCCCAAGCAGTTGCGGAGGCCCGATGTCCAGCGTTTTTTCACAGATCCGAACCAATCAGACCCTTGCCGAAAAAACCTATCTGCAGATCCGTGACGCCATCGTGAGAGGCCAGCTGCAACCCGCGCAGCGCCTCGTCTACCGCAGCCTGGCCGAAGAGTTCGGCATCAGCCCCACGCCCGTGCGTGATGCCATACAGCGCCTGGCCTCCGAAGGCGCCCTGGACCTGGACGACCGCGGCGTGGCCACCGTGCCCGTGCTCAGCGTGAAGCAGTACGTGGAAATCATCGCCCTGCGCATCGAACTGGAAGGCCGCGCCGCCGCAGCCGCCGCCAGCCGCCATCCGGGCCAGGGCTTCATCGACACCATCACCCGGCTGCACCAGGACCTGGAAAAATCCATCGCCGTGGACGACGACGCCACGCTGATCGCCAACGAGCGCTTCCACTTCTCCATCATCGAAGCCGCGCAGCAGCCCGTGCTGGCCAGCCTCATCGGCCTGCTATGGCTCAAGTGCGGCCCGTCCGTGCGCTACCTGTACCGTGGCACCTACGCCCGCGCGGCCGAACATCCGCACATCCGGCTGATCCATGCGCTGGAGCAAAGGGACGGCCCCGCCGCCCGGCAGGCCGTGGTGCAGGACCTGCAAAGCGCCTGCCTGCATATCCTCAGGAAGATTGCCAAGGATGATGGGATGGAGTTTCCGCAGGAGTGGGTGGTGGCGGGGCTGCGGGCTTAGGGAACACGGAGACTTGCCCGTCAGGCAGGCGGGCCATTCCTATGCAAGCCCATGAGGACTATTGAGTCCTTTTTCATCAAGGATTCCTGTGCCCATCACAGCACATGGATGTGCTCGCGGATGCGGGCCAGAAGAAGGTCGAAATCCGGCTGTCCTTGGTAATACAAGGCCCGTGTCTTGCGGTACTCCTGCGCAAAACGGTCGCATTGAGCAGCATCGGCCAGTACAAATGCCGGGTTGAGGGAGATAGCCAGCTCATCTCCGGAACGGAACCGCTCGATCTTGCGTTGCTGATAGGCCGGTGTTCCGATGAAGCCCTGCACTTCCTCCATGCCCAGGAGGCAATACACATCGTAGTAATGCCGCAGGAAGTTGGCAGGAAATGCCCGGCTTGCATCCAGCCTGCGGTACTTGGTGGAGATGGTCTGCAATTTTTCGACGAAAGTGTGCGTCGGTGCATAGCAAGGCACATTCACCGCACGGTTGTCCCGCAGCGGGATATCGCGCTCCATGGCAGCCTCCAAGGCCCACGAAGAGATGGTCACTGCGCGATTGGGTGCCGTGTCATCGAATCCCAATTCCAACAGGATGCCGTCCTTGATCCCCGCAAGCGCCGCCGTTCTTGGCGTGTAGATCAACCGGATCCCGGCGCTGCGCATCTTGTCATCGTCAAACAGGCGATCCCGCTGAACTTCGACCACCCCGGGAATGCAGATGGTTTGCGCAAGCGCGTCGTAATAGGCTCGCCGTGATTCGACGTGAGCGGGCTTGTCGTGATTGCGGCCTGTCTTGACGTCCATTCCTTGCGGCGGGTCGATGCGGATATCGATGTCTTCGGAAAAACGATGGATGACACCGAAGCCCTTGGACAGCGATGTGCCGCCCTTCAGCTCGAACCGCAGCCCCTGGGCCTGAAGACCCCAGAGGCAATGCATGATCCAGTAGTCTTTTTCCACCAGCACAGGAGCTAGGCCACGTTCGTCGGCCACCAACGAGAGGAGTTGGTCGAAATCCCTGCGCTCGTGAAGAAAATCAGCCACCGCTCCACTCCCTCAAGATTTTTCGGGTAGCCGCGTTGGCATAGCGCTCAATCGCCTGACGCAGGCGCTCGGCATCAAAGGACGGCATCTTTTTGCGCGCCTGCCCAAGAACCAGTTCCCCATCTTCAGCCAGCTCATCCAGGTTGTTGAGCAAGTCCACGAACAGGAACTCGGGGCTGAGTTTCTTCGGAAAACGGGGCTTTACCCGAAAGTCGAAATCACGATTGCCCAACCGAAAGATGCCGTGCCGCTTGCGGTTGTAGACCCAGGTGCTGTTGTACAGCTGCGTGGTTCCGACACCGACCGCATTGAAGGCGGAAGGCGAAAACAACAGGAAATCGCTGTCCCGCAGAAAGCTCTGGACCACTTGATCGTCAGCAGGTGGCAGCGGCCCGAAATCGGACTGCTTGGGTGCGTGATACAGCCCTTGCGCCAACTTCTTCAATCTTCCGCCAGCCACCAGCTCACTCAGATGCCGGTCGACCGCCGTGGAAAGCGGTGCCAGGTCTTCGCGCCGGTAGACGCCACCAGGGCGCAGCTCTTCCGCCAGGAGTGCAGCGCCTCCCCGCAAGGGTTCAGCAGAAGAACGAGCGACACGCATGATGGCTGGATTTATCATTGAAGTTTCATGCATCCTATCACCGGCAGGCGATTGAAAGCATTCGCAGCTCCACCCGTTGCGCTGCAGTGGCACGGCCACGAACACCATCCCCAAGCCCCGCTCAAACACCCCGTGGAATAATGTCCCCCTTCACCGCCATCGCGCCCACCTCTGACTGGAGACGGCCGAAGGCGGCAAGTACCCCACAAGAACATCTGCGCCTTCCTGCGGCCCCCGCGCCACCAAGGAAGGCCCTGCCCGGCACCTGCATGCCGCCGCAACCTGTTGATTCCCAAGCCAATGAGCGACCTCTCGCAAAGCACACAGCCCTCTCCGGCCCCTGATCTGTCGGCGCACACGCCAATGATGCATTGGCTCTCTTATCCTATGTAATCTTACTTTTTTTTCGAAAAGCTACGCCAAAAGTTACGCCACGGATACGCGCTTTGGCCCTGGCCGATAGGTATCTACAATGCCAGGGGCGGACAAATACTGTATATTTACACAGTATGTAATCCACCACCTTGGTCTAGACCCCAGCAAGTTCCAAACCTTTTTTGTTTCAGCCTAGGAGGCGCTTAAGACCAAGAGATCAGTGACGAGCGACGAGTGGGCGTAGTGACAAAGCACTTGAGTGAGAAAGAAGATCAAATTTGGCGTGCAGATAGCACTCATACAAGGTAGCATTCCCGAACATCTTATATGTAACAAAATGAAGATTGGCACTTTATATGTACATACATCCAGTGCCCTTCACTTTAAGGAGAAAGCACGCCAATGATCGATCTCGAATTCTTGACAATCAAGCGCATCATCGTTCACCACATCCCCCCGCGTGCAGACGACAAGACCTTTGTGCCTCCTGTATGCGCGACAACGCTTGTGAAGCTCACCAACCAAGGTTTGGACATGTTTTCCAAGAGAATAAGCCAAGCCCTCGGCCACCACTCTCATGGAATTCAGGTCCAATTCCATGATACTGGCCCACAAAGCTTCTTCGCTAACTCAGTGGATTTAATGGATGGGAGCAACGCAAAGTTCATTGCCAGCTCCGCTATCGTTGCAAATGACTTGGCAAGGGCTCAACTGTCCAAAAATTTGACTGCAAGCAAGCTGATAGTAATTTCGGGTCTCACCTCTAAAAAGCAAGTCCCCTTTTCCGCAGTCGTGAAATCAGAGTTACAGGATGGACTGAGCGAAAACCAAAATAATGGCAAGGCAATTGTCGATTATCTGACGAATATCTTTTTTGCCGAGAGCCAGAAATTGTACAAGATTGGTTTCGTTCAAAAAATGAATAGCCTCGGAACCAAGAAAGTGCCAGAGCATTTTGCCGTCCATCTTTATGATCATTTAATGACGGGAACTGAGACAAGAAGTGCAGCATTTTATTTTCATTCAGACTTTCTCGGAACCGAAGTTTCATCATCGGATCGTCACAAGACAAGAGAGTTTTTTGAAAAAACCAAAGAATTCCTGCAAGCTCAGGATATCACTACAGCCGAAAAGATAGAACTTGGTGAAGCATTGCGCTCCGAGCTTCGCAGCAACAAATCCACGATTAGTATTAAGAAATTTTCGGACGATTACCTAGAAAAATCTCTCCAAGGGAAATACATTGATTTCATGCAAAAATCTAATGTGAGTTCTCACGCCATAACCAAAGATGTCGAATACATTAAGTCAAGGCTAAGGAGGAGACAAAAAATCGTGTTTAACAGCGGAGTGATGATCACAACTCCAGCAGATAAAATTAGTCTTGTCTCCGTCGAAGCGCCATCAGATGGCACAACAATTGTTAAAATCACCGGTACAGTAGAAAGTCAAGGATGAAGATTTCGCGTGACGAGTTTCTAGCGGAGGTACGCACCAGCGCGCCTCTGCTTAAGCTATGGGCACGCGAGTCGATTAAATTGATTAGTAAAATGGTTAAGGCCGAAATCGGCGCAGCTCGATTTAATGGATTCTTTAAAATTGAACCAAGCTTTCGGCTGAAAAGCGAAAAATCCGCCTTAGCCAAGTTTGATCGCTGGGATTCATTGGAATCTGCTAAGGAAATGCATGATTTAGTAGGCGCCAGATTTGTTGTACTACTCCGCACCGATTTGCAAATAATAGAACATGTAATCAAAAGCTTTTCTGGTTGGAGTACGACTATAGCGCGTCACTTTGAAAATGAAGTAGATGATGACCCGGAGGTTTTTGACTACCAGTCAATTCATCTACTTATAAAGGGAAGCCGCGGAAGCACTATAAATGGGTACGTTTTGAGCGACGACGTCACCTGCGAAATTCAAATTCGCACAATGATGCAGCATGCATATGCTGAGCTTTGCCACGACAAAATATACAAGAATTTTCGCGCCATCCCAGCCAGCGCCAAGCGCTTAGTGGCAAGGTCAATGGCCTTGATGGAGACAACAGATTCAATATTTTGCGAAACCGCCAAACAGCTGGATGAGGTTGCAGCTGATAGACAAAGATGGGACGAGTATCTTTCCGAAAGATATAGTTATGCGATTCAGCGCAAATTCCCCCCTGGAGATTTCATAGGACTCTCCATAATTGAAAGATTCAAACATCTACTAGAAAGTGTCACCTTAAGTGAAGTTGGGGAAATAGTCGAATTACCAATCATCAGATCAAGAATTTCTGCGCGTCTTCACGACAAGCTATTTCAAAGCCCAGGCTGCGTACTTACTTATTGGCTTGTAAAAAATCACTATATTGAAACTATAAACTCTTGGCCCGACGAATCACTTATACCTGGCTTGCAGCTAGTATGCGCAGATCTTAACATCTCTTACGAATAATTAGAATGACCTCATCTGACCCCAAACTCTACACCCCGCCTGCCACCAAAGAAGAACTTTTACTCAAATGGTTAAGGCGTGCGCGCGAGTCTCAGTTCTCTCATTATGATGCGGCAAAAAAATTGAGAAACCACGGACAGAATCTCGGCATTCCCGTCATCATAATTACGGCAGTATTGGGCGCGTCAGCTTTCGGATCCATACTTACCGAAACAGTCCCCTTATTTGCGAAATTGATTGCAGGACTTTTAGGTCTTGCAGCTGCAATATTATCCAGCCTTCAAACGTTCTTCAAATTCTCCGAAAGGTCAGAGAAACACAAGGTCTGTGCAGCCAAATATGGCGCGATCCGACGGGAGCTAGAATTCTTTCACACACAAGGCAACATTACGGATGCGGAAATAAAAGAAATTCGCCTCAAACTCGACAAATTGGCTGAGGACGCGCCTGATGTAGAAGCCGCATTTTTTGCGCGCCAAGCGGAAGGAAATATCGAGTAATCCCATACGTATGCATGCTAGCCTCGGTCCTCATTGGCCTTATCATCAATGCATGCGAACTTATTTGATTACTCATCAGCTAGGCTGTTGCCACGCATTGCGCAAGAGGGCAGCGACATCATCTTGACCACAGCCGCTAGCGCTCTGACTTAGTCGCTTTAGTTAAGACAAAGGCGGCATCGTAGGCAGGCTCGCAGGCTTGGCCTCGCCCTCGGGCTTCGTCAGAAACAGTCGCCAGCGATCCCGCTCGCTCGACAGCGCGGCGCTGCAGCTCAGCAAACAGAGTGAGGGCACATTTGTCTGAGCACGCGGCGGCGTGGCTAGGCCGGCAACGATGGACCAGAAAGGTAACTGGTTTGGGGAGAGCAGGCCGCCCGGCAAGATCTAGTGCACTGATGATGAATGCGCGCCATCAACGACGGCTACCATGAAGCTCACCCTTAGGCAAGTCCTTTTTCATGCGCCATAGATCGCTCACCTTAGGATAGAATGCTCGTCCCAAGCGATACCGCTTCCTCCCTATGTTCCGCGAAGTGCGGTTCTGACTCGGAGCCTAAAAATTGTTTCAACAGGCTGGCCAGCGAAGTGCGGGCCGGACTCGAAGCCACAGAGCTTTTCAACAGATGGCCTGCGAAGTGCGGGCCAGACTCGGAGCCTTAGAACTTCTCGATGGTTGGCCCGTCAAGTGCGGGCCGGACTCGAAGCCACAGAGCTTCTCAACAGATGGCCTGCGAAGTGCGGGCCAGACTCGGAGCCTTAGAACTTCTCGATGGTTGGCCCGCGAAGTGCGGGTCGGAATAGAAGCCGCAGAGCTACTCAACAGATGGCCGGCGAAGTGCGGGCCAGACTCGGACTTTTAGAACCTCTCAACAGTTGGCCCGTGAAGTGCGGACCACATATTCAGCAGACGCGAACCACACACTGCTCGCTACCTGCCCCATTTTTTGCGGGGCGCGGGTGTTGGCAGGTAGCCGATGTAGGGAAGGTTTGCAAGCGATTTGGTAGATAGATACGCGCCCCGTATGTATCGCATACTGGATTCGACATGCAGAACTTTACACTGATGCTTCTGGCTATGGCCCTGCTGGTCATTGCCACGAAAGTCTAAAAAAGGCCCCTTTCGAGGGGCCTTTTTTTCGTCTATTCGGTGCGCGCATCTTCGATATCAAGAATCTTGTTTAGTTGGCTCTCCAACTCATAATAACTAGCCCGGCACACAGCCAAGCTCTCGGCTACATCCCGCTCACTGGCGTATCCGGCAGCGTCGTGCGCAGCGGGGGAAGAGGTTGGGGCCTCACTCGCAGAGTCGCCGGCAACGGCTCGCATATCATCTGCATGGGGGACGGCGGCGCCGATGTCGTTGAGCATGCGGACAGTGTGAGCATCGAGACACTGGCGACGAGATAGCAGAGCGATTTGCGCATGTGCGCCTCCCAATTGGTTGTTGAGGGTTTCGAGAGTCTTAGCGTGCTCCCCGGCCGCCTTGTCCGCTGTAGCGCGCTCGGCCTGCCGTTTGAAATCAGCAGCCTTGTCAGCGAGGCGCTGGGCCTCCAAGCGACTGAGCGCCTCACGGTCGTAGCGAGCCTGCCAGGCCTGCCCCGTTAAATGCCAGCCCCCTGTCGCGCCTGCTGCGGCACAGGCCACGCCCAGCAACACATAGGGCAACGCAGCAGCAGTCACGCGCACGGCCCAGGATTGAGGATTCAGGGCCGCCATGGTCAGACCTCCTGAATGCCCACCAGCGTGCTTTTGCCGCTGACGGTGATCACGCGGTTGACGGGCTTGTCCGGCGTGCGCATGGACAAGTGCACCCAGCGCTTGCCGCCCACGGACTCATAGATGATTTGCCCGATGCCCAGGGCTGCGACATGCGGCGCCAGGGCCTTGGCGACGGCATACGGCGTGCCGTAGCCGGGTGCCACGATGTCAGCGGCCGCGCCTATCGCGTGATCGCTGCTTGTGACGCCGCCCACAGCGGCATTGACAGCGCGTGAGCGGTAGCCGCTGGTCACGATGATGGGCACGCCCAGGTGCGCGCGCACGCGCTCCAACATCGCGGCCGTGAGCGTCAGGCGCTGCAGGGCCTCGGGCGCTGGGGTGTTGTCCAGGCCCTGGCGCTGGGCCGTGCTGCTGGCGGTCATTTCCGCCAGGCTGAAATGGGGGGTCAGTTGCATGATGTCTATCCCTCTTTGAATCGGGTACGAACGATGAGCACGACAAAGCCCGCGAACATGCACAGTTCGCGCGCCGTGGGTGCAGGGAAGTCGAAGATGGGCGCGACGAGCGCGCCGGCGCCGGCGGCAGCGAGCAGGCACCAGGCCAAGGCCTTGAGCCAAGCGAGCAGCCGCTGATTGCCGGTAAGGCCTGGCAGGCACGGCCGCGTGCGCTCCAGCTTGTTGAGCGCCTCGGCCAGGACAACCAGGCCGAAGATCCAGAGCAGGAAAAAGCCAAGGTGTCGCATGTCAGCTCTCCCCGGCCTGCGGCCAATACTTGCGCATGAGGGCGAGCAGCACGCGCTGTGCGCCGGCGCCGACCAAAAAGGCCATGGACAGCATCAGCGATGCGGGCACGTTTGCGATGAGCAGTGCCAGGGGCGTGAGATAGCCGGCCGTGATCGAGGAGGCCCAGGCCACGGCCAGGCGCCGCACAGAGGTGCGCAGCAGCTCGCGCCAGGTGTCCGCAGTGCCCGGCACGGTGTTGAGCAAGATGATGCTCACCAGCGCGCCAAAGAAGCCGGCCAGGAGCAGATCCACATGCAGGCCAAGCGGCACGCCGAAAGCCGTGAGTGCAGACGTCGAGACTGCCGCGCCTGCGAACGTGGCCACGCCGGCGGCAGTGGTTGTGGGTTCGGGCATCAGATCCTTTCAGGCATGAAAAAACCCGCCGAGGCGGGTTGGTGTTGGAGTGTTGGCGCGGCGGCTACATGGCCTCGGCATACTCGAAGAGAGTAGGCAGATCAGCCATGATGTTGAGCGCGCTGGCAAGCAGCAGCACAGTG
>NZ_JACVUR010000066.1:0-22064 GCF_016516495.1 Delftia sp. S65
GACCACGCGCACGGGGTACCAGGGAAAGTCGATGTCGCGGCGGCGCTCGATGAGCTGCAGCAGGTAGCTGTCCAGCTGCGCGGGATCGGCGCGGCGCACGAGGTTCTCGGCATGGACGCGGGCGGTGTAGGGCAGGCGTGCCCAGGCGCCGGGCGAGAGGGCATCGACGGCGGCGCGGGCGTCGATGTAGTGCAGCGTGGTGCCGGGCAGGGGTTTCTTGTGGGTGTGGTTCATGGGGCGGATGCAATGCGGGCGGGCCTGCAGCCCGCCCGCCAGGTTCAGGACAGCGGCGGCTCAGGCGCGCGCATCGAGGGGCACGAACTTCTGGTCATCCGGCCCCGTGTAGTTGGCGCTGGGGCGGATGATCTTGTTGTCCTGGCGCTGCTCGATCACATGGGCTGCCCAGCCGCTGGTGCGCGCGATCACGAACAGCGGCGTGAACATGGCCGTGGGCACGCCCATCATGTGGTAGCTGACGGCACTGAACCAGTCCAGGTTGGGGAACATCTTCTTGACCTCCCACATCACCGATTCCAGCCGGTCGGCAATGTCGTACATGCGGGTGGTTCCCGCCTCGTCGGACAGGCGCTTGGCCACGCCCTTGATGACCACGTTGCGCGGGTCGCTGACGGTGTAGACCGGGTGGCCGAAGCCGATCACCACTTCCTTGGCATCGACGCGGCGGCGGATGTCGGCCTCGGCCTCGTCGGGCGTGTCGTAGCGCTTCTGGATCTCGAAGGCCACCTCGTTGGCGCCGCCATGCTTGGGCCCGCGCAGCGCGCCGATGGCGCCCGCGATGGACGAATACATATCGCTGCCCGTGCCCGCGATCACGCGCGCCGTGAAGGTGGAGGCGTTGAACTCATGCTCTGCATAGAGGTTGAGCGAGGTGTGCATGGCGCGCACCCAGCCTTCGGACGGCCGGTGGCCGTGCAGCAGGTGCAGGAAGTGGCCGCCGATGGAGTCGTCGTCGGTCTCCACCTCGATGCGCCGGCCCGAATTGCTCCAGTGGTACCAGTACAGCAGCATGGAGCCCAGGCTGGCCATGAGCCGGTCGGCGATGTCGCGGGCACCCGCCAGGTTGTGGTCGTCCTTTTCGGGCAGCACGCAGCCCAGGGCCGAGACGCCGGTGCGCATCACGTCCATCGGGTGGGCGCCGGCAGGCAGTTGCTCCAGCGCCTGCCTGACGCTGGCCGGCAGGCCGCGCAGCGCCTGCAATTTGGTCTTGTAGGCCTGCAGTTCGGGGCGCGTGGGCAGCTTGCCGTGCACCAGCAGATGGGCGATTTCCTCGAACTCGCAGACCTCGGCAATGTCCAGGATGTCGTAGCCGCGATAGTGCAGGTCGTTGCCCGAGCGGCCCACGGTGCACAGCGCCGTGTTGCCGGCGGTCACGCCCGACAGCGCGACGGATTTCTTGGGCTTGAATGCGGTCGCAGATGGTGCAGTTGACGCAGATGGCGCGTCGATGATCGTGGTACTCATGGAAGGGTCTCCTGGTTCAGATAGGAATGGGCAATGGCGGCAGGAAGGCCGTTGTGGTCGACAGCCACCATCTCGAACAGGCCCTTGAGCACGTCCTCGCAGGCAATGCCCGGCGCCTGGGCCGACGCGGTGACGCAGACGGTCATGGAGCTGCGCCCCACGCGGCTGACCCAGCCGCGCAGGACGATCTCGTGGCCCACGGGCACGGGCGCCAGGAAGTCCACGCCGGTGACGGCGGCCATCACCACCTCGCGCTGCGCCAGGCTGCGCGCTGCGAGAAAGGCGGCCTTGGCCATGAGCTGCAGGCCCTGGCCTGCGAACAGCGTGCCGTGGTGGTTGGCCAGCGCGGGCAATACCAGTTCGCGCAACTCGGCGGTTCCAGCAGGTGTTGTCATGCTTCGCAATCTACGCAAAATAGCGGCTCAGCCATAGGGCTGAAAAGGCGAATTCTTGCGAAACGAAACCCACGATATTGCGAATTCTGCGAATAACAGCCACCCGAGGAAACAGGCATGAAGAAGACATTCATGGGCGTCAAGCTGCGCAAACTGCGCGCGGAGCACGGCCTGTCCCAGATCGCCCTGGCCCACGCGCTGGGCCTGTCGCCCAGCTACCTGAACCAGCTGGAGCAGAACCAGCGGCCGCTGACGGTGTCGGTGCTGCTCAAGCTCAACCGTGCGCTGGGCGTCGATATCCAGCAGTTCTCGGAGGACGAGGAAGCGCGCCTGGTCGCCGGCCTGCGCGAGGCCCTTGCCGAGGCGCCCGAATCCATTGCCCTGCCCGAACTGCAGGAAGTCGCCGCGCAGATGCCGGCGCTGGGGCGTGCGGTGATGGCGCTGCACCGCCGCCATCTGGAAGCCCTGGAGCGCATCGAGAGCATGTCGCTCAGGCTGGGCGATGACCGCTCGGACATGCCGGTGGCGCGCACCATGCCGTTCGAGGCCGTGCGCGATTTCTTCTTTGCGCACCAGAACTATTTCGATGAAGTGGACCGCGCGGCCCAGGCCCTGGCCGGCGAGGCGCGCGCGGACCCGGGCCATCTGGCGGACTGGCTGGTCCGGCGGCTGCAGCAGCGCCACGGCGTGCAGGTGCATCGCTCGGAAGACTCCCGGCAAAGCCAGCGCCGCTTCGACCCGGCCACGCGCTCGCTGTGGCTGTCCTCGGCGCTGGAGCCTGCGCAACAGGCCTTCCAGCTGGGCACGCAGCTGGCCTTGCTGGAGATGGGCGATACGCTGGACCGGCTGATCGCCACCGCCGCCTTCCAGGGCGATCCGGCGTCATGCAAGCTTGCCCGCGTGGGCCTGGCCAACTACTTTGCGGGCGCGCTGCTGCTGCCCTACGACCTGTTCCTGGAGACGGCCGAGCAGTTGCGCTACGACATCGACCTGCTGGGCCAGCGCTTTGGGGTGGGCTTTGAAACCGTCTGCCACCGCCTGAGCACGCTGCAGCGGCCGGGCGCACCGGGCGTGCCCTTCTTCTTCGTGCGCGTGGACCGCGCGGGCAATATATCCAAGCGCCAGTCGGCCACGCATTTCCACTTCAGCCGCACGGGCGGCACCTGCCCGCTGTGGACGGTGTACGAGGCCTTCGGCCAGCCCGACCAGGTGCTGCGCCAGCTGGCCAGCATGCCCGATGGGCGGCGCTACCTGTGGATTGCGCGCTCGGTCTCGCATGGGCAGCGCGGCTATGGTTCGCCGCGCAAGACCTTCTCCATCGGCCTGGGCTGCGACATACGCCATGCCGCGCGCCTGGTCTATGCCAAGGGACTGGACCTGGGCGATCCGGAATCGGCCACGCCCATCGGCATGGGCTGCAAGGTCTGCGAACGCGACCAGTGCACGCAGCGCGCCTTTCCCTATGTGGGAAAGGCGCTGCATGTGGATGAGAACGCCAGCCGCTTTGCACCCTATGGCGTGGGCGGCTGACGATTCCGTGGCCCGCGCGGTGCGCGGGATGCGCGGTCAGGCTGCGCTGCGGTAACGGTCGCGCAGGTCGCGCACTTCATCGTGGTTGCGCTGGGCACCCTGTGCCTGGCGCTCCACCACCACGCGCACGGCCGGTGGCAGCGGTTGCTTGAGCGCCTTGCGGTACTGGGCGAGGGCGGAGTCCTCGCCGCGCTCGCATTCCTCCAGCACCGCCTTGTCGTCCTGCGAGGTCAGGGCCGTCTTCACGGACACCCAGCCCCGGTGCAGCGCGCCTGCCACCGTGCCGCCCGATGCAGGCTCTCCGCCGAGCCTGCGGATTTCCGCTTCCAGCTCCCGCGCGGCAACACCGCACTCGGTGGAATGGCGCATGAACAGGGCCTTGAGATCGGGCGAGTCGGCGTTCTCGGAGGAGGTGCGGAAGCCGTACTCGCCATCGCGGCAGGATTCAAGCAGGTCGTTGAGCACGTCCACCACATCGTCGTTGTCGATATCGCCCGTATAGGCGGGGGCGACGATGGTGCCCGTCTCGTCACGGACATCACGGCTGCCTGCGCGCGCCCAGGCGGCGCGGGCTGCGGGCCGGGCCTGGTCCCAGTCCAGATGGCTGGCGCCACGGCGGGTGGTCCATTCGCGCTCCCACTCGGCGTCGAAGGCATCGAAGTCGGCATCGCGGCGTGCGGCGGCCGCGTTCCAGCCCAGCTCGTAGGCGGGACGGTATTCCTCGTAGCTGCGGCCAGCCACGTAATAGGGCTCGCTCTGGTAGGCATCGCGCCAGTAGGCATCTTCAACCGTGGGGTTCACGGCCTCGGCTGCACCCTTGCCGGCCAGCCCGCCGACCACGGCACCGGCCACGCCGCCCACGGCAGCGCCGATGGGGCCACCCATTGCGCCGAATGCAGCGCCGGTGACGGCGCCGCCTGCTGCGCCTATGCCGGTGCCCACCGGGTGCGCGCCGGGTGCGTCGGACAGCGGGTCACGGTTTGCGGGGTTCGATTGCGTCATGGAATGTGCTCCTTGGCAGTTGAAAGTGATTCCTATGCTGATGGCCGCGGCGGCCGTCCGGCGTGCGCGCTTGCGGCCATGTGCCGTAGGAACGCAGCGCCCTGCCCTTGCGGACATCGCGCCAGTCCCCTGTGGCCATTTTTCGCACTGCCGCACAGGGCAAGCACAGGGCAATCGGCGTGCCTGCCGGCCCTCCCGCATCGGACTGCATCCGAGCGCATCGGCACGCTCCTACCTCCAGGAAAGTGCTGTGCCCACCCCCGCTGCAAGCCCGCGCAGGCAGGCTTGGTCCATGACCCGGCCACGGTGGCCGGACCCCCTTGGAGATCACCATGCGCACCCCGAACAACACGGCTGCCACCGGCAGCGACACTCCCCAGATCGACCGCAGCGAAGACGCAAGCGCCGACCTGCCCGAAGGCAAGGACATCAACGAGCACCTGAGCGCGGAAAAGGATGTGGCCGATTCCATCGCCGAGGCCTCGGCGCACCGTTTCGACGACATGCCGCAGGACGGCCCGCTGAACTTCGACGATGGAACCGACATGGGCCACCCGCGCGGCAACACGCAGCGCGAAGGCGGCACATGGCAGGCCGAGGGCGCGGACAGCGGCAGCCTCAGGCCGCCCGCCGAAATCCTGTCCGACCGCAATGGCCCCAGCGACCGCAAGAACGGGCGTTGATGCACCCTCGCACGCCATGAAAAAAAAGGGCACCCGAGGGTGCCCTTGTTGCGAGGAACCGGCAATTCATCCAGCGCCGCGGTCACCGCCTGAGCCGCCGCCCTTGTTCTGGCGCGTCTGGGCCTGGTTGCCGCTGCCGACATGGGCCTCACGGTCATGGCGGCTTTCGGGCGTTCGCTGGCCTTCGTTCCTTTGCGTGGGCGGCTTCGCGCCCTGGCGGTTGTGATCGTTCTCCACCTTGCCCTTGCCGGGCTCCTGTCTGTCGCTGCTCATATCGCGCTCCTTGTCTAGGGTGCCGGGCCCCATCGCTGCAGGGCCGGACTTCCAGTCTAGGCAGCGCGCAAGGCCCAGGCAGCGGGCCATGGGCGCCCGCCGGCGTGGGGCGTCTCCCACAGGGCAAACGATGTGCCTGAGAACGGCGTTCAGGCGCGAGGCATCTTTTCGTTCCTGCGCTTTCGGCGTGGTCCCACGGCGGCTGCGCACGGGCGAAGAGACCATGGCCCAAGCGCCGCCTGCGCAGGCCCGCGAACGAAAGGAAGACGCCATGAAAGACAAGACCCCATCCGCATCCAAGTCCTCTGCACCCACACAGGCGAAGCCGTCGGGCGATGGCCAGACGAAGCTGCCCGGACAGGTCGGCAAGGCGCCCCATGCGCCCGGTGAGTCCGATGCAGTTGACGCATCCGAGCAAGGCCTGCGCCTTCCGCACGAGCGCGACCAGAGCCTGGACGCCACCAGCGATGCGCCCGATCCGGTGATGCGCCAGGCCCATGACGACATTGTTTCCGGCCAGGTGGATACCGACATGCGGCAGACGCCGGGACTGGATGCCGAGCGGCGCAAGAAGATGGTGCGCAAGCAGCCTTGATCGATTTTTTCCGGACGGTTTTCCCCCATGCAAAGCACAAGTTCCACACCAAGCCGCCGCACACCGGGAGACGCCTTGGGCTCCATGCCCGAGACCAGCAGTGCCTCGTATGCCGACCACTCGCGCCTGCTGTCGGCCTTCGATCATTTCGCCAGCAGGGTGACGCGCTGGGCCGGCACGCCCATGGCCTTTTGCGTGGCCCTGATCTGCGTGGCCGTATGGGCCGTGGCGGGGCCGATGTTCCACTTCTCGGAGAACTGGCAGCTGGTCATCAACACGGGCACGACCATCGTGACCTTTCTGATGGTGTTCCTCATCCAGCAAAGCCAGAACAAGGACAGCGTGGCCCTGCACCTGAAGCTCAACGAGCTGCTGGCAGCCAACAAGATTGCCAGCAACCGCATGATCGGCATCGAGGGGCTGGACGAGGAGCAGCTGCAGCAAGTGGCGGCCTTCTACGTCAACCTGGCCGCCCGCGCGCGCGAAAGCGGAGCCTGCAAGGAATGCCACTCCATCGACGAGGACGACCCGGCACGGCCCGGCAACTGAGGCGGCCTGACTGCACTCCATCCAGGTAGAACCCATGCCAGACATTCCCGATTGGCTCCAGTGGCCTGCCTTTGCGGCCTCCCTCATCGGCGCATGGTGGGTGGGCTCGCGTTCCGCCGGGCGGCGCAATGTGGGCTTCTGGATCCTGATGCTCAGCAATGTGCTGTGGGCGCTGTGGGGATGGTCCTCCGGCGCCTGGGCGCTGGTGACGCTGCAGGCCTGCCTGGCCATCACCAACATCCGCGGCTCCATCAAGGCCGAGCGTTGAGCCAGCGCTAGCGCAAGCTGGCCAGGTAGGCAGCAATGTCCCGTGCATCCTGCTCGGCGACCCCCATGGCGGGCATGGCGGTTCCCGGCTTGACGGCGTCGGTCTGCACCAGCCAGCGCACCATGTTGTCGGGCGTGTTGTCCAGCACGCCGGCAATGCGGGTACGGCGCGCCATGCCGTCCAGCGGCGGCCCCACCTGCGGGCTGGCCTGGGCCTGGCCCGCCACCGTGTGGCAGCCCACACAGGCGTACTGGTACAGGGCCCGCTGCCCGCGCACGGCATCACCGGGCCGCAGCGCCTGCACGGGCGGCCTGCACGGCTGAAAGACATCGTCCCGGCCCGCGTGTCCTGCGGAGCCCACCACCCAGTCCTGCCCCGCCATCGCGGCGAACTGCGGCGGCGACAGCTGCGGCATCTTCTGCACGAAGGCGACCACCGCCCAGAGATCGTCCTCCGACAGGCGAAATTCCCAGGAAGGCATGCCCGTCATCTTCAGCCCGTTGCGCGTGAGCCAGTACAGCTGGCCGGCGCTCCATCGCTGCGTGGCGTCGATCAGGGGCCCGGGCAGCGGCTGCATGCCCTGGCCCGCCGCCCCCTGCGCCACGCCGGGGCCGCCGTGGCACTGCACGCAGTGCTGGCGATAGCACTGCGCACCGCGCGCCAGCATGGCTTCGTCCGCCGCGCGCGGCGGCTCCAGGCCCCGCGCGTGGTAGCGCACGGACTGGCGCATGGCAATGTCCAGCAACTGGTAGACCGGCTTCAGGTGCTGGCGATTGGCGGCCACGTTGTAGACACCGCTGGACACCAGGGCGGCAGCCAGCCCCGCTGCCGCGCAGGCAACGGCCAAAAGCGTGAGTGCCACGGTGCGCAGCTTGGTGGAGGCCATGAGAAATTGTCCTACCCGCCCTGCTGCGCGAATGTCAGCAGATCCTGATTGGGGACGCGGAATAATTTCCCCATGCCCGAGGCGCTCCCTTCCTTCCTGCACCGGCGCCAGCGAGTCGCCGCAAGCCTGTGCGCCGCTTTCTGGCTTGCGTGCGGCGGTGCGGCCGCTGGCGAGGAAAGCGCGTCGGTCGAGCGCGGCAGGCTCCTGCTGGCCCAGTACCGCTGCGGCAGCTGCCACAGCATTCCGGGGGTGGCCGATGCCCGGGGACGGGACGCCACGCCGCTGGACGGCTTCGGGCGGCGCAGCTATATCGCCGGGCGGCTGCCCAACCTTCCGGACCTTCTGAGCGCCTGGATCGTGCACCCGCAGGCACTGGTGCCCTCCACCACCATGCCGTCGCTGGGCGTATCCGCCGCGCAGGCGCGCGACATGGCGGCCTACCTGGGCAGCCTCCAATGAGCGGCACGGCGGCCGCCACCCCCCAGTCATCGCTGCATGCGGGCAGCGTGCAGGCGGCCTCGTTCGGAGAACTCAGTGCCGTGCTGTCCGTGGGCGCGGCGGCGCTGCTGCTGGGCGTGATGCTGCTGCTGGCCCTGTCGCTGGGCCGCGCGCGCCCGGTGCGCGTGCGCCTGTGGCTGGTCGGTGGCGGCATCGCCCTGCCCGTTGCCGTGCTGACAGCCCTGTTCTTCTACGGAGAAAGCCGCCGCCCCGACTGGCGCCCCATGCCCCCGGCCGACGCATTGGTGGTGACCGTGACGGCACACCTGTGGTGGTGGGACATACGCTACAGCGATCCGCGCACGGGCGCCGAGTTCGTGACGGCCAACGAGGTCCGGCTGCCCGTGGGCCGGCCCGTGTACTTCGCGCTGGCCAGCGGCGATGTGATCCACAGCTTCTGGGTGCCGGCACTGGGCGGAAAAATGGACATGGTGCCGGGCCGTCTGCAGCACCTGCTGGTACAGCCCACAGCCGAGGGCCGCTGGCGCGGACAATGCGCCGAGTATTGCGGCGAGCAGCATGCGCGCATGGCGCTCGACGTACTGGTGGTGGCGCCGCAGGCGTTCGAGCGCTGGTCCGCCGCGCAGGCGCGGCCCGCCTCCGTTGCCGTGAACCACCCGGGGCTGCAGGCCTTCGAGAAGCACCGCTGCAGCTTCTGCCACCGCGTGCGCGGCGTGGCCGACGAGGCCTCGCGCGGCCTGGGGCCGGACCTGACCCATGTGGGCGGCCGCCTGTCGCTGGCCGCCGCCAGCCTGCCCAACACGCCACAGAACCTTCGCTCCTGGATCACCCATACGCAGCAGCTCAAGGCCGGGGCGCGCATGCCCTCGGGCGCCGGGCGTGTGCCCGACCACGAACTGGAAGACATCGCCGCATGGCTGAGCACCCTGAAATAGATGCTGCCCCGCCGCACGGCTTTCCCAGCGCCCTGCCCCGCCCCGCCGGCGAGCGCGAAGCACTGGAGCGTGCCTGGGCACGCCCGCGCGGCTGGCGCATTTTCAGCGCCGTGAACAACACGCAGATCGGCGCCTTCTACATCGTGACGGCACTGCTGTTCTTCGTGCTGGGCGGCATCCTGGCGCTGGTGATGCGCGTGCAGCTGGCCGTGCCCGACAACGACCTGCTGGACGCCGCCACCTACAACCAGATGTTCACCATGCACGGCACGGTGATGATGTTCCTGTTCGCCGTGCCCGTGGTGGAGGCGATTGCAGTCTTTCTGCTGCCGGGCATGCTGGGCGCCCGGGACTTGCCCTTTCCCCGGCTGTCCGCCTATGCCTTCTGGGCCTATGCGATCGGCGGCCTGGCGTTCTTCTGCACCATCTTCTGGGGCGTGTCGCCCGATGGCGGCTGGTTCATGTACCCGCCGCTCACGAACAAGCAGTACTCGCCCGGCATCGGCGCGGACTTCTGGCTGCTGGGCATCGGCTTCATCGAGATCTCGGCGATTGCGGGCGCCATCGAGCTGATCGTCGGCATTCTCTTCACGCGCGCACCGGGCATGACGCTGGGCCGGATGCCGGTGTTCGCCTGGGCCACCCTGGTCAGCGCGCTGATGATCGTGTTCGCCTTCCCGGCCGTGATCGCGGCCACCACGCTGCTGGAGCTGGAGCGCGCCTTCGACTGGCCCTTCTTCAATCCGCAGTCCGGCGGCGACCCGGTGCTCTGGCAGCATCTCTTCTGGTTCTTCGGCCACCCGGAGGTCTACATCATCTTCCTGCCTGCGGCCGGCATGGTGTCCATGATGGTGCCCGCCATGGCAGGCACGCCCCTGGTGGGCCAGCGCGCCGTGGTCTGGGCGCTGGCCGGCGTGGGCGTGGTCAGCCTGCTGCTGTGGATACACCACATGTTCGCGGCCGGCCTGGGGCTGACGGCGCTGCTGCTGACTTCCATCGCCAGCTTCGTGGTGGCCATTCCGAGCGGGCTTCAGGTCTTCGCCTGGATTGCCACCTTCTGGCAGGGCCGCGTGCGCATGGACACGCCCACGCTGTTCCTGCTGGGCTTTCACTTCATCTTCGTTCTGGGCGGGCTGACGGGCGTGATGGTGGCCGTGATTCCGTTCGACTGGCAGGCGCATGACAGCTACTTCATCGTCGCCCACCTGCACTACGTGCTGATCGGCGGCATGGTGTTCCCCGTGTTCGCGGCCCTGTACTACTGGCTGCCCGTGTTCAACGGCGCGGCGCTGTCCGAGCGGCTGGGGCGCTGGATATTCGCCCTGCTGTTCGGCGGCTTCAACATCGCCTTTTTCCCCATGCACCTGACAGGCCTGCTGGGCATGCCGCGCCGTGTCTACACCTACGCGGACGCGCTGGGCTGGAACGGGCTGAACCTGCTGTCCACCGTGGGCGCCTTCATCTTTGCGCTGGGCGTGCTGCTGCTGTTCATCGACGTGGCCCGGGCCGTGCGCCGGCCGGACCGCGACCATGGCAATCCCTGGCGCGCAGGCACGCTGGAATGGCTGCCGCCGCGCGAGTACGGCGTGCGCAGCATTCCCGAAGTGCGCGGCACCGAGCCGCTGTGGGACCGGCCATCGCTGGCGCAGGAAGTGGAGCAAGGCCGCTACTGGCTGCCCGGCACCGTCTTCGGCGGCCGGGAAACCCTGCTCACCGATGCGCGCAGCGCCCGGCCCGTGCAACTGCTGCGCCTGCCCACCGACGGCTGGCCGCCGCTGCTGGCCGCAGCGGGCACGGCCGCCTTCTTTTTGCTGCTGACCGTGGAATGGGTGGCGCTGGCCTTTGCCTGCGGCCTGGGCGCCATCGCCGCCATGCTGGCCTGGATCTGGCAGCTGGACCGCACTGCGCCGGCCCCCCGGGCCGAGGTGGCCACGGGCGTCTTCCTGCCCGTGCAGCCGGCCGGCAGGCGATCGCATTCCTGGTGGGCCGTGCTCATCCTGTGCACGGTGGACTTCACGGTCTTCGCCTCCTTCGCCTATGCCTACATCCACCTGTCGATGGCGCTGGAGGTCTGCCCTCCGCCGGGCGCGGTCCTGCCCGCGCCCTCCCGGGCCATGGCCAACGTGCTGCTGCTGGCCGCCAGTGCCCTGCTGCGGCACTGCACGCGCTCACCTTTGGGAGACGGGCCGCACAGGCAGCGCCTGCTGCGTGCCTGCGCCTTGGGGGCCCTGGTGTGCGCGGTGGGGGCCTTTGGCCTGTCGCTGGCAGGCCATCTGGATGCGGGGCTTTCACCGCGTGCGGACGGCTGGAGCGCGGCCGTGGGCGTCATCGTGGCCTACCAGGGCTTTCACTGCGTGCTGATGATGGTGCTGGGCGGCTTTTTGCTGGCCCGATCATGGTCCGGCCATCTGCAGCCCGGGGCGCGCGCCACGCTGGACAACGTGGGCCTGCTCTGGCAGGCCGCAGCCCTGCAGGGCATTCTGGGCGAGGCCATTTTGCGCCTGGTGCCGGCGCACATGGGCTGACCGGGCCGCTTTCATCGAGAGACTGCGGCGCATGGCCGATCCCCGCACAAGCGCTCGGCTGACGGCCGATGGACCCGGCACTCGATACCTTGGTCTCTCCATGGAAACACCTCCGCTCCCCACCTGCAGATCCGCGCTGTTCCTCGACTTCGATGGCACGCTCGTGCCCCTGGCCGAGACACCGGACGCCATCCGGCCGGATCCCGCCCTGCTCCCGCTGCTGGCCGGCCTGCAGGGCCGGCTCGATGGCGCGCTGGCCATCATCACAGGCCGTCAGATCGAGGTGCTGGACCGCTACCTGGCGCCGCTGTGCCTGCCCGCCGCCTGCGAGCATGGCCTGCAGCGGCGGGATGCCGCAGGCCGCCTGCACCCGCAGCCATTGGCCATGCCAGAGACCGTGCTGCAGTTGTGCAATGCCTTGGCGGCCGATCATCCCTTCCTGCTGGTGGAGCGCAAGCGCTCCTCGGTCGCACTGCACTACCGGCGCGCGCCAGAATTGGCGGCGCTGTGCCTGGATACATTGAGCCGCGCACTGCGGCACCTGCCCGGTCTGGAGCTGCTGCACGGCAAATGCGTGCTGGAGGTCAGGCCTGCGGGCGTGGACAAGGGCCGCGCCATTGCGGCCTTTCTGCGCGAAGAGCCGTTCGCCGGCCGCACCCCCGTGTTTGCCGGTGACGATGTCACGGACGAGAGCGGCTTTGCCGTGGTGCAGGCGCTGGGCGGCATGGCGCTCAAGGTGGGCGAAGGCGCAAGCGGGGCCCGCCACCGGCTGGACAGCCCGCAGGCCGTGCACGCCTGGCTGCAGTCCGCATGCATGCACCTGGCGGCACAGACCTGCGCGGAGGCCCTGCCATGAGCCGGCTGGTGGTGATCTCCAACCGCGTGGCCGATCCGTGCAGGACCGCAGCCGGGGGCCTTGCCGTGGCCATGGGCGATGCGCTGCGGCAGACGGGCGGCCTGTGGTTCGGCTGGAGCGGAACCGTCACCGACGACGGTGCCCAGGCCGCGCCTGCCGGCCATGTGCACCGCTCCCAGGCCGGCAAGGTCACGCTGGCCACGGTGGACCTGGACCGTGCAGACCACGACAGCTACTACGCGGGCTACAGCAACGGCGTGCTGTGGCCCGTCTTCCATGGCCGGCTGGACCTGGCGAACTTCGACACGGGCCTTGCGGCCGGCTACCGCCGCGTGAACCAGCTGCTTGCGCGCCGTCTTCTGCCCCTGCTGGCGGAGGACGACATCCTCTGGGTGCATGACTACCACCTGATCCCGCTGGCGGCCGAGCTGCGCGCCCTGGGCTGCCGCCAGCGCATCGGCTTTTTCCTGCACATCCCGCTGCCCCCGCCGACCCTGCTGGCGGCCATTCCCGAGCATGCATGGCTGATGCGCTGCCTGTTCGCCTATGACCTCGTGGGCCTGCAGACCCGCCAGGACGTGCAGCACTTCGAGCGCTATGTCTGCGAGGAGGCGGGCGGCCAGGCCCTGGGCGACGGCGCATTCCGCGCCCATGGCCAGCGCCTGGTGTGCCGCGCCTTCCCCATAGGCATCGATGTGGATGGTTTCATGGCGCTTGCACAGGGCGGCGCCTCGCGGGACATGTACGAGCGCATGAAGCACGAATACGCCCAGCGCCGCCTGCTGCTGGGCATAGACCGGCTGGACTACTCCAAGGGCCTGCCGCAGCGCCTGCGCGCCTTCCGGGAGCTGCTGGCCCGCCATCCCGAGCAGCGCCGCAGCGCCACGCTGATCCAGATCGGATCGCCCACGCGCGAGGGCCTGGACGCGTATGCCGACATACGGCGTGAACTCGAATCGCTGTGTGGCGCCATCAACGGCGACTACGGCGAGCTGGACTGGATGCCCGTGCGCTACATCCACCAGACCCTGCCGCGCGATGGCATTCCGGGCCTGTGCCGCGCGGCGGCCGTGGGGCTGGTCACCCCGCTGCGCGATGGCATGAACCTCGTGGCCAAGGAGTACGTGGCGGCCCAGGACCCGGCCGACCCGGGCGTGCTGGTGCTGTCGCGCTTTGCCGGCGCTGCCGAGCAGCTGCAGGAGGCGCTGCTGGTCAATCCCTACGACGTGCACGGCACGGCAGCCGTGGTGCAGCAGGCCCTGCAGATGCCGCTGCAGGAAAGGCGCCAGCGGCACCAGCGGCTGCTGCAGCGCATTGCCGAGCAGGATGTGCACTGGTGGCGCAAGGCCTTTCTGTCTGCGTTGAAAGAGGCCAGGCCGCTGGAGCACAGGGAAAGGGAAGACTTCGGCATCCCCGTTCCCTCGATCAGGCAGGAGCAGGCGCCGCTGCGCCTGGAACTGGCCGCCTGCCCTGCCGATGGTGTGGAACGGGACGCCTGCCGGTCGGTGATCTCCGACAGGTAATGCCTTCCTGCTCCTGCGGCGCCGCGTTCATCCTCCCGGCACCATGGCATCGCCTGGCGCCTCCCCCCAATTCCAGGCTGCGCAAGGCACGAAAAAGGAAGGTGAGCGGTGATGGCCCAGCACAACGACGAGCACGCCAATGCGTGGACATGCAGCGACACGCTGGCCCAGGCCTTGCGCGGCCATGCGGACCTGTCGCCGGCGGACCAATTGGCCCTGCTGGTAGCGCAGGGCGCCGACCGCCTGCCGCTGCCGGGCCATGGCTACACGCTGCAGCGCTGGCGAGCACTGGCCGAAGTGGCCGCCCACAGCCTGGGCCTGGCCAAGCTCTATGAAGGCCATACCGACGCCCTGGCCATCCTGTCCGAACTGCAGGCCGACCTGGCCACCGAAGGACTGCGCTGGGCCGTCTGGTGCGCCGAGCCGCCGGGCGAGCGCGTGCAGGCGACGGCGGCATCTCCCGACGCCACGCAACGCACGACCCTGCGGGCAGGCTCGGCGGTTCGCCTGTCCGGTCACAAGCCCTGGTGCTCCGGCGCCCGCGCCGTGGACCGCGCCCTGGTCAGCGGCTGGCTCGCAGACGGCCAGCGCTGCCTGATCGCCGTCACCATGGACCAGCCCGGCATCCGCAGGGACGACAGCCACTGGCAGGCCGTGGGCATGGCCGCCAGCGCCAGCGCCGATGTGCACTTCGATGGCGCCACCGGCGTGCTGGTCGGGGCCCCGGGCCAGTACCTGAGCCGCCCCGGCTTTCACCATGGCGGCGCAGGCGTTGCGGCCTGCTGGCATGGCGCGGCAGCGCGCATCGCCAGCCATCTGCAGCAGGCCGTCAGTCAAGGCGAGGACCCGCACCGGCAGGCCCACCTGGGCGCGCTGGACGTGGTCCTGGCCAGCGCGGCCGGCCTGCTGCGCGACGCTGCGGCCTGCATCGATGCCACGCCATCGGACCCCTGCCTGCTGGCCGTGAGCCGCGCCCGCCTGGCCGTGGAAGCCGCCGCCGAAGAGGTACTGCGGCGCGTGCCGCGCGCCATCGGTCCCGGCCCGCTGTGCAAGAACAGGGGCCTGGCGCAGCTGATGGCCGACCTGCCCGTCTTCATCCGCCAAAGCCATGCCGAGCGCGACCAGGCCGCGCTGGGCCGCCTGCTGGCCGAGAAGGCACAGGCCTCGCAGGCACCGGGAGGCGCGGCATGGATGCTGTGAAGCCGCGCCTCATCGAGGGCCGGGGCACGCCCGAATCGCGCTGGCAGGCCTGGTTTGCGCAACGCCGGCCAGCGCAGGTATCCATGGACGACCTGCTGGACGGCCGGCGCCGCGTCGTCATCGTCGCGCCGCACCCCGATGACGAAATCCTGGGCTGCGCCGGCCTGCTGCACCGCTGTGCCGAGCGGGGCATGCCCTGCCTCATCGTCTCCGTGACCGATGGCGGAGCCAGCCACCCCGACTCGACGCTGTGGCCGCCGCAGCGTCTGGAGCGCGAGCGCGTGCAGGAGAGCACCCAGGCCCTGGCCCTGCTTGCGCCGCAGGCGCAGGTGCTGCGGCTGGGCCTGCCCGACGGCCATATCGCCGAGCATGCAGCGCAGTTGCTGCAGCGGCTGGAGCAGTTGCTGCAGCCCTCGGACGCACTGCTGTGCACCTGGCGCGAAGACGGTCACCCGGACCACGAGGCCACGGGACAGGCCTGCGCCACGGCGGCCGCTCGCACGGGCTGCAGGCTCTTCGAGCTGCCGATCTGGGCCTGGCACTGGGCCGAGCCTGGCGACGCACGCGTGCCCTGGCACCGCGCCGCCGCCATTGCGCTGGCACCGCAGGAGCTGGCGCTCAAGCGCAAGGCCCTGTCGTGCTTTCGCAGCCAGCTGCTGCCAGACCCGTCCACGGGCCGCGACGCCGTCCTGCCGTCCTGGGCCACGCAGCGCCTGCTGCGTCCGTTTGAAGTGGTGTTTCTATGAACGGCGCCAGGCAGCACTTCGAGCAGATGTACCAGGCCGACCCCGACCCCTGGCAGGTCGCATCGCGCTGGTACGAGCGGCGCAAGCGCGACCTGCTGCTGGCCGCCCTGCCGCGCGAGCGCTATGCCCACGGCTTCGAGCCCGGCTGCGGCAATGGCGAGGCCACGCAGCGCCTGCTGCAGCGCTGCGACCGGCTGTGCGCCGTCGATTTCTCGGACAGGGCCGTGGATCTGTGCCGCCAGCGGATTGCGCCGCAGGACCGCGCACGCCTGGACCTGCAGGCCCTGCCCCTGCCCTGGCAATGGCCACAGGTGCCACAGATGCCGCAGCAAGGCTTCGATCTCATCGTGGTCTCGGAGCTCGCCTACTACTTCGACGACGCGGCACTGGCGCATTTCAACCGCCAGTGCCTGGCCTCGCTGCAGGGCGGCGGCCACTGGCTTATGTGCCACTGGCGGCATGGGGCGCACGATCACCTGCAGACCACTCGCACCCTGCATGACAGCGTGTCGGCCCATGCGCAGCTGCACTTGCTGCTGAGCCACAGCGAGCCGGATTTCCAGCTGGACATCTGGCAGAAAACCCCTGAAAGGACGGACAGATGATCGGCGTGTGCATCCCAGCCCATGACGAGGAAGACCTCATAGGCCGCTGCCTGGACAGCGTGTTTTGCGCGGCCGCCCATGCCGACCTGCAGGGCGAGACCGTGGCCGTCGTCGTGGTGCTGGACAGCTGCCAGGACGCCACCGAATCGGCCGTGCGCCGCTGGCCCGCCATCCCGTTGCCGATTGCCGCGCGCAACGTGGGCAAGGCGCGGGCCCTGGGGTCGGAGTACCTGCTGCTGCTGGGCGCCCGCTGGCTGGCCTTCACGGACGCCGACACCACGGTCTCTCAGAGTTGGCTGGCCGACCAGCTGGCGCTTCAGTCCGACGTGGTCTGCGGCACGGTGCAAGTGGCCGACTGGTCGGCCCACGGCGTCCAGGCGGACACGGCGCGGCGGCACTTCGAGACCACCTACACGGACCGCGACGGCCACCGCCACGTGCACGGCGCCAACCTGGGCATCTCAGCCTGGCACTACCGCCAGGCCGGCGGGTTCGACGCACGCACCTGCGGCGAGGACCAGGACCTGGTGGACCGCCTGGCGGCCGGCGGCGCCCGCATCGCCTGGTCGGCCCGGCCACGGGTGATGACCAGCGGCCGCGCCTACTCGCGCGTGGCCGACGGTTTTGCCGGTGCGCTGCGCCAGGGATGGACCCTGCCCGGCGACGCGCCACCTGAGCTGCCCGTGCTCCAGGGCGCCCTGGCGCAGCAGGCCCTGGCCCTGCCTCAACCGCAGGCCGGCTCGTCCACGCGGTAGCAGTCCCTGAGGAACACCGGCAGGTCGTTGGCCGGTGGCACGAAGGGCACCTGGTACATCATGTCGCTGACAAAGCCACGGTGGTAGCTGCCGTGGTTCACCACGTGCAGCACGATCTGCTCGCGCGTCATGGCGCCCTGCCCGCCGCCCACGAACTCGAAGTGCACGACCTTCGCCAGTTCCTCGTCCGGGCATGCGTCGACGAACTCCACATACCAGCGGTCCATTTCCTGCACCGATTCCCACAGCGCCGGCAGCGTGGGCGTGTGGTCGGTGTTGCGCATGGTGTAGCCATGTTTGCGGCCCTGCAGGTGGTGCCTGAAGATGTCCTCCACCACAAGGACGTGGTTCAGCGTGCGCACCATGTTGCCGAAGCTCGTGGGCCGCTGCTTCAGAGCCTCGCCTTCGGGCAACTCCATCACGCTCTTGAAGGTCAGGCCGTTGGCCCAGGCCTTGTAGCGCACCAGCATTTTCAGGTTGGCCCTGGCCGATGAGACGGGAGCGCGCGGGCTCTCTTGGATCGCTGTCATTCGTGGGTTCTTTCGGTGTGGATCAAAGGCCGCTCAGTGCGCCTTCGACATGGGTGCGCGCCGTGCCGCCCACCCAGACCTGGCCCGTGCCGTCACGGGTCAGGAAGATGCGGCCGTCACGGCCCAGGCAGCGGCCCTGGGCGGCAATGTAGTCGCTGTCCATCACCCCTGTCGCAAACAGCCACTGCGCCAGCGAGGCGTTGAGGCTGCCGGTGACGGGGTCTTCGACGATGGCGCCCTGGTGATCGGAGAAGAAGGCGCGCACCTCGCAGGCGGCAGGGCTGGCACCGCCGACACCCCTGGCATAGGGCCCCACCACGCCCACGTCCATGCGCGTGGGCCACTGCCGGGCCGGGTTCAGCGCCAGCACCTGCTCGGCCGAGGCCAGGCGGATGCCCAGCCAGCCGGGGCCGTTGTCTATCCACGAGGCGGCCTGCACCTCTTCGGCAGTGATGCCCAGCATGCGCAGCGCGGCATCCAGCTCATCGGCGGTGGGCGCGCCAAAGCGCAGCATGGGCGGCGCGGCGAATGCCAGCCGCCCATGCTCCTGCCGTATCTGCACCAGCCCCGCCCCGCACTCCTGGACGATGTGGCCTGCGTTCCTGGGCGCACCGCGCTGGGACAGCCAGGCATGGCAGCTGCCCAGCGTGGGATGGCCGGCAAAAGGCATCTCCCGGTCCAGCGTGAAAATCCTCACGCGGTAGTCGGCCTGCGCCTGCGTGGGCGGCAGCAGGAACGCGGTTTCGGAGAGGTTGAACCAGCGTGTCAGCTGCTGCATCTGTGCGGTGGTCAGCGCCTGCCCACCGGTGATCACGGCCAGCGGATTGCCGGACAGCGGGCCGCTGGCGAAAACGTCGACCATATGAACGGCAATGCTCATGAAGACGGTCCTTGTTGCATGGAAAGGAAAAGAAAGGGAAACGGGCGGCGGGCCCGATCTGCGCTACGGCCGCACATCGGCGCGATGCACCACATGGACCTTGTTGCCGTCGGGATCGCGCAGGTAGGCGCCGTAGTAGCCATCGCCGTAATGCGGGCGCGGGCCGGGCGGGCCTTCGTCGCTGCCGCCCCGGGCCAGGCCGGCGGCATGGGCCGCGTCCACCGCGTCGGGCGACGGGGCCACAAAGGCCACCATGGCGCCATTGCCCGCCGTGGCCGGCTCGCCGTTGAAGGGGCTGTAGACATAAAAGCGCGGCAAGGCCGCCGGCGGCGCCACCCAGCACAGCGCGGCCGGCCCGCCATCGGGCTGGACGGCGCGGCGCTGCAGTCCCAGCGGGAAAAGCACCGCGTCATAGAAGCGGCCGGCCCGCTCGAGATCACGGGCGCCGACGGTGATGTGGCTGAACATGGAGCGAACGTTACACTATCGACAAATGAAATAGTGTCACGGCACACTCATTTTTTCCTTGCCCCGACCATGCTCCTGCCCTCCCCCTGGACGCCCCGTCTTGCGCGCATTGAAGCCAGTGCCGCCGAGCGGCTGGCGCGCGCCCTGGCCGACGACATCGTCGAAGGCCGGCTGGCCGGCGGCGACCGCCTGCCCGCCCACAGAGACCTGGCCGACAGGCTGCAGATCGGCCTGGGCTCGGTGACCAGGGCCTATGCGCTGCTGGAGCGCCGGGGGCTGACACGCAGCGTCAAGGGCCGGGGCACCTTCGTGGCGTCACAGCAGGCGCAGGCTGGCGAGGACATCGACCTGTCTTCCAACGCGCCGCCGGCCGCCATCAGTGCGCGCGTCCTGGCTCGTACGCTGACCGGGATTGCGCGCAGCATCGATGCCGATCATTTCAACTTCTATGCCCCGCCCCAGGGCCACCTGGAGCATCGGCGCGTGCTCGTGCGCTGGCTGCAGACGCTGGGCCTGAACGTGGAACCCGACCACATGGTGCTGACCAGCAGCGCGCGCCAGGCGCTGTCCCTGGCCTTCGATCTGGTCTGCCAGCCCCGGGGCCGGCTGCTGACCGAGCGCATCACCTACCCCGGCGCCATTGCCCTGGCCCGGCGCAAGGGCTGCGCCCTGCAGGGCCTGGCCATCGACGCGCAGGGCCTGCTGCCGCAGGCGCTGGCCGATGCGCTGGAGGGCATTCCCGCCGCCGAAGGCAAGGTGGTCTACCTCACCCCCACGCTGCACAACCCGACCACGGCCACCATGGGCGCGGAGCGCAGGCAGGCGATCGTGGACATCTGCCGCAGCGCAGGCGCCTGGATCATCGAGGACGGCGTGTATGCCGCCTGCTTGCCCGATCACGCACCCTTGGCCCATCTGGCCACGCTGGCGCCCGAGATCACGCTGCATGTGAACGGGCTGTCCAAGTCCCTGGGCCCGGGGCTGCAGGTGGGCATGCTGGTGCTGCCCGCTTCGCTGTGCGGCGCGGCTGTGGAGCTTGTGCAGGAGATGTCCATGGCGCCTTCGGCCCTCTCCTGCACCGTGATCGATGAATGGCTGTCGCACGGCGTGGTCGCTTCCCTGCAGGCCGACCTGCGCCATGAGGCACAGCGGCGCTGCCGGCTGGCCGCATCACACCTCGCCTCACACCTGAGTGGCTCCGGCCTGGTGCTGCACCCCGAGGCCTACAACGCCTGGCTGCCCATGGAGCGCGAAGCCGCAGACCGCCTGGTATCGGCCGCAGCGGCGCTGGGTTTGAAGCTGACCGATCCGGGCTCGCTCATGGTGGACCCGCAGGAGCAGGCCAGCGGGCTGCGCATCTGCCTGGGTGCGCCGCGTTTCGACGCGCTGGACGGCGCCCTGGCGCAGTTGGCCCGGCTGCTTACTGCGGCGCCCTGAGCTTGTGCTGCAGCGCCCTTGCCACGGCGCCCAGCACGGGAACCTTGGCGAAGATTTCCTCCACCGGGTCCCAGAAATCCCGGTGCGTCGCCACCAGCCCGTCGCCATCGAACTGCAGGTAGCTGGTGCCGCAGATGTGCATGGGCTGGCCGGATGAGCGCACAAAGCCCAGCTCCCACAGCAGAAAACCGCTGTCGCCCTGCACCGCGCCGTGGCTGACGGCGAAGCGGGGCCGGTCGAGCTGCTCGAACATGTGGGAAAACACGCGCTCGATCGCAGCGTGGCCGCGCACCTCGTTGAACGGGTCCTTGAACAGGGCCTGCTCGGCATACAGGGACAGCAGCGCCGGCAGGTTGTCGCGGCGCAGGGCCTCGTAGGCCTGGGCCAAGCGGGCCAGTCGCGGATCGGATATGCCGCTGCTCATGGGTTTCATGCTCCGGTGAAGCGGCGGACCGCAGAGAAATACCAGGCGTCTGGCAGGCAGCGCAGCAGGCGCACCCAGCGCGTGAAGCGGCGCGGGAAATTCATCTCGAAACGCCCCTGCGCCCAGCCCTGCAGCATATGCCGGGCCGCCTCGTCGGCGCCGATCAGGGCCGGCATGCTGAAGCTGTTTTGCGCCGTCAGCGGCGTATCGACAAAGCCGGGATTGATGATGGACACGCCCAGGCCCAGGCCATGCAGGTCCAGATAGAGGTTTTCCGCCAGGTTGTTGAGCGCCGCCTTGGTGGGGCCGTAGGCCAGGGACATGGGCAGCCCCCGGTAGCCGGCCACCGAGCCGACCAGGGCCAGATGGCCCCGGCCAGCCTTGAGCAGCATGGGCAGCGCGGCATCAAGCAGGTGCAGCACGCCGCCATAGTTCACGGCCAGGTGGTGCTGCATCTCGGCCAGGTCGAACTCGGTGGCACGCAGGGGCCGGTAGTGGCCTGCGCAGTAGAGGATCAGGTCGGGCGCCCCGCCCGCGTGGGCCAGCACGGCCTGGGCGGCCGCATCCACGGCGGCGGCATCGGTCACGTCCAGCGGCAGGGCCAGGCAGCCCTCGCGGCCGCGCACGAAGTCCTGCAGCGCGCCGCCGTGCCGTGCGGAGACGATCACGCGGGCGCCCTGCCGGTGCAGCGCCTCGGCCGTGGCACGCCCTATGCCCGAGGAGGCGCCCACCACCCATGCCGAGCGTCCCTTCCACTCAGCCAGCAGCGGGTTCAGCCCGCGCGAGAACAGTGGCATGGCCATCACTCCTTGACAAAGGACAGCGTCACATCGCCCAGGTGCACGCCGAGCTTGCTCATGGCCGTGCGGTTGAGCAGGGTGCGCCCGTCCATGAGGTACATCCAGTCATCCATGTGGACGTTCCAGACCCGCCCATTCACGGGCAGGGCCAGCACATAGCTCCAGCGGATGGCATTGCCCGCGCTCTGGCCCTGGGCCTCGCCCACCACGTCGTCGGCCCGGCCCCGGGTGCGGGCCGCGCCCCCCGTGGGGGGATTT
>NZ_JACVUR010000067.1:0-20068 GCF_016516495.1 Delftia sp. S65
GGTTGGTTGGGCGCCGTGTTTGTTTTGTTTCTTCTGGGGGCGCGGGGCGGTTTGGGGCCCCGGCCGTTCATCCACTCAGGCGTTCACGGTGCAGCGCCAGGTCCAGGCCCTGCAGCTCGCTTTCCTCATCCACGCGCAGACCGATCAGCATGTCCAGCAGCCACAGCAGCACGGCCGTGGCCACCAGCGTGAACAAGGCCACGGCCAGCACGCTCACGGCCTGGGTGAGCACGCTGCCCTGCACGCCGCCGATCTGCGGACTGGCAAACACGCCGGTCAGCAGCGAGCCCACGATGCCGCCCACGCCATGCACGCCAAACACATCCAGCGAATCGTCCGCGCCCAGCAGCCGCTTGAGGCCTGTGGCGCCCCAGTAGCAGGCGACACCGGCGATCAGGCCGATGCACAGCGCCGACAGCGGCGTCACGAAACCCGCTGCCGGCGTGATCGCCACCAGCCCGCCGACCAGCCCTGAGCACAGGCCCAGCAGCGTGGCCTTGCCGCGCACCACATACTCGGCCAGCGACCAGGCCAGGGCGCCCGCGCTGGCGGCAATGTGGGTGACAGCCAGCGCCAGGGCCGCCCGGCTGTCCCCGGCCAGCGATGAGCCGGCGTTGAAGCCGAACCAGCCCATCCACAGCAGGGCTGCGCCCATCATGGTCAAGGCCAGGTTGTAGGGCTCGAAGGGCTCGTGCCCGTAGCCGCGGCGCGGCCGCAGGAACCAGGCGCAGACCAGGCCGGCCACGCCCGCGTTCACATGCACCACGGTGCCTCCGGCAAAGTCCAGCGCGCCCATGCGCGCCAGCCAGCCGCCCGGCTCCCACACCCAGTGCGCCACCGGCGCATACACCAGCAGGCTCCACAGCCCCACAAAGATCAGCATGGCACCGAAGCGCATGCGCTCCACCCAGGCGCCCACCAGCAAGGCGGCGGTGATCACGGCAAAGGCCAGCTGGAACATGGCATAGGCTGCTTCAGGCACATGCGGCGCCAGGTGGCTCACGGCCACCAGGCCCTTGGCGGCGTTGAAATCCAGCCCCGCGAACCAGGCGCGCGAATCACCGCCTATCCACGCATTGCCGGGCGTGAAGGCCAGCGAGTAGCCGAGTGCAAACCACAGAATGCTCACCAGGCAGGCAATCGCCACCACGCTGGCCATGGTGTTGAGCACGTTCTTGCGGCGCACCATGCCCGCATAGAACAGCGCAATGCCGGGCAGCGTCATCAGCAGCACCAGCACCGTGGCCGTCATCAGCCAGACCGTGTCCACGGCGCTGATGGATTCCACCGCCACCAGCGACGGCCGGGTGATCGCCTGCTCGGCCGCCTGCGCCGTCTGCGCCGCACCCAGGACCGCGACCCATCCTCCCCCCACCAATGTTCTCAATGCCCGTGCGCACCTGTGCATGCAATGACTCCCTTGTTTGTTGTGGTCATGGGGCCGTCTGCCGTTGCCGCCATGGCTGCATTGGCCGGCCTGCAGCGGCCTTGCACAAGTCGTGCCAGCGCACACGGGGCCCTTGGGGCCCGCGCGATGCAGCCGGAACACCAAAACGGGAAAACAGCGAGTCAAAACAGGGCAGCCGGGCGGGCGGTGCACCATCGCCGTGCGGTGGTGCAGCTCTTAAACTGCCTGCATGAATCGAAGAAATCTGATGTGCGCCGCGCTGCTCGCCTGTCTGTCACAGGCGGCGCTGGCGGCTGCAGAACTGCAGGACAAGCCCGAGTGGGACCGCTTCTTTGCCGATGCCAAGGTCGATGGCAGCATCGTCGTGGTCGATGCCAGGGGCCAGGCCGAAGCCGTCTACGTCCACAACCGTGACCGCGCGGCGCGGCGCTACTCGCCCGCTTCCACCTTCAAGATCCCGCACAGCCTGTTCGCGCTGGACGCCGGGCTGCTGCGCGATGAATTCCAGCGCATTCCCTGGGATGGCGTGAAGCGCCAGTTGCCGGCCTGGAATGCCGATCAGGACCTGCGCTCTGCCATGCGCAACTCCACCCTGTGGGTGTACGAAGGCTTTGCCAGGGAGCTTGGCAGCGCGCGCGAGGCTGCCTACATGCGCAAGATCGACTACGGCAATGCGCTGGCCACGGGCGAGGCGCCGTTCTGGGTGGAGGGCGACCTGGCCATCTCGGCGCTGGAGCAGGTGGCCTTCCTGCAGCGGCTGTACCGCAATCGGCTGCCATTGCCGGTGGAGCACCAGCGGCTGGTGAAGGACGTGATGATCAACGAGGCCGGCCCGGACTGGATACTGCGCGCCAAAACCGGCTGGACGGGCCGTATCGGCTGGTGGGTGGGCTGGGTGGAATGGCCGGCCGGCCCCGTGTTCTTCGCCATGAACATGGACACGCCCCACCGGCTGGCCGACCTGCCCAAGCGCCAGGGCATCACGCGCGACATCCTGCGCTCCATCAACGCGTTGCCCAAGGCGCCGTAGCGCGCGGGACAAGGGCCATGCGCCAGCCTGTCAGCCCATCAGGCCTGGAGGCCGCTTGTCGGCCTTGCGCTCCACCGGATTGGCGGTGAGCCAGTTGGAGGGGTACTGGCGCATGAACTCGCGGGCCTTTTCCACGCGCGCGTTGAGCCAGGCGTCGTAAGCGCCTTCGTTGAGAATCGCCGGCATGCGCTTTTCCGCGCCGGGCTGCTGGTAGCGGTGCAGCAGCGCATGGCTGTTGGCGTTGACCGTGAGCAGGGCGTAGCTCAGCAGCACCTCGCCGTCCGGGCCCGTCCACTGCGCCCACACGCCGGCCACGCCCATGGGCTTGCCGTCGATGCGCGAGATGCGCGTGGGCAGGGCCTTGCCGTTGCGGTAGTCATCCTCGAAAAAGGCGGCCATGGGCACGATGCAGCGCTGGCCATTGAGCCAGGCATCGCGGAAGGCCTGGGCCGTGGAGACGGTCTCCGAACGCGCATTCACCAGCTTGAGCGCGCGCAGCCGGCCGTCGGAGGCCGACTTCACCCAGTGCGGCACCAGGCCCCATTGGGCGGCAACCAGCTCGCGTGCGGGAGTGGTGGGTGCTGCAGGCGGTGTGTCGGGAGCTGCAGGTTCTGCCTGTTCAGCGGCTGCCTCTGCAGCCACGGCGACGCTGCGGATGAAAAAGCCGGACTTGCGCGGCGTCATGTTGCGCTCGCTGGCCGCGGGCGCTTCCACGTCGAAGGCGTCGCGGTAGGCGTCGGCTTGCGACAGGGATTCGTAGTGGGTACTCATGCGCGGATGGTACCTGCGTGTCTCGGGGGTATCGGCAAGGCGAGAGACTATTCCCTGCGCATTGCGAGCCCGGCGCCGCGGCCGGGTCGATACACTGCCGCGGATTCCATGGCCTCTGGAAAGGAAGCGTGAATGCGGATATGGGTACTGGGCCTTGCAGGCCTGTTGAGCGGCTGCGCAATCTCTGCAGGCATGTGCGATGCCTTGGGCCCAGGCACAACCGCGTCGCTGGTCCTGCCCCAAGGCGCTTCGGTCGAACAGGCCTTCGCCTGCCTTGACGAAACCATGGGCGACGAAGAGGGGGCCTACAACCTTGGCAACGGCCATTCCATCCGCGACACCCGGGCGGGCGTGCTGGAGACGGCCGACTACGGCGCGCCCAACGTGGCGGGCTTTCGGCTGAGGGCCGAGGTTTCCAGGAGCAAGCCTGCCACTCTGGATCTGTCACTGCGCGGGGCGGGTGCCTATTGCGCCGACCTGGGCGTGGACAGGGAAATGGCCCGCCTGATCGATGGCGCCGGCCGCTGCCTTCGGCGCTGATGTGCCTTCCGCGTCGGCTCCATCGGGACGGGCCCGCAGTCAGACGGTGATCGTCCCGGTCAGGTAACGCGCGCAGTGGCCGGCCACCTCGACGCTGGCATCCGTCACTTCGCAAAACAGCGTGCCCGTGCGGCGCGAGGCCTGGTGGCCGATCAGACGGTTCTTGCCCAGCCTGCCCGCCCAGTAAGGCGCAAGCGCCGCATGGATGGAGCCCGTGACGGGATCTTCCTCGCCGCCATTGGCGGGCCAGAAATAGCGGCTGACGAAGTCATACGAGGCGCCCGCATCCGCAGGCGCCGTCACCACCACGTCCAGCGGGCCCAGCGACTTGAGGCGTTCCAGATCCGGCTTGACGGCCAGCACATCGGCCTCGGCGGCGTAGACCGCCACGTAGGCCTGCTGGTTCACAAGATAGGCCGTGGGTGCAGGCGTCAGGCCTTCGCGCAGCGCGGCCGGCACCTCATCCAGCGGCTTGGCATCGCGGCGCGGGAAGGTCATGACGATGCGTCCGCCATCCTCCTGCATGGCGGTGACCTTGCCCACGGCAGCGGCCCAGAACGTGATGCTGCGCAGCGCCGGGTCGGCCTCGAACAGCACGAAGGCGCTTGCCAGCGTGGCGTGGCCGCAGAACGCGATCTCCGTGAGCGGGGAGAACCAGCGGATCTCGAAGGCGTCGCGCTCGGCACTCCAGACCAGGAACGAGGTTTCCGAGAGATTGTTCTCTGCGGCAATGGCCTGCAGCGTGGAATCGGCAAGCCATGCATTCAGGGGAATGACGGCGGCCTGATTGCCCTTGAATCGTTCCGATGTGAATGCGTCGATGACGTGGATGGGGAGTTGCATTTGCAAAAGGCCTTTGGGTCGGATTCGTGTGCAGCCCGTCATTGTTGTCTCTGTCTCCAATGGCTGCGCGCGGATTCTACGGTCCCGCAGGGCAGAGCTGAGGCACGCATGCCCGGCATGCCGTCCCACGCGGCTGCAGGGCGCCGCGTGGGATACCTCGCCCCATCCCTTGCTTGAAATGCCCGCTCCCGGCTGCAAGGCTCACTCAATGCCCAGAACCGTTTTCATGGCGGTCCAGGCCACGCCGTTCAGGCGGGTGGAATAGCTGAGCGCCTGGTCTTCGCTGGCAATGGCGGCAGGCATGCGATAGCCGAATACGCTGCCGTCGAATTCCGTATAGCCCCGCGTCACGCCTTGCATGAAGGTCTTGCCAGGGAAGTCGGCAAAGCTCAGCAGGCGCACGCCCTGGGAGGTGGAGAGGGTGTACGCGCTTTGCGAATACGCGGTGCAGGCGCCCAGATCGCTGTAGGCCGGAGGGGTGGACTCACAGCTGTAGAACTGGGCGTTGGCCGCGTCGATGAAGGCCACGCGCAACACATGGTTGGCATCGACCGGCCCCGCCGCCCCGACTGTCGAGGCGCGCACGGTGGCTGGAGTCGACAGGTTCACCGCGCTGGCCGGGCGGCCGGCAATCATGGCTTCCAGCGTGGCGAAGCCGAAGCGGTCCGTGGCCGTGTTGTTGATGAAAGCTGGTGACCGGTTCAACTGCACCGACAGTGCAGTGCGTATCTGTGCGCCCTGCGGGAAGACGGCCGAGCCCAGCGTGGCGGGGTCCATTTCGATGGAGCGGTCATGGCGAATGCCCTCGGCCTGCAGCGTTGTGTCTCCGGCACGCAATTGCGTGATGACTTCGGCCATGGGCTTGCCGCTGACGTCCTGCGAAGCGGTGGTAAAGCCCAGGTAGGCGGTGGACTGGTTGCACAGCAGTGTGCGCGAGGGAACCCCCTGTGTCGTCAGGCGCGCAACGGAGCTGTCGCAGCGCGTCCATCCGGTGCTGGTGAGCGTGACGGACGGGAACAGCGCTTCCTGTGTACTGGGCGCACCGTTGGTTTTTCCGCTGCGTGTCTCGAACTGGTGGGCAAAGCCGTCTGCCTGGACGACGCCATCGGACCTGCGTTCACGCACGGAGTAGTTCTGCGCGTTGCCGTAGTTCAGGAACGCCAGTTGGTTCGATGCCACGGCCGCTGCGCCAGGTGCCGTCACCTGGATAGGCACGCCCAACTCAAGCGCGTAGGCGGTGACCTTGGCGGCTGTGCGCGCGGTATCCGCAAGCACGGCGGCACTGGAGGCCGCGTCGCTCTGGTAGTCGTAGATCCTGGCGGCGTCGATGCCGAGCTGGCGGGCCACTGCAGCCTCGGCCACTTCCCTGGCCGTGCCGGCCGCGATGGCCTTTTGCACCAGGCTGGTCAGTGGATTGATCTGCGCGGATTTGCCAGCCGGTGCAGACAGCACGAACGCCTTGGCTGTGGCGGTGCTGGTGGGGTCCGCAGCGTCCACGGATTCGGGTGTGATGCGAGCCAGCACGGGAGCCTGGTTGAAGGCAGCGGTGGCTGCCGCATCGCCGGGTTGATAGGTCAGGCTGAACTTGCCGTCGCTGCCGGTGGCCGCTGCGCTGGGTTCGCCCGTGTCGCAGGCTGCATTGGCGTTCAGATCCACGCAGACTGCAGCGTTGCGCACGGCCTGGTCGATGGCGACGGTGCCTGACAGCGTGATGGCCGGCTGTGTCACGGTGCCGCCGCCGGTGCCCCCGCCGCTGTCGGTACCGCCGCTGCCTCCTCCACAGGCATAGAGGCTTGCAACGAGGCCGCACAGCAGCAAAGGGCGCACGGCGGGAAGGGAAGTGGATGCACGGGATTGAATTTGCATGGTGTCGGTACAGGAATGTGTGTGGCAAGCCAACTCTATTTGTGACACGCAACAAACAAAATGATGCAATTGCACTATCCTGAAGCGCTGCCGGGGTGGGACAAGAGGGCACGGCACGCGCAACACCCGCCCGTGCAGTTGTTCTCAACGTATCGAAGAGAGGCAGGCAAGCCGCCATGGACGCTGCGTACAACCACCTGCTGCTGAACCTCTACCGGCTATCGCACGAGCAGCCTGTCGAGCATTTCCAGGACCAGGCGCTGGACCTGCTCAAACCCGTGCTGCCCTTCGACTCGGCCATGTGGGGCTCGGCCACCATGACGACGGCCGGCATCGATATCCACACCATCCATCTTCACCTGCAGCCGCCCGAAATGCTGCAGGCCTATGAAGAGGTCAAGCACCTGGACACGGCGGCGCAGGCCATCGCCAGGCACCCCAGCGAGACGCTGGCCTTTGAAGCGAGGACCTGGTTCGGTGGCAGGCACCAGGGGGCGCTGCGCGACTACGGCAGGCGCTTCGAGCAGTCGCACTTCTTCATCGGCGGGATGGTGAACCCGGCCACTCTTTACACGCGCTGGCTCACGCTGTTTCGCGCCCGCACGGATGCGCATTGCACCGAGGGCGAGCGCCAACTGCTGGCCGCGCTGCTGCCCCATGTGCAGCAGGCGCTGGAACTCAACCGCCTCACGCATCTGGGGCAGCTTCGGCAGGGCCTGGCCCGTGATCCGTTGGGCTCGGCACTGGCAGACCCGCGCGGCATCATCCACCACATGGACGTCGTCTTCGAGCACGCCTTGCGCGCCGAATGGCCGGGCTGGCAAGGTCCTCGCCTGCCTGCGGCCGTGCAGACTGCGGCACAGGGCGGCGCCCATCGTCTGGTGGCCCACACCCTGGTCATCACGCTGTTCACGCAGCACGGCCTGCTGTGGTTGCGAGCGCGCCCCCGGTGCGCAGCCGACGGGCTGTCCCCCCGCGAAGCCACGGTTGCCCGGCTTGTGGTCCGGGGCCTGACGCACAAGCAGATTGCAGTCCAACTCCAGCGTGCTCCTGCCACGGTGCGCAATCAGATCCGCTCCATCTACGAAAAGCTGGGCATTGCCAACGTGGCGTCGCTTGCCGAGGCACTCCGGCTGATGGATTGAGGCCAAGGTCCAGGAAAACCCTGGTGTAGTTTGCAAGTGCTTGTGAAAATAGAATGAAGATTCGTTCTACTATCGGTTCTCATGCAAGACGAGGCCTGGACCTTCTTTCCGCACGCGGGTTCGCGCCATGTGCAGACGCTGCGCGTGGCGCTCAGGCTGTTCGTGGAGCGGGGCTTCTTCAATACCTCGATACAGGACCTGTGCGCCGAGGCCGGCGTGTCCATCGGTTTCTTCTACAACCACTTTGCCGACAAGGAAGGCATTGCGCGCGAGCTGTACCGGCATTTGCTGGCGCGCATGAATGTGCTGCTTGACGATATCGAGGAGCGGCACGCGGGCAGCGCCCAGCGCTGCCGCGAGGTGCTGCGCATGCTGTTCGGGCTGGCCGAGGCCGAGCCCGAGGCCATGGGCTTCGTGGTCAATGCGCGCCACCGCGAGTTTCTGCCCGACGAGCAGGCCATCTGCTCGGCCTCGGCCTTCGTGCGCATGCGCGGCTTCGTGTTCGCCGGCATGACCGATGGCGAGATCCGCCAGATGGAGCCCATGGTGGCGGCCAGCCTGATGTATGGCAGCGCGATCCGCATGATCTGCCTGCGGCTGGACGGCATCATCGACACGCCCATAGAGCCCCTGTTCGACGCGCTCTGGGACGGGGTGTGGCGATCGCTCAAGCCTGACTGAGCGGCGCATTTTCCGGCGCTGGCGCCGTGCGGCGCCAGCGGTTGTTCCACTGAGGCGAAAGCACAAGGAGTAGCAGGGATGGCGCATCACATCTTGATCATCGGAGGGGGCATTGGCGGCACCATGACCGCCAACCACCTGGTCAGCAAGCTGTATCCGGAGGTGGTCACGGGCAAGGTGCGCATCACCATGCTGTCGAACTCGCCCTGGCATTACTACAAGCCGGCCTTCATGTACGTGGCCTTCAATGCCTTCTTCCGCGACGAGTTGCGGCGCAGGCAGCGCGGCCTGCTGCGGCCCGAGATCGACTTCCAGGTGGAAGAGGTGGAACGCTTCGACTTCGCGCTGCAGGCCGTGCACTGCAAGAGCGGCAAGCGCTTCGGCTACGACCATCTGGTGATTTCCACGGGCTGCGTGCCCTCGCCCGAGCGCATCGAAGGCCTGGCCGAGGCCGGCGACCACTTCTACCAGCACGCGCCCGCGCGGCAGCTGGCCGACAAGCTGGCGCGCATAGAAAAGGGCCGCATCTTCGTCACCGTCACCTTTCCCAAGACGCCCAATGTGCCGCACCAGTGCGGCATCGCGCCCATAGAGACCACGCTGATGCTGGACGACCTGCTGCGCCGGCGCGGCGTGCGCGACAAGGTGGAGATCGTCTACACCTATCCCACGGTCTCGCAGCTGCTGCGCAACTGCCTGTTCCTGCAGAAGGACACCTGCGAGATCCTGCCCACGGTGTTCGAGCAGCGCGGCATTCGCCACCAGCGCGGATTCACGCTGGCGCGCGTGGACCCCGAGGCCAAGGTGGCACACTCGGAGGAGGGACAGGCCGAAGACTTCGACATCCTCATGGCCACGCCGCCCATACGCGCCGTGCAGGCCGTGCGCGACTGCGGCCTGTCGCAGGCGCAGGACGGCGAGGGCTGGCTGCCCACCGACCACGAGACCATGCAGGTGCTGGGCCAGAGCCATGTCTATGTGCTGGGCGATACGGTGGACCTGCCGGTGAGCAAGGCCGGCGGCGCCTGTCACAACCAGTCGCCCGTGGTGGTGAACAACATCGCCTCGCAGATCCGCTTCGGCCGCACCAGCGATGC
Source organism: Delftia sp. S65 (assembly GCF_016516495.1). Classification (NCBI taxonomy): domain Bacteria; kingdom Pseudomonadati; phylum Pseudomonadota; class Betaproteobacteria; order Burkholderiales; family Comamonadaceae; genus Delftia; species Delftia sp. S65. The sequence goes on from NZ_JACVUR010000067.1 coordinate 9,382, forward strand.
CTACGACGGGCGCGTGGTGGCCATCGCCCAGATGGGCCTGGACGGCGGCATGCCGCTTTGGTACGACTACCAGGTCGACGTCAAGCCCACGCCGCCGACCAAGGTCGGCTCCATGATGCGCAAGGGCTTCAACCGCGGCATGTACTGGGCCGTGGCCCGCGCCCTGGTCTGAGGCCAGGGCCTTTGCATTGTCATTCCAAGCACGAAGACAAGGAGCACCGAGATGAACATCGCTTCCGACATTCCCGTGGCGCAGCCCGCCGCCGGCGGCCTGCTGCAGGACGACGCCGCGCTGCAGGGGCTGGCCGAGCTGGTGGGCAAGCTGGAGCCGCTGCTGGCGGGCCGGCGCCTGAACCGCATGGTCGATCTGCTGTCGGCCACGGCGGACCTGGTGGACATGGCAGACGACTACATGGTCGAGAAGGTCGCCAAGGCCTTCGAGGATGGCGTGGGCGGGGCCTGGGCCGCGGGCAATGCCGCACGCATGGCGGCGGCCCAGGTGCAGGCCATGGAGGAAACGCCCACCCTGATCGGCCTGATGCGCATGGCACGCGAGCCCGATGTGCGGCGCGGCCTGGCCTTCATCCTGGCCATGGCCGGCGCGCTGGGGCGCCAGCATGCCCACGATCCCATCGACTACGCGGCGGACTGAAACGCAGGGCCGAGCCGCGGCCGCCCGGCAGCGCACGGGCTGCGGTGGTACAAACGCCGGGGGCGGATGTGATCCGCCCCTTTTCTTTTTGCCCATTGCCCGCCATGCCTTCTTCCTGTTCCTTGCCGGTGCTGCCGGCCGCTGTCCCTGACCATTGCAGGCCCCGATGCACCGAGGGCAGGGCATGACCGCGCAGCACCTGAGCCGTGGCGACTGGGCGCGTGCGCTGCTGGTCATCCTGATCTGGGGCACCAACTTCGTGGCCATGAAGTTCGGCCTGCTGACGCTGTCGCCCATGCTGCTGAGCGCGCTGCGCTTCGTGGTGGCGTCGCTGCCCTTTTTGCTGTTCGTGCGCCCGCCCAAGTCGGTGGGCTGGCGCTATCTGGCCGCCTATGGGCTGGTGCAGGGCGTGGGCCAGTTCGGCATGCTGTTCCTGGGCCTGAAGCTGGGCATGCCGGCCGGCATGGCCTCGGTGGTGCTGCAGACGCAGGCCTTCGTCACGCTGCTGCTGGCCGCCTTCCTGCTGGGCGAGCCCGCGCGCCTGTGGCATTGGCTGGGCCTGGTGGTGTCGCTGGGCGGGCTGGTTGCCATTGGCAGCGCCCATGGCGAGGGCGACAACGCCATGACGCTGGCCGGCTTTTTGCTGACCGTGGGCGCAGCCTGCATGTGGGCCGTGTCCAACATGATCACGCGCTATGCGGCGCGCAGCGGCCCCTACGAGCCCTTCCCCTTCATCGTCTGGAGCAGCATCTTTCCCATCGCGCCGCTGATGGCCCTGGCCGTCTGGGCCGATGGCGCGGATACGGTCGTGCAGCAACTGGCGGGGATCGACCTGACCGCCGTGGCCTCCATCCTGTACCTGGCGCTGCTGGCCACGCTGCTGGGCTATGGCCTGTGGACGCGCCTGCTGCAGCGCTATGCGGCCGGCACGGTGGCGCCGCTGTCTCTGATGGTGCCCGTGGTGGGCCTGGTCTCGGCCATGCTGCTGCTGGGCGAGCGGCCTACCTTCATGCAGTGGATGGGCACGCTGGCCGTGCTGGCGGGCATGGTGATCAACCAGTTCGGCGGGCGCTGGCTGGCGGGGCGGACGCGATAGGGGAAAAGGCGCCAGGGAGATGGTCGGGGCCGGTGGCAGGAGGCCGGCTTTGCATTTCTTTAAATGACTCGGGTAATAAAAATCATTATCATTCCCGCTCTTTGAAAGGCGGCGTGCTTCAGGCGCGCGGCCAACGCCCGGCGCCGCACAGACCTTGAACTGTTGTGGCGCCTTTGTCTGTCCGGGCCTGCGCTGCGGCCGCGGCGTCCGGAACGGGCAACGATCCGCAAGAAAGGTCATCCCCATGCAAGCCTCGACCCCGGGAGGGTCCTCTCCATCCTTGCTGCGCTACCGCGTGGCCGTGGCCTCGCGCGCCTTGGCGGCGATCGGCGGAGGCTATCTGCTGTCGGCCGCCTGCGCCGCCACGGGCGCGCGCGCCATGGTCTGGCTGGGCGTGGAACGGGCCGATGCGGCGCTGGGCTCGACCCTGCTGGCCTTCATCATCTACGCCGTGGCGGCCATGTGGGCCTTTGGCTGCGCCAGCGCCTGGCGCGCCTGGGCCGTGATCGGCCTGCCGGGCGCGGGCCTGGGACTTCTGGCCTGGATGCTGTCGAACGGAGCCGCCGCATGAGGGCAGACGGCAAACCCGAGGGACTGCGCCAGTCCATGTCCTGGCTGCACACCTGGAGCGGCCTGCTGCTGGGCTGGCTGCTCTACGCGGTGTTCTTCACGGGCACCCTGAGCTATTTCCGCGACGAGATCAACGACTGGATGCGGCCCGAGCTGCACGGCTCGGTGCAGGACGCCGACACCGCGCAGCGCGCACTGGAGGCCATGCAGCGCATCGCGCCCGAAGCCACGACCTGGACGCTGAGCCTGCCCGGCCCGCGCCAGGTGGCGGTGGCCGCATCCTGGCGAGAGCCCGGCGCCGCCACGGGCCGCGCAGGCACCAAGCGCGCCGAGATCGACGCCGCCACGGGCGAGAAGCTGGAGCCGCGCGAGACACGCGCCGGCAACTTCTTCTACCGCTTCCACTTCGAGCTGCACGCCATGCCGCGCATCTGGGGCCGCTGGATCGTGGGCTTCGCCACCATGCTGATGTTCGTGGCCATCATCACGGGCGTGATCACGCACAAGAAGATCTTCACGGACTTCTTCACCTTCCGCCCGCGCAAGGGCCAGCGCTCCTGGCTGGACGCGCACAACGCCACGGCCGTGCTGGCATTGCCGTTTCACATCGTCATCACCTTCAGCGGCCTGGTGCTGCTGATGTTCATGCTCATGCCCTGGGGCATACAGGCGGCCTACAACGGCGACACCAATGCCTACTTCGCCGATGTGCGGGGCGCGCGCGGTCAGGCGGCCAACCAGGGCCCGGGCGCGCGCGGTGGCAAACAGGAGCGCCAGGTGGCCGCGCTGGCCGATATCGCACCCATGATGGCCGAGGGCGCACGCCGCTGGCCCGAGCACGGTGTGGGCAGCATCACCGTCAACGCGCCCGGCACCTCGCGCGCGGTGGTCGAACTGCGCGAAGGCGGCGGCATGAGTCTCATCAACCGGGGCCAGTCCGAGACCCTGCGCTTCGACGGCGTGACCGGCCAGTTGCAGGCCAGCCCCGAGGCGCCCGCCATCTCATGGGTGCGCGCCACCAGCAACGTGATCACCGGCGTGCACCTGGGCCGCTTTGCCGAGCCCGCCACGCGCTGGCTGCTGCTGCTCAGCGGCGTGGTCGGCACCTTCATGGCCGCGTCGGGCATGGTGCTGTGGGTGGTCAAGCGCATGCCCGAGCGCCGCAAGCTGGGCCGCACGCCCTTCGGCCACCGTCTGGTGGAGGTGCTCAACGTGGGCTCCATCGCGGGCCTGTCGGTGGCCGTGGCCGGCTTCTTCTGGCTCAACCGCCTGCTGCCCGTGCCCATGCAGGGGCGTGCCGACTGGGAAATCAACGGCTTCTTCATCATCTGGCTGCTGTGCCTGCTGCATCCGCTGCTGGTCTCGCACCGCAATGCCTGGCTGCAGCAGATGGCGCTGGCCGCCGTGCTGTACGCGCTGCTGCCCCTGCTCAACCTGCTGACGGGCGGCGCATCGCTGGTGCAGACCCTGGCCAACGGGCAGTGGAGCATCGCCAGCTTCGATCTGCTGATGCTGGGCCTGGCCGCCATCCACGGCGTGGTGGCCTGGTGGCTGCTGCGCGGCAAGCCGGCAGCGGCTGCAGTGCCCCGCACGCAAGCCCGTGCCGCCAGCCATGCCCCCACGCTGGAGCGCGCGTCATGATGATTCTTGCCGCCTTTTTTCTGGCCTTTGCAGGCTTTGCCGTCATCGCCGCTTCCATGGACCGGCACCAGGACCAGCTGGGCACCGAAGGCCTGGCGCCCGCGCGCCTGAAGGCCTGGCGGCTGGCTGGCTACGCGCTGCTGGCCCTATCGCTGGCGCCTTGCCTGCTGCGCTGGAATGCCTCGGTGGCCTTGGCCGCCTGGCTGGGCCTGCTGACCTTTGCGGGCCTGGCCCTGGGCCTGCTGCTGACCTATGCACCGCAGTTCGCGCGGCGTGTGGCCGCCGCTGCAGCGGCGGCGGGGCTGCTGGCCTGGCTGGTGGCTGTCTGATTCAATAGGCGGCAGCTGCCTGCTGTGCAGGCGCGGCCACCGGCGAATTATCGAACTGCCCCCGCAGCCTGCGCGCCGCATTCGCAAACAGCAGCACATCCACGCCCACGGCCACGAAGCTGCAGCCCAGATCCAGGTAGCGGCGGGCCAGGGCGGGGTCCGAGGTCAGGGTGCCGGCCGCCTTGCCGCTGGCGATGATGGTCTTCATGGCGGCTTCGATGGCGGCCTGCACCTCGGGGTGGCCGGGGTTGCCGCGGTGGCCCATGGAGGCGGCCAGGTCGGCGGGGCCGATGAAGACGCCGTGCACGCCGTCCACCGCGCAGATGGCTTCAAGGTTGTGCAGCGCGGCCACGGTCTCGGCCTGCACCAGCAGGCAGACCTCGTCGTCGGCCACTTGCAGGTAGTCGGCGCGTGCGCTCCACTGCGATGCGCGGCCCACGGCGCTGCCCACGCCGCGCACGCCCAGCGGCGGGTAGCGCGTGGCGGCCACCACGGCGCGCGCCTGTTCGGCCGTGTCCACCATGGGCACGAGCAAGGTGGTGGCGCCTATGTCCAGCATCTGCTTGATCAGGGCCGTGCTGCCTTCGACCACGCGCACCACGGCCTGTGCCGGGTGCGGGGCCACGGCCTGCAGCGCGGCCAGGGTGCTGCGCACGTCGTTGGGGGCGTGCTCGCCGTCGATCAGCAGCCAGTCGTAGCCGCAGGTGGCGGCAGCCTCGGCCAGGTAGGGGTCGGCCATGGACAGCCACAGGCCGATGCGGGGCTGGCCTGCGGCCAGGGCGGTCTTGAAGGGGTTATGGGCTGGCATGGTGTCCGGTGATTTCGTTGAGGGAAAGATTCAGTCCAGCAGGCCCTGGCAGACGTACTTGGTGTGCAGGTAGTCGTCCAGGCCGTGGGTGGAGCCCTCGCGGCCGTAGCCCGATTCCTTGACGCCGCCGAAGGGCGCTGCCTCGGCGGCCAGTGCGCCTTCGTTGATGCCGACGATGCCGGTCTCCAATGCATCGGCCATGCGCCAGATGCGGCGTGCGTCGTTGCTGTAGAAGTAGGCGGCCAGGCCGAAGGGCGTGTCGTTGGCGGCGGCGATGACCTCGTCCTCGCTGTCGAAGACCGTGAGCGGCGCCACGGGGCCGAAGGTTTCCTCGCAGGCGCAGGCCATGGAGGCATCGGCGCCCGTGAGCACGGTGGGCGCGTAGTAGTTGGCGCCCAGGGCATCCAGGCGCCTGCCGCCCGTGAGCACCCTGGCGCCGCGCGCCACGGCGTCCTGCACATGGCGCTCGATCTTTTCCACGGCGCGCGCGTTGATCATGGGGCCGATCTGCGAGGCCGGGTCGCTGGCCGGGCCCACGTGCAGCGCGGCCACGCGCGCGGCCAGCTTCTGTGCAAATGCGTCGTGCACGCTGCGGTGCACGAAGACGCGGTTGGGGCACACGCAGGTCTGGCCGCCATTGCGGAACTTGGCGGCCATGAAGCCGTCGACGGCGGCCTCGATGTCGGCGTCCTCGAAGACGATGAAGGGCGCATTGCCGCCCAGCTCCAGCGAGAGCTTCTTGAGCGTGTCGGCGCTGCGCCGCGCCAGGTGCTTGCCCACGGGCGTGGAGCCCGTGAAGGTGATCTTGCGCACGCGCGCATCGTCCAGCCAGACATCCACCACCTCGGGCGTCTTCTCGCGCGAGGCCGTGACGATGTTGAGCACGCCGGCCGGCACGCCCGCCTCCTGGGCCAGCAGCACCAGGGCCAGCGAGGTCAGCGGCGTGTCTTCGGCGGGCTTGCAGACCACGGTGCAGCCGGCGGCCAGCGCGGGCGCGATCTTGCGGGCGATCATGGCGGCAGGAAAGTTCCAGGGCGTGATGGCGGCCACCACGCCCACGGGCTCGCGTAGCGCAAACATGCGCCGGCCCGGCACGGGTGCGGGAATGATCTCGCCGTTCATGCGCGTGGCCTCTTCGGCAAACCATTCGATGTAGCTGGCCGCATAGGCGACCTCGCCCTTGCCCTCGGCCAGGGGCTTGCCCTGCTCGCGGCTGATGAGGCGGCCCAGGTCGTCCTGGTGGGCCAGCACCAGGTCGTTCCAGCGCTTGATGATGGCGGCGCGCTGTTTGGCAGGCGTCTTGCGCCAGGCGGGGAAGGCGGCATGCGCGGCGTTCAGCGCGGCGCGGGCTTCGGCGGCGCCGGAGTCGGGCACCTTGGTGATCAGTGCGCCCGTGGCGGGGTCGGTCACGGCCAGGCGCGGGGCAGTCGCGGTCGTCCATTGGCCGGCGATGAAGTTGGCGCTGCGCAGCAGCTCGGGGCGGGTCAGGGTCAGTGGCATGGAATCGGTGGATGCAGGTGTTGTAAGGGGCGGCTCAGCTCACGATGCCCAGGTGCCAGGGCACGAACTCATGGTCGCCCAGGCCCAGGGCCTCGCTCTTGGTGGGCTCGCCGCTGGCGTGGCGCAGGATCTGCGCGAAGATGCGCTGCCCCATCTCGGGCACGCCGCATTCGCCGTCCACGATCAGGCCGCAGTTGATGTCCATGTCTTCCTCCAGGCGCCGGTACATGGGCGTGTTGCTGGCCAGCTTGATGGTGGGCGCAGGCTTGCTGCCGAACATGGAGCCGCGCCCCGTGGTGAAGCAGATCAGGTGCGCGCCGCTGGCAATCTGGCCCGTGGAGGCCACGGGGTCGTAGCCCGGCGAATCCATGAAGACGAAGCCAGGCTCGGTGATGGGCTCGGCATATTCGTAGACGGCGCGCAGCGGCGTGGTGCCGCCCTTCATGGCCGAGCCCAGCGATTTCTCGAAGATGTTGGCCAGGCCGCCGGCCTGGTTGCCGTGGCCGACCACGCCGTTGAACTGCGCGTTCTGGCCGGCCGCGTAGCGCTCCCACCATGCCAGGCGGTCCAGCAGCTTCTGGCCCACGGCAGGTGTGATGGCGCGGCGCGTGAGCATGAATTCCACGCCATGGATCTCGGGCGTTTCCGACAGGATGGCCGTGCCGCCGTGGCGCACCAGGATGTCCATGGCCGCGCCCAGGGCCGGGTTGGCCGTGATGCCCGAAAAGCCGTCCGAGCCGCCGCACTCCAGCCCGATCTTCAGGTGGCTGGCACTGACCGTGCTGCGCCGCGCGGCGTCGGCTTCGGGCAGCATCTCTTCGATGGCGCGGATGCCGGCCTCTATGGTCACGCGCGTGCCGCCGACCTCTTGCATCACCAGGGTGCGCATGAGCCGGCCTTCGCTCAGGCCCTGCGACTGCACCAGGGCATCGACCTGGTTGCGCTCGCAGCCCAGGCCCACGATGAGCACGCCGGCCAGGTTCGGGTGGCGCGCATAGCCGGCCAGCGTGCGGCGCAGCACGTCGAAATGCTCGCTGGGCGAAGACATGCCGCAGCCGCTGGTCTGGGCGAAGGCCACCACGCCGTCCACGTTGGGGAAGGCCGCCATGCGCTCGGCCGTGAAATGCGCGGCAATGCGCTTGATCACCGTGGCCGAACAGTTCACCGACGACAGGATGCCGATGAAATTGCGCGTGCCCACGCCGCCGCCGGCGCGCACAAAGCCCTGGAAGCTGGCGCGCTGCGCCTCGGGCACATAGTCCACGGGCCGCACATCGGCGCCGAAGGCCGGGTCGCGGTAGTAGTCCACGATGCGCAGGTTGTGGCTGTGCACATAGTCGCCAGCCTCCAGCTCGCGCATGGCCACGCCGATCACGGTGTCGTACTTCTTCACCTGCTCGCCCTCTGCGATGCGGCGCGCGGCGATCTTGTGGCCCGCAGGCACCTGGGCGCGGGCGCGCACGCCCAGTTCGGGAATCTCCTGGCCCAGCGACAGAGCGGTCTTGGCGACCAGCACGTTGTCGTTGGGATGCAGGTGCAGCAGGGGGCTATCGGTGCGGGACATGCGGGACATGCGTGGCTTTCATCGGTGTGGGTTCGCGGGCTGTCAGCCCTTCATTAATTCGCGCAGCTTGAGCTTGTCGATCAAAACGGTCTCTTTTTGATAGACCGTGTTGACGTATTTCTCGTAGTCCGGGCCGTCCAGGTAGAGCAGCGGTGCATCCAGCTTCTCGGCCACGGACTTGAACTCGGGGCTGGCCACGGCGGCGCGGAAGGCCTCGCGCAGCCTGGCCGCCACGGCCGGGTCCAGGCCACGCGGCGCGCCAATGCCGTTGGGCGCATCGACCACCACGTCGTAGCCGCATTCGCGCAGCGTGGGCACGTCCTTGAAGCGCGCCGTGCGCTGCTCGCCCCAGGTGGCCAGCAGGCGCAGCTTGCCGGCCTCCACATGGGGAGCCCAGGAGCTGGAGTCGGCCAGCGCATCCACATGGCCGCCCAGCACGCCCTGCAGTGCCTCGGCGCCGCCCTTGTAGGGCACATGGTTGAGCTGTATGCCGGCCACGCCCGCAAATTCCTCCATGCCCACATGCGTGGCACCGCCCACGCCTGCATGGGCATAGGTCACCTGGCCGGGCCTCGCCTTGGCGGCGGCCACGAAGTCCTTGAGCGTCTTGAACGGCGAATGGGCTGGCACGGCAATGCCGAAGGTCTGGCCCGAGGTACGCGCGATGTAGGTGTAGTCCTTGCGCGGATCGGCCTGCAGGCTGCCCAGCTGCGAAAAGCGCGTGACCGAGATGGGAATCTGGCCGATGGTGTAGCCGTCCGCCCTGGCCGAGGCCAGCGCCTTGGCGCCGATCATTCCCGATGCGCCCGCGCGGTTCTCCACCGCGATCGGCTGGCCCAGCAGCTTGCCGGCCACGGTGCACAGCGCGCGCATGGACTGGTCGGCCGTGCCGCCCGCAGGCCAGGGGCAGATGAAGGTGATGGGGCGTTCGGGCCAGTTCTGGGCGAAAAGAGGTCCGGTGGCGGCCAGTGCGCTGGCGCCGAGGGTGGCGAGCACGAATTCGCGCCGGCTTGCATGGCGTGTGCGTGGGGTGTTCATCGCTTGTCTCCTGTATTGGCTTTTTGCAGCCCTGTGATCCGGGCCTTGGGCTGACTGGCGCGATTGTTCAGCGCCTGATCATGACAATCCAATGAAAAGATAGACTGGCTTCATAACCTCAAAGCTATGAAGACCCCATGAGCAAGATAGACCGTGTGCTGCGCTCCAACCTCAAGCTGCGCCACCTGCAGCTGCTGGTGGCGCTGGACCAGTTCCGCCACCTGGGCCGTGCCGCCGAGTTCCTGGCCGTGACCCAGCCCGCCGTCTCCAAGACCCTGGCCGAGATAGAGCGCATGCTGGACATGACGCTGTTCGAGCGCTCCACGCGAGGCACCGAGCCCACAGCGGCCGGCGTCAGCATGGTGCGCTTTGCGCGCTCGGTGCTGGCGGGCTTCGAACGCACGCGCGATGAAATGGCGGCCGAGGCCAGCGGCACGCGCGGGCGCACCAGCGTGGGCGCCATGGTCGTGGCCACGCCCGTGCTGCTGGCCCGGGCCGTCGAGCAGTTGAAGGCACGATCGGCCCAGACCACGGTGTTGGTCGAGGAGGGTGATCTCACGCGGCTGCTGCCCAAGCTGCGCATGGGCGAGCTGGACCTGTTCGTGGGCCGGCTCGAACCGGGCTATGCCTCGCCCGACCTGGAGACCGAAGCCCTGTACGACGAGCCCATGGTCGCCGTCGTGCGCCCCGGCCATGCGCTGCTGGCGCAGCCTGCCAACTGGCAGGCGCTGGCCGACATGCCCTGCGTCATGCCCCCGCCCTGGGCATCGCTGCGCGTGAAGCTGGAGCAGCAGTTCTTCGCCCACGGCCTGCATCCGCCCGCCGACCTGGTGGAGTCCGCCTCATTCCTGTCGCAGATCAGCTTCCTGCACCAGCGCGGCGCCGTGGCCTTCATGGCGCGCGGCGTGGCGCAGCATTTCGCGCAGCAGGGGCTGGTCGCCGTGCTGGACCTGCCCGTGCCCATCGACCTGCCGCCCGTGGGCCTGATCACCCTGCGCGGCCAGCCGATGACGGCGACGACGCGCTTGCTGGTGGAGTGTTTGCGGGCGGTGGGGAACGGCCTGGCGTCGCGCTGAAATCGTCTTGGGAAGTGGAAGTGGAAGTGGAAGCGGAAGCGAAAGTGAGCTTGGGGCCGGCCGGATGCCGCGTCAGCTCTGCGCCACCGGCATGCCCACCACCAGCCCGTCGAGCTGCGGCGATACCGTGATCTGGCAGGCCAGCCGCGAGTCGCCGCGCACGTCGAGGGCGAAGTCCAGCATCTCCCTTTCGCCGCCCTGGGCCGGGCCCACGCGGTCCAGCCACTCCGGTTGTATGTAGACATGGCAGGTGGCGCAGGCACAGGCGCCGCCGCACTCGGCATCGATGCCCGGCACGCCGTTGGAGACAGCGGCGCGCATGAGGCTCTGGCCGTCCGTGGCCTGCACCACGTGCTCGCGGCCGCTGTGTTCTATGAAGGTGATGGTGGTCATGGCGTGGGTGGGGCTTTTGG
>NZ_JACVUR010000068.1:0-19295 GCF_016516495.1 Delftia sp. S65
AACGGCACGGTCACCTGCGCACCCAACCCCGTTAACCATGGGCAGGGCGCAAGCTGCACCGCCACGCCCGATGCGGGTTACCGCTTCACCAGTTGGTCGGGCGATTGCGCGGGCACGGGGACATGCCAGCTCACCAACGTGACCAGCCCGCGCAGCGTGAGTGCCACCTTCGCGCTGAACACCTACCCCATCAGCATCGCCCCCGTCACCACAAACGGCACGGTCACCTGCGCACCCAACCCCGTTAACCATGGGCAGGGCGCAAGCTGCACCGCCACGCCCGATGCGGGCTATCACTTCACCAGTTGGGCGGGCGATTGCACGGGCACGGGTGCATGCCAGCTCACCAATGTGACCAGCCCGCGCAGCGTGAGCGCCACTTTCACCCACGATCCGGTCGATGCCACCTGCGGCTCAGCGGCCAACGGCGCTGTGGCCTTCAAGCCCAGTGCGAATCTGTGCGTCACGGGCACGCCAGGGACCGTGCTATCCGCTGGCGGCCAATACAAATGGCAGTGCAGCGGTGAATATGGCGGCGCAGCGCAGCAGTGCAGCGCACCGTGGCAGGGTGCGGGCGGCAACGGCAATCTGGGGGCGGTGGAGGTGGACGGCGCGAATGGCTGGGAGATCAGCAGCGCCGCCTTTGCCTCCACCTTGCCCGCGCCCTTGCCGTCCCATGTGCGTGCGGTGCACGCGCCGCTGAGGCTGGTGCTGGGGCGTGTCGCTGGCAATGCAGATGCACAGGTGACCGTGCACTTCACCACACCAGTGCCGCGGGGGGCCGTTTATTACAAATACGGCCCCAGCCCTGACGGGCTGGGCTGCACCAGCGCTGCCTGCGCGCAGCCGCACTGGTATGCGCTGCCTGGCGCGCAGTTTGCGCCCGACGGCCTGAGCGTGACCTTCACCCTGGCCGATGGCGGCGTGGGTGACAGCGATTCCGTGCCCAACCAGATCACCGACCCCGGCCTGCCCGTGCTGCTGGCCCCGCAGGCCATCCCCGCACTCGGCCCCTGGGCGCTGGCGCTGCTTTCGCTGCTGGCGGCGGGTCTGGTGGCTGTGCGTCGCCGCGCGTTGGGCGGTGCTTGCGCACCGCTGATCAGAAAGTGAAGCCAAGCTGTCACCAAGGCAAAGCCGCCCCAGCGCCGGGTTTCAGATGAGTTGCCGGCGGGACTCAGGGGCTCCGCAAAGTTTCCTATTGCGACCCACGCATAGGCGCTGCCGAAACAGCGCCGCCGTTCAGTGTGTACAACGGGGGCCGCGACGACTTAGCGGGTGTGTACCGTCATACTTCACGCAAGCTGAATCATTTGCAAAGTTGCCATGTACACACTCCGCACATCACGTCCTGAAGATGGCGCCGGTCTGGTTGACCTTTGGCGGCGTTCCGTAGACGCCACCCATCACTTTCTCAGTCCCGATGATCGAAAGGCCATTGATGCCGAAGTGGTCGAGTTTCTGCCTCATGCGCCGGTGACTGTTGCTGTCGATGAACATGACCAGCCCCATGGCTTCATGCTGATCGATGGCACGCACATGGAGGCGCTGTTCATCGATCCGGATGTCCGCGGCACCGGCATTGGCCGCAAGTTGTTGCAGCATGGATTGGCGCTGCACGGGGCATTGAGCACAGACGTCAACATGCAGAACTCCCAAGCGGTTGGGTTCTATCAACGGATGGGGTTCGTTGAAGCTGGACGTTCGGAGGTGGATTCGCAGGGACGCCCTTATCCTCTTATTCACCTGCGATACCAGGGCTAGCTGGAAGCAGGCCGCAGCTCGCATGGGGCCTGCCTTGCAGCAGCAGCAACCCCTTACTGTGGACTGCTGCCCCCTTGGTTGACGCTCAGATACACGGTCGGCAACCACCGTTTTTGTACGCTTTGAATTTGATGGATAGACAACCAGATACAGGCATGAATTTGAAATTTAAGCGGCTCACTGAAGTTGATCCGGCTCACATTGTTTCGCTGAACAACAATCCAGATGTGCTGCGACAAATGCCGCTTGGAAGTGCGAATTTCGACCTGGCGAAAGCAAATGAATGGGCTCAGAAAAAGGATGCCCAGTGGCAGCAATACGGCTATGGGCCATGGGCGTTTGAAATTGATCAGCAATTTGCCGGCTGGGGCGGCTTGCAGTACGAGGAAGGTGATGCCGATCTCGCTTTGGTGCTTCACCCCAAGTTCTGGGGAAGTGGCAAGGCCATCTATCAAGAGATAGTGAAACGTGCATTCACTGGCTTGGGGCTGAACTCCATCACAATTTTGCTGCCACCTTCAAGAACCAGAATAAAAGGAGTTCTCAAGCTGGGATTTCGGCCAGATGGCGCATTGGATATCGAGGGGACTCGCTTTTTGCGCTATCGCCTGCATGCACCCGGCAAACCCGCTTGACCAGATATTTGAGCAGCGCGTCTTGATCCCACGCGCTCATACCTTGGCGAGGAAGGCCGCCGCATCACCCGCTTCACACTTCCAGTCTGCGAAGACTCCAACCAGGTTGCATTCCACGCAGTGGCAAGCGATGTAGTACCAGCGCACGTCGTGTGTGCCTTCGTACACGGAGACGCCGGACATCAGTTCGAACGTCTCGTTCTCGCACACGCACTCGTGTGCCTCGGGGGTGGCCTCTTCAACATATTCCGCGCTGTCGCCCATCAGGTGTTCCTGCCCGCAGTCGGTGCAGGTGCGGATGGCCACGCCGGCTTCTTCATCCGTCTGCAGCGCAAAAGTCCGGCACCCGCAATCGCATTTGGACGAGGCAAACCGGACGGCCTCATGAAGATTCGCAATGCTGTAGCTGCGCAGCTCGGCTTGGGTGTCGCCGGAAGTCGTCCCGTACCAGAACTCGCCCTTCTTCGTCAGTGCCATTGATACTGTTCCATTCTTCAAGTTGGGCCTCTCGGCAGACCTGACGCCAAGCGTTCCCGATGTTCCGGATTTTGCCTGATGGCACGGTGAATCGTCGCCAAGGGGCCGGGCCGAGGTGGACGCCGATTCTTGGAGATTGCAGCCAGCGACCATCAAGTTCAACTGTTGATCGCCGCCGATGTTCGATGTTGAAGCTCCTGCGTCCAGCTCTCAGCCTGAGACCAGTGTTCGGAAATCTGCAGCTGCCGGCTGCTCCGCAGCGGTTGCTGCCGCCCAGGGCTTCCTCGCGAGCTCGCTGCCGGTGCCGCGCGTCAGCAGCCGTGTGCACGCTTGTGCGAAAGGAAGAAGCGAAGCATCTCGGCGCTGGCGTCGATTCCTCCTGGCGTGGTGTAGCTGCCCTCTGAGCTGCCGCCGGACCATGCGTGGCCTGCGCCATGCAGTTGCCAGTGTTCAATGGCGGTACTTCCGTCGGCCGCGACATAGGCAGAGCGGGTGAATCGCTGGCGGTTCGGCGCATGGCCCTGGATGACGCGAGGTGCGCCTTGGGGACTTTGCGCGCTGCGTGCAGCATTCACCACGGCCGCGCCGTTGTCGTGGTGCACCGTCGTGTCGGCATCGCCGTGAAACACGATCACCGGACACACGCTGGGACCGCTGGCCGAGCCTGATGCTGCGCCTCTTCGCATCGCCTCGAGGGCTGATGGCAGATTGGACGCAGCACCGGCGGGCAAGCCCGAATGCACGCCCACGGCGGCGAACAGCTCAGGATAGGTGCGTCCCAATATGTCCGCCATTGCACCGCCAGCCGATAGTCCGGCGACATAGACACGCGATGCGTCCGCGCCATGGTCAGCCACCATCTGGCGTGTGAGGCCCGCCAGCAGTGCTGGCTCGCCCCGGCCCCGCTGCTGATGCTGGGCCTTGAACCAGTTCCAGCATTTTTGCGAGTTCGCATGCTGTGTTTGTTCAGGATAGAGCACCAATACACCAGCCCTGCGTGCCTGGTCATTCATGCGCGTGCCGGCGGCGAAGTCTTCCGGCCCTTGGGTGCAACCGTGCAGCATGAGGACGAGCGGCCGAGGCCCCGCTTCAAGTGCACTGCCTGGCGGCACATACAGCCGATAGGCCAGCTGCCGGCCTCCGTGCGAGTAGCTGCCGCGCAGCCATTGCTCGTCGCCGGAGGTGTCTGCCTGCGATGAGCCCGCAGGCACGGCGAGTTCGGGAGCATCGTCGATGAAACGGGCTTCGGCATCGACGATCCAGCCTTCTTCCCTGTGACTGGTTGCGGCGGTCTTGCCGTGGGGCGCGGGCGCGCTTTCGCCTCGCAACGTGCGCTGAATCAGCTCGGTTGCTTCCAGCAAATTGCCAGTGCGCGTCAGGCGTGTAGCCTCGCCCAGCATGTCGTGAAAAAGCTGTTTCATGGAATGGTTCTCAGGTAATGCGGCCGGCCAGAGCGGCACGAACGGCGGGGCTGGCCTGGAGCGCTCCCAGCACCGTGATGGATTCGATGGTTTCTGCGGCCAGCTGCGCAGGCACGTCCTGCGCGATGCTGGCCAAGCCCAGCACCCGGATCTGCAGCTTTTCCCCGGCAGCCTGCACCCGCAGGAGATCGGCCTGGGAGAAATGCTGCATACCCAGGACCAGCATCTTGCGGGCGACGACCTGTTGCAACGCGTCCGCGTGGCTGCGCAGGTGATTGCGTATCGCTGTACGGATGAAATCACTGCGGTTTGCGTAGAAGCCTTCGGCGACCAGCAGGTCGATTTGGCCCAGGTCGACATAGCCCAGATTAATGGTGAGCTTTTCGGATTCGCTCACGCGAGGGGTGGAGGTGGTAGTGGCCATGGAACATCCTTATGCCATCCATATGGATGGTTTGAGGATGGTTTCAAGGCCTGATGTTTCAATTTGGCGCTGCACGTCGTGTGGTGTCCGGTGGACGGGCTCTCCAGCGTGTCCGTCGCCATCATTGCCCTGTCACGTCTGGGCCTTAGGGTGGCCTAGCCGGGCCGCCGCGCCCGGCGTTGCTCAGCCATGCGCCAGGAGGCTCCATGCAAGATTTGCAGGCAGGCTCGCCGCACGGCCCTTGCGTTTGGGGCCAGCCCGGCGAACGGTTCAATACCTGGAGTCATCTGGCAGCCCTGCCCGTGGGCCTGGCGGCCAGTGTGGTTCTCATCTGCGAAACGGTGGCCGGCGGCGATGCGCGCAAGATTGGGGGCGCTGTGGTGTTTGGCCTGTCTCTGGCGGCGCTGTTTGGCGCATCGGCCCTCTTTCATGGCTGTACCGGGGTGCGCAAGGGTTTCTGGCAGCGCGTCGACCACGCCTGCATTTACCTGCTGATTGCCGGCAGCCACACGCCCTTTGCCTTGATGGCGCCCCCTGGCTTGTGGGCTTGGCTGCTGCTTGGCGGCGTATGGGGGCTCGCATTCCAGGGTGCGATACGTGCACTGGGTTTCGATTCGCCGCCGCGCCTGTCCCTGTACATCAGCCTTGGCTGGCTCAGCTTGGGGGGCGCGGTGCCGGTGGCCTTTCGCCATGGTGCGCAGACCCTGGCCTGGCTGCTCGCCGGCGGACTGCTCTATTCGGCAGGAACGGTGTTTTACCGTCGTCTGGCGAGCATGCGCCACGCGCACGGCATCTGGCATCTGTTCGTGGTCGCCGGCAGCGCCTGCCATACCGTCGCGGTAGCCGGTTTGCTCGCCTGACCTCCTGCCATTCATGGCTTCGACACCCTGCCGTCCTGATGAGGCTGTTTGCTTACGCAATTTCGGCGGGGCGGACCTCATCGAAAATTCTGGCATGGGCTTAAAACATGGTCGAGGCGGGGTGCATCTATCTCTTCCTCATCTTCGAGGAGAAGGCCATGACTGCATCGATTTCACTGAGGTCACTGCTTGGCAGGCCTCAGGACCCTGATCTTGCCGATCAGGCGGTCCCAGGGCACGGCGTTCCTTCGCAGGACACCGACCAGGCAGCACAGATTCGAATGGGCAAGGCAGAGGCCTTGCGGGAGTCCAAATCAACCATGGTGGCCGGCTTCATGATTTTTGGCGCAGCACTGGGGTCTGCACTGGGCGCAGCCGTGGGAGGACCGGTTGGAATATTCGTGGGGGGCGCCGTCGGTGGCCTGGTGGGCGCCGGATGCGGTGAGGCGGCTGGAGCCACGTGGATCAAACACAAGGATTGATGGACCGGCCGAATACAGAAACCCGTCCTTTGCGTCCATTGAAATCAAAAAGGGCCCGAGGGCCCTTTTTCGTTACGGAGCGGCTGGATTACTGCTTCGGTTGCCCTTGATGGGCTTGCTTCTTTTGCTCTTCAGCGGAGCCCGGCTGGTGCTGCTTGGGAGCAGTTTGCTGTGGCTGGGGCTTGCTGGGCTGGCCAACGGGCTGCTGGCTTTTGCCTGGCGTGTTCTGGGAAACGGACATGTGAAACTCCTATGGTCTTCAAAAGCCAAGATGGCTCCTGAAAGTCCACTGTGTTCCTGGTCCAGGTGATGGGATGTAGTCAAACCGGCCGCAGACAAATTATGTTGTAAGCGTGGCGGCACAAGGGTTTTCGGGGGGCTTTCTGGATGCGGGGGCCCGCAGGGCCAGGCACAGATGCCACTGCCGGTATGTGCGGTACCGCACAGAGCTGGTGGGCCTGGCCCGTAAGATGCAAGAGCGTCATTTCTGCTGTCTCCAGACTCTCTTGAAGTGCCGGGATGACTGCACTGGAATTGCCTTTATGCCCTCTTGCGCCGCGTCCACCGGCAATCATTTGCTCGACTCCTTGCCACCCGAGCCATGGCAGCGGTGGGAGCCTGCGCTGGAGCCCGTGGAGCTTGCCCTGGGCCAGGTGCTGTATGAAGCGGGCCGGGTCATGAGTCACGTGTACTTTCCCACGACGGCGATCGTCTCCCTGCTGTACGTGATGGAGAACGGTGCGTCGGCGGAGATCGCGGTGGTGGGCAACGAAGGGATTGTGGGCATTTCCCTCTTCATGGGCGGAGGGTCCACGACCAGCAGGGCGGTCGTTCAAAGCGCCGGCAGGGGCTATCGGCTGAAGGTCGGCGCCATGCAGGCGGAGTTTGAGCGCGGTGGCCCGGTTCTTCACCTCTTGCTGCGCTACACGCAGGCGTTGATCACCCAGATGGCCCAGACCGCCGTCTGCAACCGTCACCATTCACTTGACCAGCAGCTTTGCCGCTGGTTGCTGCTGAGCCTGGACCGGCTCCAGGGCACGGACCTGGTGATGACGCAGGAGCTGATCTCCAACATGCTCGGAGTCCGCCGCGAGGGCGTGACCGAGGCCGCGCTGAAGCTGCAGCGCGCCGAGATCATCCGCTATTCGCGTGGCCGCATCAGTGTGCTGGACCGTACGGGCCTGGAGCAGCGCTCCTGCGAGTGCTATGCGGTGGTGAGAAAAGAGTACGACCGGTTGCTGCCGGACATCACGGCTTGCTAGGTCCCGATCGCGGCCTCTTGCACAGGGATGACAAAGCAGCTGTGCGCTGCCAGCTCTGTCCAGCGCAGCCTCTGCGATACCTGGAGCATGACCGCCCCCTCCACGTCACACCTGGCCGCCAGCGCGTCGGTGCTGCCGCGAATCAGGAGAAAGCGCATGCTGCGGCCCTCCCGTTTCAATACCAGTTCGGCCTGGGGCCAATGGGAAGGAAGGCAGGGGGTGAAGAACAGTTCCCCGGCGTGGATGTGCAGCCCCAGGATGGACTCCACCGCGGCGCGATGCATCCATGCAGCCGAGCCCGTGTACCAGCTCCATCCGCCCCGTCCGACAAAAGGGGGCTGGGTGTATACGTCTGCAGCCATGGCGTAAGGCTCGATGGCGTATTGGCTGCCCCATACGGGATGGCTGGCGCGGTGGGCCGGACTCAGGTAGGTGAAGTACCGGTAGGGTGTGTCCTGGAGGCGCTCGCTGCCGGTGGCGGTGGCGGTGGCGTGCGCCGCCTGGCGCAGGGCCAGCGAAGCGGCGGCCATCACGGCCCACGCTCCGGCATGGGTGTACTGCCCGCCGTTTTCCCGCACCCCTGCCGGGTAGGCCTGGATGTAGCCCGCATGCGGAAGGCCATGGACCAGGGGCGGTGCCAGCAGCGGGATCAGACCTGTATCGGGCTGGACCAGCTCCGTGTCCACCGCTTCCATGGCAATGCGCGGGCGCGAGGTGCCTGCCGTGGTGACCAGGACCGACCAGGCCTGCGCAATCAGATCGATGCGCGCCTCGAGCTGCCGGGCCGAGCCCAGCACCGTGCCGTCATCGAAGAACGCCCGCCGGTACCAGCGCCCATCCCAGCCCGCAACATCCAGGGCCTGGCGCCAGCCGGACAGGGCTGTCTGCCAGGCGTCGGCGCGTGCTTCGTCGCCGCAGCCGCGTGCCAGCGGTATCCAGTCCGTGACGATGGCGCACAGGAACCAGGCGAGCCATACCGATTCGCCTCGGCCTTGGTGACCAACGGCGCTCATGCCATCGTTCCAGTCTCCTGCGCCCATCAGGGGCAGGCCGTGCACGCCCACGGCAAGGCTGCGGTCGATGGCGCGCGCCGCATGCTCGTAGACCGAAGCCGAAACTTCGCTGATGCCCGGTGTTTCGTAGACGTCGTCCACGCCGTCGGCAATGGCGGGCGCCTCCAGGAACGGAACCTGCTGCTGCAGCAGCGCCATGTCGCCAGTGGCCTGGAGATAGTGCGAGCAGGCGAAGGGCAGCCACAGCAGGTCGTCGCTGCAGCGGGTGCGCACGCCAGCACCCGCAGGCGCATGCCACCAGTGCTGCACGTCCCCTTCGAGAAATTGCCGTGACGCGCACAGCGTGATCTGTTGCCGCAGCACGCCGGGATCGGCCCAGACAAGCGCCATGGCGTCTTGCAATTGGTCGCGGTAGCCGGTGGCGCCTCCCGCCTGGTAGAAACCGGCCTTGGACCACAGCCGCGAGGAGACCGTCTGGTAGGGCAGCCAGCGGTTCACAAGCACGTCCATCAGCGGATCGGGCGTGTGGATCTGCGTGGCCTGGAGCAGGCCATCCCAGTAGTCGCTGTTGGCCTGTTCTCGTGCCTGGGGGGCCAGGACGGTGGCTTGCTCCAGCAACTGGCGCGCCGCATCGGGACTCGTTGCATGGCCGATCAGATAGGTCTGCTCCCAGGTCACGCCGGGCCGAAGCGTGGCCAGGCGCGACAGGGCTGCGCAGGGTTCGAGCCCGTATCCGCTGCGCTGCCCCAGCTGTGCCGGGAGCTGCAAATGTCCGTCGGATGCAAAGAACTCGCTGCGGTCGCAGGTCCAGTCAAGGCTGTCGTGCTTTCCCGCGAGGGTGCCTTCGCCGGCATGCGATTCGCAGAAGAAAGCCGTGCCGCCGCCAAAGCCGCCCGCAGCCTCGGTCTGGGTGCATAGCAGGCCCAGAAAGCGCTTGTCGGGCGCCGGTGCCCACAGGGCCATGGTCTCCAGCGTGGCGCGGTCGGCCCGGCGCTCGCCCAGCATCCACTCCACCATGCCCGCCATCCTCAGGTGCATCTTGGAGTTGCCATGGTTGACCACGGTGATGCGCACTTGCTTGACGGCCGTCCTGATGTCCACGCACCAGCGCGCACGGATGCCCAGGTCGCCGTGGCGGTGGGCGATTTCAGTGAAGCCCTGGCCATGCACCACGCTGTAGCGGGCCTGGGCATGCCCCCAGGCGCTGGGGGCCACGCTCCATGTCTCGCGTGTGCGCCGGTTCTGGAGAAAAAACCACTCGGACGGCATGTCGCAGACGGGATCATTGGACCAGGCCGTGACCTGATTGAGCCGGCTGTTGATCGCCCAGGTATTGCCTGCGCCGCTTTCGGATATCTGCCCTCCGAAGCCGGGGTTGGCCAGGACGTTGATCCAGGGCCTGCCCGGACGCCGGGATGCGCTGACATCGAATTGGAAGTGGCCATGGTCGCCGAGGAACTGTCCGGTCGACGCGGGGACAGCTGAGCCCCGGCTTGGCTGGACCGGTATTTTCTGGGGCAGATGCGCTGTGCGCCGCCGGCTGGCCTGGGCCTCGAACTGCTCGCTCCAGGCATGGATCTGTTGCAGCAATGCACGGCCATCGGCATGCAGGCGCACACATGCCAGGCGCTCCAGGCAGGCTGCCTGTGCGGGGGTGAGCGTGTCCTGGCCCAGGACATGAAAGCCTGTCGTGCTCAGCCCTGGGCGGGCGTTGCCGGCCGCCTCATGCTGTTCGCCGATGGCGTTCAGCTCGGCCTGCACCGGCATGTAGTAGGAGTGGAACTCGCTGCTGAGCACGACCAGGTCGCAGGCCACGCCGGCGCGCGACCATTCGCCCAGGGCCTGTCCCAGTATGCGCAGCAGGCCCAGGCCCTGGGGCGCCGCGGCACTCACCACGATGATCGGCCTGTCGCCCGAAAGGCCCAACTGCCACAGCACGCGCCGGTCCTGGATCTGCGGCAGGCGGACGGCGCCTGCGCGATGCGGGTGCAGGCCGGGCTGCAGCTTGGGCAGGGTGAACATCAGCGCCGTGCCCAGCAGTTGCAGTGCCGGCAGGTACTCGGGCCGGGGCCGGTGCTGCAGGGCATCCTGGCCCTGCGCCAAGGTGGCGGAGATCACGGAGGTGCGCTCCACATAGCTGGGCTGGCGGTACTTGTCCAGGATGGCCATGAGGGTGCTGGCACTGTCGCAGGCAGCCGTCGCAAACACCACGCTCACTTGTCCGCCAGGGCCCACGCGCATGCGCACGCCCAGCACGGCGACGGGATCCAGGCCGGTGTCCAGCGCGACAGCTTCACCCGGTGCGGGCTCCAGGCACGCCTGCGGCTGACTGGCCGCGTGATTGCGGCCGGCCCATTTCGCCCGATCGCTCTGGTAGCGCAGGCCCAGGACCTCCCCCTGCGTGCCGGCCACGAAATGGGCCATCTGCACCACCTTCTCCTCCTTGTGGCGGGCAACCCGCTCAAAACGCATGCCCTGCTGCTGCGCCAGCCACTGCGCCTTCACGAACATGCTGGAGAACGCCGGGTGGGCCTCGTCCGCGCCCGCGCCGGCCAGGACCACCTCCATGGCCGATATCAGCTCCACGTCCATGGGCAGGTTACCCAGGTTGTTCAGCACGACCTTGCGCAGCTCTATATCGTCTTCAGGGCTGATCCAGACCGTGGTGCGCACACGCCATTGCGGCCAGCGGGCATCGAAGCACATGCGGTCCGGGTGGAACGTGCTGGTGTAGGCCGCCTGCGGGTCGGGCGCAGGGCTGCGGGTCACGGACACCGGGGCGCTGTCCCGGTCCGTTCGCAGGTAGACAAAGCTCCCGTGCGCATCGCGCAGCAGGTCGTCGCGCCAGCGCGTGATGTGGGTGTTGCCCAGGCGGCTCCATCCGGCTCCGTTGGCGCGCAATGCAACGCTGTAGCGCCCATTGCTCAGCAAGAGGGTCGGCTCCAGGGCCCGGGCCCCCGGGACGACGGTGCGGATCGCGTTGGCAGGCCTTCGGGACTGGGCATGCAAAAAGGGTGCGGCCAGCGCGCCGGGCCTGAGGCCTGCAAGCTCGCGGGGGGTGCGCTCCTGCAGCAGCGTGGACATGGCCTGGATGCGGGGGTGGTCAGAGCCCCAGCGCTGTGCAACCCCTTGCAGCAGCACATTGGCCAGGGCCACGATGGTCATGCCCTGGTGATGGGCCATGTAGGTGCTGACGAGCGTGAACCTTCCGCCATGGATCTGCCGTGCGGCAGAAAAGTCCAGGGCCTCGTAGAAGCCATAGCGCCCGCGCGCAGCCAGGGCGGCCAGCGCGCGGAAGTTCGCGCACGCAGGTACCGCCGCCACCTGGCAGGCCAGCGCCGTGGCGTAGGGGGCGATGACTTTCTCTGCCATCGGCGTGCGGCGCAGTGCCAGGCAGGGCACTCCCTGGGAGGCGTACTGGTAGGCCAGCGACTGGTCGCGCGCCGCATAGGCGCTTTCCGACATGCCCCAGGGAATGCCCAGGCCCTTGGCAAAAGCCATCTGCTCGCGCAGTGCGCAGCGGTTGGCCTCGTCCAGCGCGCTGCCCGCTGGCTCCACTGCCACCAGCGAAGGCATCAGGTACTCGAACATGGACCCCGACCAGGACCGCAAAATCGCGTTGCGGCCATGGGCGAAGAACGGCCGGCCCAACGCCTTCCAGTGCCTGGCGGGAAGGTCGCCCTTGGCAATGGCCAGCAAGCTGGTGGTGCGGGACTCGGAGGCCAGCAGGTCGTAGAACGATGCGTCGAGTTGCTGCTCCTCGAGCCGGTAGCCTATGTGCAGCAATTGCCGCCGCGGGTCGAGCAGGAAACGGAAATCCGCATCCCACGCCAGCTGTTCCAGGGTGTGGGCCATCGTCCGCAGGCGCAGGGAGATCGCATCTTGCTGTCCCGCGCCGACAGCGCTGACGTCCAGGGCCGCCGACTGCAGGGTGGCCAGCAGGTCGGCCAGCAGCCATGGCAAGGGGTCCTGCGGCCCGGGCGGGGTGTCGGCCACGGCCCCAGGTTCCGGCAGATCGAGCGCGTGAAGCTCCGCAAAGGCGTCGCGCAGCAATCCCTGCAGCATCATCTGGGCCGATATGTCTGCGGGATCGGCCAGGGGGCTGTCCAGCAATTGGCCGATCGCCGTCTGCTGCAGCGGGCGCTGCAACAGGCGCGCTGCGCCCGCCAGGCAGGGTTTCAACCGGCGCCTGGCCGCACGGATCGCCTGCTGGCTGGCCGCAGGATCCAGCGGGGCGCGGGCCAGCTCAAGGCAGGCGCGGGATACGGCAAGCAGATGGGCTCCGAGGTTGCCGCTGTCCACGGTGGAGACATAGCGAGGCAGCAGCGGCTGCAGGCTCTGAGTGTCATACCAGTTGAGGAAGTGGCCGTTGTGGCGCTCCATCCTGGCCAGCGTGGCCGAGGTCGCTTCCAGGCGCATCAGCAGATCCTGGGTGCCGATCCAGCCGAACTGCCGCGCACAGGCGGCGCTGAGCAGATAAAGGCCGATGTTGGTGGGAGAGGTCCGGTGGGCGAGCACCTCGAACGGCGCCGTCTGAAGGTTGTCCGGGGGCAGGTGGTTGTCGCCTTCGCCCACGCAGCGCTCGAAAAGCCGCCAGGTGTCACGCGCAATGTCCTGCAGCAGTTCGCGGTCTGTGGTCTGCAGCCCTGCATGGCTGAAAGGGGCCCGCCACGGGGCATTGCACAGCCAGACCAGGGCCGGGGTGAAAACCCAGGCGGACAGCAGCAGCCATGCCGCGGCTGGCAGCGGGGCGGGCAGCAGCCACAGGGCCGCCAGCAGCGCAAGCGCGAGCACGGTGCTGTGCCAGTGCCTTGACAAGGCCGGCGCCCAGCCGGGCCGGATGGCGGCATGGGATGCTTCGGCGGTGGTCCATTCCAGCAGATGCCTTTTGCTCACGGCCATGCGGTACAGCGTGCGGGCCACGGCATCCGCGTGGAGCATGGCCTGCGGCAGCAGTTGCGCCAGGTACCACGCGCCGGACAGTGCCACCTGCAGCAACTGCCTTGCGCACTGCAGGGCGAAGCGGCTGCCCACGAATCGCGCATGGTGCGGAAGGGCACCGGCGATGGCGCCTATCAACGGCCCGGTGATGCAGGCCGCCGCCGCCAGTGCCAGGGACAAAGGCAGGGCCAAGCCATGTCCTGCCATGGACAGCACGATCAGCAGCAGCGACACGGGCGCAACCAGGGAGCGGCGCAGGTTGTCGAACAGCTTCCAGCGGTGGACGGCCGCCAGTTGC
Source organism: Delftia sp. S65 (assembly GCF_016516495.1). NCBI lineage: Bacteria > Pseudomonadati > Pseudomonadota > Betaproteobacteria > Burkholderiales > Comamonadaceae > Delftia > Delftia sp. S65. The sequence goes on from NZ_JACVUR010000068.1 coordinate 13,575, forward strand.
CAGTACCTGCCGTGCCACAGCACGGGCAGCAATTGCCAGTCCCCGCGCACCCAGCGATGCAGCCGGGCTGCTGCCGTGTCGCTGTGCAGCGGGTCCGACTCCATCACGGTCACATCGGAGATCGCCGCGCAGCGGGCCAGCGAGCCTTCCAGCAGGTCATGGCTGAGGATGCGGTCCTCGGGCAGGCGCTGCGACAGCACGGCGTGCAGGGCCTGCACATGGAGAAGGCCCTTGCCGATGAAACTGCCTTCTCCAAAGAGGTCCTGGTACACATCCGAAGTGGCTGCGCTGTAGGGGTCCATGCCCCGCTGTCCGGAAAAAAGCCACTGCCAGGCAGAGGTTTGCCGCGTCTGCGGCAAGGGTGCCACCACGTGCGGCTGCAGGATGCCGTAGCCGCGTATGACCTTGCGCCCGGTGGCATCCAGTTCAGGCTGGTTGTGCGGGTGCTCGGCGATGCCTACCAAGGCCCTGACCTGGCCCGGCGGCAGTTCGGTGTCGCTGTCCAGCGTCAGCACATAGCGCACGCCGGCAGGCAGGTCGGACAGCACGCCCATCTCCAGGAAGGGGGCCGGCATTTCCGTCGCCAGCGCGGCCACCAGTTGCTCGAGCTTGCCGCGCTTGCGCTCCCAGCCCATCCACAGGCCCTGCGTCGCGCTGAAGGACCGGGGGCGGTGCAGCAGCAAAAAGCGCTGCGCCTGGCCCTCGCCGGCGGGGTAGCGCAGGTTGAGCGCCTGTATCTGTTCGCGTGCCTGCGCGAGCAGCGGCTCATCGTCTGCCGTGCCCTGCAGGTCCGCATCCACCCAATCGCTCAGCAGCGCGAAATGGACACAGTGCTCCAGATTGGCGAGATAGTGCAGCTGCAGGCGATGCGCCAGTTCGGAGATGGCAGCCGGCTTGCTCAGCAGCGCAGGAATGACGACCAGGGTGCGCGCCGAGGGGCCGATCCCCTCCTTCAAGAGAAAGCGCGGCAGATGCGCCGGAGTGGCGGACTCGCATATGAGCCGGTTCACCAGGGCCAAAACCGCCTCGGAGGCCGGGAAAAACATGAGCAGTCCCAGCAGGGCCAGGCCTGCATGGCCCACCCATGCGTCCAGCGGGCCCAGGGGACCCAGCGGACCCTGCATCGCGGCGGCATTGCCTGCGCCGTTGAGGTGCAGCATCCATGCCACCAGGGCCAGCGAAGCCGCCACAACGGCGCCGATGTAGGTGACCGTGCGCGACAGCAGGAGGATGGCATACCAGCGGTCCGAAAGGGGCCGTCGCGCGCCGAACATGTCCTCCAGTTGGGCGCGTCCCTCGCCCTGCAGCCAGTACCCGGCCAGTTGGGCTGCGCCCTGCGACTGGCCCATCAACCGGATGAGGGCCCTGGCCACGGCGGCCTCGGAGCGATCAGGGCTGCGCGCGGCCAGGCGCTCTATGCCATGCAGCGTAGTGTTGCGGCTGGCATCGTCCTCGGCCAGGAAAACGGGCGAGGCTTGCAGTGCGCGCACAACCAGGCTGGTCCTGCCCACGATACCGGGCCAGTCCCCGGCGCCCACCAGCCGCAGCGAGGCCACCGCATTGCCCACGCTCAGGTGGTCGGCCGCGCTGTCGGCATGCTGCTGCACCTGCAGTGCCGCCAGATCGGGCACTGCACTGCGCAGCCACTCTTCGATCTGCATGTACGCGCCGTCGCTGAAGACCGAGCGATGCCCGAAGAGTGTTTGCGCCAGATGGGACAGGAAGACCTGGCCTACACCGCGCAATTGCATCAAGCGGTGGATTTCGTGGAAGCCGGCGGCATCGAGCCTGTCGATATGGCCCGCAGCCAGGGTGGCCACCTCCTTGGCCGCCGCCTGGCACGCAATACGCTCCGCCAGGCGCCTCAAATTCTCGATCAGAATCACCCGCAGCGTGGTGGGCAGCGCCCAGAGCTCACCCTGGCTGAGTTCGCTCTTGCTCTGGTATGCGTCAAGAAAACAGGTCAATAGCGATTCATCGAAGGCACCATCGGTGTGGGCGACAAAGGACCATGCCACCTGGTAGATGCGTGGAAGGCCTGTGAGCGGGGCCTCCTGCAAGACGGGCAGCGAGCGGTAGTAGCGGATGGAAAGGCCTTCGCTGATCTCCCGCAGCTGATCCTCGATCAGGTGGAAATTGTCGAAAAGCCACTCTGCGCCGGATCCCAGCTCATGGCCCTCCTGGTGCAGGCCGGCGATGTACCTGAATGAGGTGCGCAGGGATCTGAGATTGTTTTCAAGACGTGGATAGAACGTCGCCTGGCCAAAACGTGGGCGGCCCACGGCATGCGCGCCCCCCAGGGTCATCCCATACTGTTCAAAGTGTGCGCAGCCAAAAAGCTCCGACCTGATGGGTGCCAGGACTTCTCCATGGCGGGCATCCAGCAGGTGGCTGATATGTGGCGGTATCCATTTCCAGCGCTTGCGCATTTGCATTCATGGCTTCCGGGCAACGCACTACAGTGCAAGCCACACGACGGCGGCCAGGGTTGCGATCAGCAGCATTCCCGTCAGCGTGCGCTCGCCCAGCATGCGGTGGATGGCCGTGAATCCCGTCCAAAGCGCGAGCAATGGCCTTCTCAGCGCATCGCAGTGCGCCAGGTGCTCGGTGAGCATGAGGCGATCCATCTGGGACAGGCTGGCAGGCCCGCCGACGCAGGAGGTGTCCCAGGTCGGGACGAGGTTGGAAAAGCGGGGCATGGGCGGAACTCCTGGTGCGGATTGCGGGGATGCAATCCCTTGGACACATGCCCTCTTGTAGGGAGCGCAGGCCGCGGCGTCTGTGCGCAGACGAACATTCACGGGCAACACGTGGCGATGTGCCCTACCGCACCGACGGCGATGTGCGAACAGGCCACTGTGGGACGGCATGGCAGGCACAGCGCAGCGCGTGGGTGCGGTGGACGGCGTTCCTGACCAGGGCGGGCAGCCTCCACGCCATGCGCCAGTCCACTACGTTTCAAAGAGGTTCTCCCATGAAAAAAATCAAGGTCAATGCGCTCGCCCTGGCGGCGACAGTCCTGCTGATGGGCCTGGCCGGCTGCGGCAATATGTCCAAAAGGGATCAAAGCACGGCGATCGGTGCGGGTGCAGGAGCGATCGGCGGGGCCGTGCTCACAGGAGGCAGCGCTGTGGGAACGGTCGGTGGTGCTGCGGTCGGTGGAGTGATCGGCAACCAGGTCGGCAAGGACAAGAAGTAAACCGTGCCATGCAGGCTTGGCATCCTGCATGGCCATGTAGAAATCGCTGGCGGATCAAGGGCTTGTCTGTGAAATGGTGAAGGCGATATTCATCTTCCGGATCTGCGAATCATCCGTTTCCCTCAAGCATGGCGAATTCTGAGGAACACCATGGCTCAAAGGTATCCAAGGCACATCGGATCAAGAAGAACAGGTGCTTTTTTTGCAGACGAAGCAGGCCTTCGCCCCCACGCCATCCAGTCGGATTTCGAGCGAAATCACTGGCTGGGCGTCTCCGTGGAAAATCGAATGCGCAAGGGGCTTGAAGCCTGTTTGCAAGGCCTGCAGCGGCAATGCGATTCACTGCGCGAGGAGTTGCACAACACGCGTATCGCCCTGGGAAAGGCGCATTTCGAGCTTGACAGGACCAAGGCGGATGAACGCGCAGCGCATCACCTGGCGACACATGACCATCTGACCTCCCTGCCGAACAGGTTCTCATTCCTGGATCGGCTTTCCAGGGCGATCGGCTTTGCCATGCCCCAGGCCATTCCCATCGCGGTGTTGTATATGGATCTGGATGGCTTCAAGACAATCAACGATCTCCATGGCCACAGTGCAGGAGATGAAGTCCTCAAGGTCGTATCGGGCCGCCTGAGATCCTTCATCCGCCGCGAGGACCTGGTGTGCAGGCTGGGAGGCGACGAGTTCGCATGCCTGCTGGAGCCCTCTCCGGAAATGGAGCAGCTGCGCGCCTTGGCCAGAATGATCTGCAGGGAAATAGCCAACCCCATTCACTGCAACGGGCTGGAGCTGAAAGTGGAGGCCAGCATGGGCATCGTGATCGCACACGAATGGCCTGTGTCTGCGGAGCAATTGATTGCTGATGCGGATCGCGCCATGTATCGGGCCAAGCGCATGCGCAGCGGCTATCAGTTCAGTGTTTTTGAGGGCACTTAGGCCCGCCCCGTAAGCAGCAATACCACGACCACCACCACCAGCAGGCTTATCGCGATGCTGGGAGCGTATCCCCAGCTACGGCTGTGGGGCCATGAAGGCAGAGCGCCTACAAGCACCAGGATCAGGACGATTAGAAGAATGGTGGTCAGACTCATGATGCTCTCCAAGGCGCTTTGCAATGCACGGCGTAGAGTTGCATTGCATCGTGTTCCCAAGCGATGGTCTGTGCGCTGGCGCACGTCCTTGGATTTTTGAATTTTTGACTTTGGTCTTTCAGGCCGGGGTGCCCATGATTCTTGAATAGATTTGTCTGTCTGCCGCGTAGCAGCTGCACGCCCTGTTTTCCAGCGCTGCGCGGTTCAATACCATCATCTCACCACGTTTGTAGGCAATCATGCCGTCGTTCTGAAATCTGCTGGCGATGTTGGTGATGCTGACACGCCGTACGCCCAGTATCAATGCCATGAATTGCTGTGTGACATGAAAGCTGCCGGCACATCGGTCGCTGCTCATCAACAGCCATCGGGCCAGACGGGAGGCTGCCGTATGGTAGTTAAGGCAGACTGTGAAACGTGCCTGTTGATGCAAGCGCACAAGTATGAACTTTTTAATCAATTCACCGAGCATGGGGATCTCTGTGCACTGCTTTTCTAAATCCGTGCGGCTTATTCGCCAGCAGGTACCAGATTGTTGTACCAAGATCTTCCAAGGAGGAGGTGTTGCATGGCCTAGAATGATTTCTGACCCGACCATCGCCTCATTCCCTACCATGCCTATTCCCAGGGAATGTCCCAGGGAATGGTTGCTGTTGATTTCCATGACCAAGGAGATGCATCCGCTTTCAGGAAAGTAAGCGTGCTCCATGGGGTTGCCTGATTTGCTCAATTCTGATAATGCGATCAATTCGAAGATTTCACAGTGCTCAACAAAGTGATCTGCCGATGAAGGATAAAGCAGGCGTATTATCCTGTTTTCAATATTGGCATGGTGGGCGCCCGAATTTTTCATACAATTCCAATGAAATGAGTTTCGTCCATTTCTCGTGATGGATACCTCGATGACTGACGCTGAAGCCGGTCATCAGATGATTTTTCTCTTCAAGCAGGCCGCACTATTGATCATGGTGCTTTTTTGATTCCATGTATGTGCGGCTGCGTACGCAAAGCCCGCTGCCGGGAAAGTGGTTTTTCATATGAAAATCAGTTCTGCTGCCGAATCCGAGATGAGGTCATTTAATTGCGCATCCAAAATATTTTTTCCATGATGTGCGCTGGCGAACAGAAAAATAGCAAAAATAGATCCAAAAATAACGCTGGCCGGCCTACGCAACTAAAAAAACGAAGAAATGCCACGCACGGAAGGCGCCATGACCGCCAATTCAAAATCTCGGAACTTGGGCGCCGGCAGCGCCTTGCAGAACAACCAGCGAGTGACCGGTCTTGACCGTTGCAGCCACTCACGCACTGCGCCGTGAATGTCGCAGTTCAGCCTGAAGCAGCCAACCCAAGCGGGCGTCGCAACCAGCCGCTCCTGGCCGAACCAGCCCCCGATCACTCCATCCCAAAATCCACCCACCCCATCCC
>NZ_JACVUR010000069.1:0-19257 GCF_016516495.1 Delftia sp. S65
CCCGCCCCCCCTCGCCCCCCCCCCCCCCCCCCCCCCCGCCGCCCCCCGCCCCCGCCCCCCCCCCTCGCCCAGGTGGCGGATATGCCAGACCCGTTCCTGGGTGCTGCCGTCGCTGTAGACGAAGTGCTCCTCCAGGGATCCCTCGTCGCCATTCCAGCGGCCCGTCATGCGCACGGTGAATCGCTTGACCACCTTGCCTGATCGGTCCGTGAACATGCCGTGCGCCGTCAGCGGCCCGTTGAAATACTGGCGCAGGTCCAGCGTCGGCTGCTCCTTGGCGTAGTCCTGGACCGAAGGCCCGGCACAGCCCGCCAGGGACAGTGCCAATGCCGCCCCCAGGCAGACGCGCCGCAGCGGCGAAAACGAAGCGCAGTGGGTGATGTGGCTCATGTGTGACTCCAGGAAGAATGCAATCGCTCGGCGCGCCAAAGCAGCAGCGCCGCCGCCAGCTTGAGCAGGCAGGGCAGCCCGCCATAGGCCCAGGCCAGCGCCTGCAGCCCGGCCGGGTCGGTGCCGCCGCTGCGGTAGCCCGCGGCGGACAGCAGGGGCAGGGCCAGGCCCGCAGCCAGGGCCAGGTTGAGCTTGGTGGCGCAGGTCCACCAGCCCAGGTAGCGGCCCTCGCCCCGGCCACCCTGGCCGGACTCGTGGATCACGCCCGTGAGCAGTGCGCCCGGCAGGGCCAGGTCCGCGCCCAGGGCCAGCCCGCTGGCCAGGCAGATCACGGCAAAGGCCATGGCGTCGCCCGCGCCCAGCCAGGGCGTGAAGCCGAAGGCCAGCACGCTGGCCAGCATGCCCGCGCGCCAGCTGGGCGCCAGGCCCCATCGCGAGACGGCCTTCACCCACAGCGGCAGGCCCAGGGCCGCCGCGCCAAAGAAGCACAGCAGCAGCAGGGGCTGCAGTGCAGGCGCCTGCAGCCTGTCGGCCACAAAGAAGGGCAGCAAGGTCGCGGGAACGGCCGCGGCCACGCCATTGAGCATGAAGATGGCCAGCAGCCGGCGAAACCCGGCATCCGCCCACGGAGAAGTGGACGAGGCCGGGGACTCCGGTTGCGGCATGCGGGGCGCAGAGGACACATGGGACACAGGAGCCACGGGCGCCCGGAGCCGGTACAGCCCCATCAGTCCCAGCACCAGGCCCAGTGCCAGCACGGCGCTGGTGGCGTCAAGGCCCATCACGGCCGGCAGCACGCTGGCCAGCAGCACACCCGCCAGCGTGGCGCCCTCGCGCCAGGCCGTCACACGGGCACGCCAGGCGGGCTGGCCGCCCCAGCGGGTGCCCCAGGCCTGGTGGAGGATGGTGACGAAGCTGTAGGCCAGCGTGCACACCAGCAGGCTGCCGGCCAGCCAACCCAGCATGGCGGCCTCGGAGCCGCGCGGCGGATGCCACAGCGCCCCGAAACCCAGCACCATCAGCAGGCTGCCCAGCGCAGCCGCCCGCCAGGCCGGCCGCATACCCTGGCGCAGCAGCCTGTCGGCCTGGCGGCCAATGGCCGGATCGACCACGGCATCGAGCGCCCGCGTGGCCAGCAGCACGGCGCCCAGCCCGGCCAGCGGCGCGCCGGCCACGCTGGCGTAGTGATAGGGCAGGTTCACATACAGGGGCAGGGACACAAAGGCCAGCGGCGCGGCCAGCCCGCCATAGGCCAGCCCTGTGCGCCAGGGCAGCACGGGGGCGGGAGCGGGGGCCGGGACGGAGGTCATGGCATGGTCCGCTGGCGTTCAGCCCTGGCCCAGCAGCGAGGTGCGCATGGCAGGCGCCGAGGTCTGCGGCGCCAGCCAGATGCCGAAGAACAGGCGCGCATAGTCGGCATCGCGCAGCTGCGCCGTCTGCCGGCCGTTGTGGAAAAAGCGCACATCGCCCTGGCCGTCGTTCAGGCCCAGCAGCCGGTCCTTGGCCACCACATCGGGAAAGGCCTGCTTCATCAGGTCCAGCCATTGGCGGGCCTGCTCTTCGGTGAAGCTGCCGACCCTGCGCATTTCGGCGATGGAGCGCTCGGCAATGGCCGCGCCTTCGAGCTTGCGGTCGTAGACCAGCTCCAGCGCAAACGGGTGGCGGGCGTAGTCCTCGGGCAGCAGTCCGGGCGCAGCCCACAGCCGCGCCTCATAGACGCGCAGGCCGAAAAAGCGCAGCACGGCCGTGCCCATCAGGCGCGCGGACGGCAGGGCGCTGCGCAGTTCGGCCGGAAGTTCGGCGGTCGGGGTGATGGCGTGCAGGGCGTTGGACATGGTGATCAATGAAGGGGCAAGGACGCAGGCGGCGCCCCAGGCCAGGGCCTGGCGGCGGGGGGCGCGGGGTGCACTGGGGGCGCGGCGCGCGTGAGGTTGCGGGGCTGTCATGGCAGGGGCTTGCGCAGCGTGAACTGGACGACATCGGTGTTGCCGGTGTCGAAGGCCGCCTCGCAATACGCCAGGTAGAAGGTCCAGATGCGCACGAAGCGTTCGTCAAAGCCCTGGGCACGCACGGTCTCCAGGCGCTCCTCGAAGGCCTGGCGCCAGCGCCGCAGCGTTTCCGCATAGTCGCGGCCGAAGGCCATGCGGCGCTCCACCACCAGGCCGGCGCGCCGCGCCTCCTGCTCGAAGGCGGGGATGCTGGGCAGCAGGCCGCCCGGGAAGATGTACTGCTGGATGAAGTCGGTGGAGCGCAGATAGCGCGCGAACAGATCCTCGCGCAGCGTGATGGTCTGTATGCAGGCCAGGCCCCCGGGCTTGAGGCAGTCGCGCAGCGTCTGGAAGTAGCCGCGCCAGTATTCGCGGCCCACGGCCTCGAACATCTCGATGGAGACGATGGCGTCGAAGGGCTCGCCCGCATGGCGCGCGGGCAGGTCGCGGTAGTCCTGGTAGCGCAGCTCCACCGCGTCGGCCAGGCCCGCCTGCTGCATGCGCTGCTGCCCCCAGACCAGTTGCTCGCGCGACAGGGTCACGCCCGTGACCCGGGCGCCGAACTCCTGCGCCGCCGCCTCGGCCAGCCCGCCCCAGCCGCAGCCGATTTCCAGCAGGCGCTGGCCGGGCTGCAGCCGCACCTCGTCCAGCGTGCGCCTGAGCTTGGCCTGCTGGGCTTGCTGGAGGTCCGCGTTGCGCAGCGCTTGGCCCGTGCGGCCCTGGAACCAGGCCGCGCTGTAGCTCATGCCGGGGTCCAGCCACAGGCGGTAGAAATCATTGCCCAGGTCGTAGTGGGCATGGATGTTCCTGGCACTGCCGGCCCGCGTATTGCGTTGCAGCAGATGGCGCAGGCGGTAGCCCAGCCGGCCCCACCAGCTGCCATAGACCAGGCTTTGCACATGGTCGCGGTTGGCCATGCACAGCCGCAGCAGGGCGGCCAGGTCGGGGCTGTCCCACTCGCCGGCGATATAGCCTTCGGCCAGCCCGATGTCGCCCGATTTGAGCGTGCGCTCCAGCGCCTGCCAGTCGTGCAGCACGCAATGCGCATCGGCAGCTCCCGACGGCGGGCGGGGCAGGTGCAGCAGGCGGCCATCGGGCTGCTCCAGGTCCAGCTGCCCGTGGGGCAGGCGTTCGAGCAGGTTCAGCACCCGGCGCGCCCGTGCAGGCGTGCGGCGCGGCGCTGCCGCGGAGGGGCTCAGCAGGGGGGCGGCGGTAGTGTTCATCGTGTGACGAAGCGCTTGGGCTCGGAGGGTTTGCCATGGAAAGGCACGCGCTTGGCCCAAAGGCGCAGCGCATGCCAGTGGATGCGGGCGACCACGCCCAGCGTCATCAGGGGCGTGCCGAAGAAGGCGCGGCGCACGGTGGCGCCGTCGAGCGGGTGCAGCACGCCGCCCACGCTGGTCTGCAGCAGCGGGCCGTCCTCGTCGTGCAGGTCCACGCGCGCCAGGGTGCGGTCTTCGCCCCGCTCGAAGCGGAAGCGGTACTCGCCGCGCACCTCGCAAAACGGCGAGACATGGAATTGCTTGCGCGCCACCTGCTCGCGGCCCCAGTCCAGGTCCGGTCCCGCCAGCAGATAGGCATGGCGCTCGCCAAAGGTGTTGTTGACCTCGGCCAGCACGGCGGCCAGCGAGCCGTCGGCGCGGTGCGCATACCAAAAGCTCACGGGCTTGAACACGTAGCCCAGCACGCGCGGGAAGGTGTGGAGCCAGACCTCGCCATCGGCGTCGGCTATGCCTTCGCTGTGCAGCAGCTGCTCGAACCAGGCCAGTGCGTCGCAGCCGCCCTCGCCGTGGTCGCTGTCATGAAAGCTCAGCCAGCCCAGCCGGTTGCGCCGCAGCGCGGCGTCCGGCTGCGTGCGCAGGCTGCGCAGCGGCAGCATCAGAAAGTAGCCGGGATAGCGGAAGGCATGCTCGACAGGCCGCAGGCGGCGGTGCCAGACATGGCCGAAGCCGATGAGGGGGCGGGCCGTCATGCAACCCCCTCGAAGGCCGCGCTGGCGGGCAGAACGGGCAAGGCCGGCAGGGCACGCAGCAGGCCATCGGCCGCGTCCAGTCCCGAGCGCAGGCCGTCTTCGTGAAAGCCGTAGCCGCACCATGCGCCGCAGAACCAGGTCCGGCGCTGGCCCTGCACGTCGGCCACGCGGCCCTGGGCCTCGATGGCCGCCAGGTCGAACACCGGGTGGCTGTACTCGATGCGCGCGTGGACCTGGCCTTCATCGATCGGGCGCACCGGGTTCAGCGAAACCATCACGGGCTGCTGCCACGGCAGGGGCTGCAGGCGATTGAGCAGGTAGTGCAGGCAGACGCCGGCCTGGTCCCGCCCCGGGTCGGCCGCGCGTTCGTAGTTCCAGGCGGCCCAGGCCGCCTGCCTGCGCGGCAGCACGCTGGCATCGGTGTGCAGAACGGCCTGGTTGGGCTGGTAGCGGATGGCGCCCAGCACGCTGCGCTCCTGTGGCGTGGCATCGCTGCCGAGCAGGCGCAGGGCCTGGTCGCTGTGGCAGGCCAGCACCACGGCGTCGAACGACTCCGTGCCGTTCGCCGTCTGCAGCAGTGCGCCATGCGCGGCGCGGCGCAGGCCCAGCACGGGCGCATTCAGGCGCGCCTCGTGGCGGCCGTCCTTGAGCAGCGCGGCCACCATGCGCCGCACGTACTGGCGCGAGCCGCCGCGCACCGTGTGCCACTGCGGCCGGTCCGTGACCTGGATCAGTCCATGGTTGTGGCAAAAGCGGATCAGCGTGGCCACGGGAAAGCGCAGCATCTGGTCGGTGGGGCAGGACCAGATGCAGCCCATCATGGGCAGCAGGTAGTCCTGACGGAAGGCGGCGCCAAAGCCGTGGTCGTCCAGAAAATCGCCGATGGCGCTGCGCAGCCGCGCTTCATCGCCTTCCTGGGCGATGCGCGTGGCCAGGCGGTTGAAGCGCAGGATCTCGGCCAGCATCTTCAGAAAGCGCGGGCGCAGCAGATTGCCCCGCTGCGCGAACACGCCGCCCAGCGAACTGCCGCTCCATTCCAGGCCCGCGCGGCCATCGGCCTCAGGCACCTGCACGGAAAACGACATCTCGGCGGCAGCCGTGGGCACCTGCAGCTGCTCGAACAAACGCGTCAGCAGCGGATAGGTGCGGTGGTTGAAAACCAGAAAGCCGGTGTCCACGCCCTGGCTCACGCCGCCCAGCGTCAAGTCCACCGTGTTGGCGTGCCCCCCGAAATGGCCGCCCGCCTCCAGCAAGGTCACGGCAGGCCCGCCCGGCGCCGCGGCCAGGCGGCTCGCTGCGGCCAGCCCCGCAATCCCCGAACCGATGACAGCAATGCGATGCATGGAGGCGCCCTTCTTGGTTGAACAGCCCGACTAGACCACAAAGACCAAATCGTGAACTGATGAGTTCAAACTATAAACCAAACATACCCGCTTTGCACTATTTGGTATCAGATATGACCTGCGAGGTCTAAAATATCGCTATGACTAGCCGCTCCTCCATCAAAGAACAGATACAGCGCGTGCGCGAGCAGGCCATCGTGGCGGCCGTCAACCGGCTGCTGGCCACCAAGGGCTACGACGCCATGACGGTGGACGAGGTCGCGGCCGAGGCCGGCATGGCCAAGGCCAGCCTGTACAAGCTGTTCACCTCCAAGGAAGAACTGGCGGGCGCCGCCATGGTGGGCGTGCTGGACCGCGCCCTGGCCTTTGTGGACGGCCTGCGCGACACGGCGGCCCAGGCCGCCGAGGCCGGCACGCCGGTGCGCCCGCTGGACCAGCTCAAGGCCGTGACATGCTGGGCCATGCAGACCCAGCTGGAAGGCGAGATGCCCTCCCTGCCGGCGCAGAACTCCAACCTCAGCGCCTCCCTGCAATCCAACGATGCCTACATGGACCGGCTGATCGCCCTGAGCAACCGCCTGAGCATCTGGATCACCGAGGCCCAGACCAGCGGCCAGCTGCAGCCCGCGCTGCCGGCCGAGCTGGTGCTCTACACGCTGTTCGCGCGGGCCTGCGATCCGGTGGTGGCCCTGCTCAAGGAATCGGGCCAGTACACGCACGCGCAGATCATCGACTGGGTCACGAGCACCACGTTCGACGGGCTGGCCGCAGCCCGTTGAACGGCCGGCCCGGGCCGCTGCGGCCTCAATGCAAATGAGAATTCATATCAACTGGATAAAATGCCGGGAGTTCTTTGACGCACAAGAGGAAAGGCCCGGCACGTGCATCCATCCACCGACAGTGGCGCCAGCCAGGCTCTGGGCAGCATGTACGCGCAGCACAACCCTTGGCTGGTCGCGTGGCTGCAGCGCAGGCTGGGCAACCGCTGCGATGCGGCCGACCTGGCCCAGGACACTTTCACGCGCATCTGGGTCAGCGCCAGGACACAGGCCATCGAGGACATCCAGGAGCCCCGCGCCTACCTGACGACGGTGGCCCGGCGGCTGCTGGTCAACCACCTGGAGCGCCGCTCGCTGGAGCAGGCCTACCTGGCCTCCCTGCACCTTCTGCCCCAGGCCACCGTGCTGTCCGTGGAGGCGCGGGCCATCCTGCTGGAGACGTTGCAGGAGCTCGATGCGCTGCTGGACGCCCTGCCCGCCAAGGTGCGCACGGCCTTTCTCATGTCCCAGCTCGAAGGCCTGTCCTACGAGGACATTGCCGCCCACATGCAACTGAGCGTGCGCACCGTGACGCGCTACATGGCCCAGGGCTTTCGGCAATGCCTGCTGGTGATGCTGGAGCGCTGAGCATGCAGGCCGCAGACGCACGCATCCTGGACGAGGCTGCCCGCTGGCTGGCCCGCAGGCACGCCTCGGACTTCAGCGCCGCCGAGCAGGCCGAGCTGGCACGCTGGCGCAGCCAGAGCAGCCGGCATGAACAGATCTGGCAGTGCGCCGAGCAGCTCAAGGGCCGCTTCAACGCCGTTCCCGGCGCCATCGGCATGGCCACGCTCAACCGCGCGCGTCCCTCGGCCGCACGGCGCCAGCTGCTGCGCTCGGCCGTGCTGGCCCTGGCCACGCCCGCGCTGGGCTGGCTGGCCTGGCGCCACCTGCCCTGGCAGGACTGGACGGCCGACTACCGAACGGCCAAGGGCGAGCGCCGCGCGGTCACGCTGGCCGATGGCAGCCGCGTGCAGCTGAACACGGCCTCGGCCATCAGCGTGCGCATGGATGGCACGGCGCGGCGCATCCGCCAGCATGCGGGGGAAATCCTGGTCGAGACCGCGCATGCCCCGCCCTACGCCTCCCAGCCTTTCATGGTGCAGACAGACGACGGCCAGATGCAGGCCCTGGGCACGCGCTTCATCGTGCGCAAGCTGGAGCACGGCACGGCGCTGGCCGTGCTGGAGGGCGCGGTGCGCGTCACGCCGGCAGCATCGGCCAAGGCCGTGGTGGTGCATGCGGGCGAGCAACTGCATTTCGATGGCCATGGCGCCAGCGCCACCCGCCCGGTGGCGGCGCGGGACTCGGCCTGGACGCTGGGCGTGCTCTATGCCGAGAACCTGCGCCTGCAGGACTTCCTGGCCGAGCTGTCGCGCTACCGCGAAGGCCTTGTGCGGTGCGACGACGATGTCGCCGACCTGCGCGTCTCCGGCACGTACCAGTTGCAAGACACCGACCGCATCCTGGCCCTTCTGGCCCAGACCCTGCCGGTGCGCGTGCACGAGCGCAGCCGGTACTGGGTGACGGTGGCGCGGCGCTGATTTGGATTTTTTTCTGCCAGGGCTGTCCGGTTTTTCACTCTCGCCTGTCAAGGGGTGTGAAAAGCACTTTCATCGACCGCCCAGAGGACAGAACACCATGCACTCCCCTTCTTCCACCGCCGGACCACGCGCCAGCCTGCGCGCCACCGCCTTGGCGGCCCTGGCCGCCAGCACCTCGCTGCTGCTGCACGCGCTGCCAGTCCAGGCGGCCGAGCCGGCCGCCAGCGCCGCTGCCCGGAGCTACCAGATCCAGCAGGGTCCGCTGGGCCCGGCGCTGATGGCCTTTGCCGCGCAGGCAGGCGTGAACCTGGGCATGGACCTGCAACAGCTCGGCGGCATGAAGACACGCGGCCTGTCCGGCACGTTCTCCGTGGAGGACGGCTTTGCGCAGCTGCTGAACACGTCAGGCTGGACAGCGCGCCGCGTGGGTGCGGGCAACTACGCGCTGGAGAAGCTGCCTGCGGCGGCCCGCCAGGCGCCGTCCGCTGCAGCGGCCGTGCCCGCAGCCCCGGCCGCAGCCCCGTCCGCTGCCCAAGCCGCAGCAGAGGCCACGGAACTTGCCGCCATCACGGTGACCGCGCGCACGCAGAACAACCTGGTCGCACCCTCGCGGCAGGTCACGATTCTGGAAGGCCAGGAGGTGGAGCAGCTGCGCCAGGGCTCGGACAGCCTGGCCACCATGCTCAGCAAGGTGGTGCCTGGCATGGCGGACTCCAGCCACACCATCACCGACTACGGCCAGACGCTGCGGGGCCGCAACATGCTGGTGCTGGTGGACGGCGTTCCGCTGAACACCAACCGCGATTCGTCCAGGAACCTGGCCAACATCAACCCGGCCGACATCGAGCAGATCGAGGTGCTGCGCGGCAGCAGCGCCATCTACGGCAGCGGTGCGGCGGGCGGTATTGTCTCCATCCGCACCAAGCGGCCCTCGGGCGAGACGCGGGCCGAGACCATCGTCACCGGCTCGGCCCCGCTGTCGCGCCTGCGCGGCGCGGGGCTGGGTGGCGAGGTGCAGCACTATCTGTCCGGCGGCGGCGAGGTGGTCGACTACTCGGTGAGCCTGGGCGCAAAGCACATGGGCGGTGCCTTTGACGCCAAGGGCAACCGCATTGCGCCCGAGCCCAGCCAGGGCGACCTGTTCGACTCCAACATCTACAACGCCTCGGCCAAGATCGGCTTCAAGCTCGATGCCGACCAGCGCCTGCAATTGACCGCCAGCCACTACAACGCGGCCCAGGATACGGACTACGCCTCCGACCCGTCGGTGGCGCGGCTGCCGGCCGGAACGGCTGCGGCCCGCCCCATCAAGGGCCTGGTGCTGGCCGACCAGAACCAGATCAAGAACACCATGCTGGGCCTGGACTACGAGAACCGGGACATCGCAGGCAGCACGCTGGCCGCCCAGCTCTACTACCGGGATTTCTTCACGCGGTTTGCGCCCTTCGACGCACGCGCCGTGCCGGTGCGGGGCGCCAATGTCGACCAGTCCATGCAGAACTCCGAGGTCTTTGGCGGGCGCCTGACACTGAAGACGCCGCTGGGCGCCAGCAAGAAAAGCCTGCTGATCTGGGGTGCGGACTTCCACCAGGAGCGCACCGACATGCCCATCGACATCTTCGACCCCAGGGCCTATGACGCCAGCGGCGGCCTGGTCTTCAACAAGACCGGGCGCCTGATCTACATGCCCCCGGTCACCACGCGCAGCATCGGCGCCTTCGCCCAGCTGCAGCACCGGTTCAGCGACCAATGGTCGGCCGAAGGCGGCCTGCGCTACGACCGCGCCCAGGCCAGCTTCAACGACTTCACGCCGCTGTCGCAATCGCGGGTGCCCAACCCCCAGTCCGTGAATGGCGGCACCGTCCAGTACAACGCCTGGACCTACAACCTGGGCACGGTCTTCACGCCGGTGAAGGGCCAGGAGTTCTATGCCTCGTACAGCCAGGGCTTCGAGCTGCCGGACATCGGCGTGGTGGTGCGCAATGCCACGCCGGCCTTCAACCTGGGCAACTCCAACCTGCAGGCGGTCAAGACCAACACCTATGAAATGGGCTGGCGCGGCAAGTTCTCCAACGTGATGGCCAATCTCAGCGTCTTCCAGTCGCGCTCCAACCTGGGCGCCGTGCAAAGCTTCAACAACGGCCTGTCCCTGCTGCGCACCCGCGAGAAGATCCACGGCATCGAAGGCGGCCTGGACTACTTCAGCGATGACGACCACTGGAGCGCGGGCGGCAGCTTCACCTGGATGAAGGGCCGCGAGCTGCCGCAGGCCGCCAGCGGCTACCAGGACATGACGGGCTTTCGCATCCCGCCGCTCAAGCTGACGGCCTATGTGGAGTACCGGCCCGATGCCCGCTGGAGCCATCGCCTGCAGGCAACCTCGTATGCCGCCAAGGACTACCGCCTGGACGGCAAGACCGGCTTTGGCCGCTATGACACGCGGGGCTACACCACGGTGGACCTGATCAGCCAGTGGAAGATCGACCCCAAGAACCGCGTGTCCCTGGGCGTGGAAAACCTGTTCAACCGCCAGTACTTCCCGCTCTACAGCCAGCTGCTGCGCAGCAACAACAACACCAGCCGCCTGCCAGCGGCCGGCACGGTGCTGAAGATCAGCTACGCGCACACCTGGTGACCCGCGGGCAGGCACCGATCGCCGGGGCCTGCCAATACCCACCCGTGCAGCCCGGACGACCCCCTGGTTAAAATGAGAACCAATCGCATTAAGTCATTGATATCAGGGGATTCATCTTTGCGGTTGTGGGGGTCAGCATGTCATCCGGCGAATTCGCGCTGCACAACGAGGTCCAGTCGCTCTATCGTGACCATCACCGATGGCTGCGCGATTGGCTGCGCAGAAAACTGGGCTGTTCCCACCATGCCGCCGACCTGGCCCACGACACCTTCGTGCGCCTGCTCGGCCGCAAGGAGCGGGCGGACCCGGTGGACCCCCGCGCCTACCTGACCACCATCGCCCACGGCCTGGTGGTGGACTTTCACCGGCGCCGGGCGCTGGAGCGGGCCTATCTGGAATCGCTGGCTGCCGTGCCCGAGCCGCAGGCGCCCTCACCCGAAGCACGCGCCATCGTGCTGGAGGCCCTGGTGGCCATCGACGCCATGCTCGACGGCATGAAGCCCGCCGTGCGCCAGGCCTTCATCCTCTCCCAGCTCGAAGGCCTGACCTATGCGCAGATCGCCGCCCGGCTGCAGGTGACCGTGCGCACCGTCAACAACTACATGCTCAAGGCGCTGGAGCACTGCTACCTCATCGTGGCAGACGGCGCATGACGGCCTTGCCCTCGAACAGCGACAGCGCCGTGGACGCGGCTGCACATTCGCCAACCACCACCACCCCAGCCCAGGCCCAGGCCCGCATCCGCCAGGAAG
Source organism: Delftia sp. S65 (assembly GCF_016516495.1). Classification (NCBI taxonomy): domain Bacteria; kingdom Pseudomonadati; phylum Pseudomonadota; class Betaproteobacteria; order Burkholderiales; family Comamonadaceae; genus Delftia; species Delftia sp. S65. The sequence goes on from NZ_JACVUR010000069.1 coordinate 11,443, forward strand.
CGATTGCCTGGTACGCCCGACTTTGCTCCGGCGATGCCACCGACGCCGACCGTGCCGCCTGGCAGCGCTGGCATGAGGCCCACCCCGAGCACCAGCGCGCATGGCGGCATTTCGACGCCCTGCAGTCCATGCTGCAGCGCGTGCCGGGCCACCTGGCCGCCTCCACGCTGCAGGCCAGCCGGCGCAGCCGCCGCCGGGTGCTGCGCGGCATCGGCGCACTGGTGGGCAGCGGGGCCGTGGCGGGCCTGTCATGGCAGCTGGCCGGCGGGCAGGGCGGCGTGCGCTCCTGGCTGGCCGACTACCGCACCGGCACGGGCGAGCGCCGCACCGTCACGCTGGCCGACGGGTCCGAGCTGACGCTGAACACCAGGACCTCGGTGGACGTGTCCATGGACCCCACGCGCCGGCTGCTGGTGCTGCGCGAGGGCGAGATCCTGGTGCAGACCGCCCATTCCCTGGCCGGGCCCGGCGCGGGCGCCAAGGAGGGCCGCCCGTTCATGGTGCACACGCCGCAGGGCCGCATCCTGGCGCTGGGCACGCGCTTCACCGTGCGCAGCGAGGGCAGCGAGGGCGGTGACACCGTGGTGAGCGTGCTGCAGGACGCCGTGGAAATCCAGCCCCTGCAGGACCCCAGCCGCAGCCTGCGGCTGCAGGCCGGCCAGCAGGCCAGCTTCAACCGCAACGGCATGCTTCCCGCCCAGGCCGCCGACCCGGCCCTGGTCAGCTGGGTGGGCGGCAGCCTCATCGTGGACGGCTGGCGGCTGGACGACGTGGTGCGCGAACTCGCACGCTACCGGCCCGGCCGCCTGGCCTGCGACCCGGCCGTGGCCGGCCTGCGCGTGTCCGGCGTGTTTCCGCTGGCCGACACGGACAAGGCGCTGGCCGTCATCACCCGCGCCTTCCCGGTGCGCGCGGCCGGCCTGTCGCGCTACTGGCTGACCCTGGTGCCCGTCTAGGGTCAGCCAGTTCCCCATGCCGCGCAAAAAACTTCGCGGCCCATTTTCATCTTTTGCGATCTCGTTCGGCTCCCTTCATGAAAGCCCTTGTCTCACCGCTGTTCATGGCCAGGAAACCCGAATGCAAACGCCCTTCACACCGACACCCGCCCGCGCGGCGCTGACCTGCCTGCTGGCTGCGGCGGTGGCATGTGCGGCCCCCGGCCATGCGGCCGAGCCCCTGGCGCAGACCCGCCAGGCCGCCAGGGCCTATGAGATCGAGGCCGGCCCGCTGGCCTCGGTGCTGGGCCAGTTTGCGGCGGCCGCAGGCGTGGCCCTGTCCTATGACCCGGCCAGCACGCGCCAGCGGCAGTCGGGCGGCCTGCGCGGCAGCTATACCGTGGGCGCGGGCTTTGCAGCCATCCTGGCGGGCTCCGGGCTGGAGGCGGTGGAAGGCGGCGCGGGTGAATTCATCGTGCGCAAGGCGGCCATGCCTGCAACGGCGGGCGCTGCAGCGGCCGACGCCACCGAGCTGCCCGCCGTGCGCGTCGTGGCCCGGGCGGCCCCTGCCCCGGTCGATGCCGACGAGCGCTACCAGCCCACGCCCGATGCCTCCAGCCTGCGCACCACGGCGCCCGTGCTGGAGATCCCGCAGGTGGTCAACGTGGTGCCGGCCCAGGTGATCCGCGACCAGCGCCCGCGCAACCTGGACGAGGCGCTGGCCAATGTCAGCGGCGTCACCCAGGGCAACACCCTGGCCAGCACGCAGGACACCATCATGAAGCGCGGCTTCGGCACCAACCGCGACGGCTCCGTCATGCACAACGGCATGCCCCTGGTGCAGGGGCGCGGCATGAACGCCGCCGCCGAGAGCGTGGAAGTGATCAAGGGCCCGTCCTCGCTGCTGTACGGCCTCATGGACCCGGGCGGCGTGATCAACGTGGTCAGCAAGAAGCCGCAGCTGCGCCAGCGCACGGCGCTGTCGCTGCAGGGCTCGGGCTACGCGGGCGGGCGCAACGGCACGGGTGCCACGCTGGACACCACCGGCCCCATCGGGGAGAACGGTCTGGCCTACCGCCTGGTCGTCGACCATGTGGACGAGGACTACTGGCGCAACTTCGGCCAGCACCGCGAGACGCTGGTGGCGCCGTCGCTGGCCTGGTATGGCGACGACACGCAGGCCGTGCTCTGGTACGAGTACCGCAAGTACCTGACGCCCTTCGATCGCGGCACGGCTCTGGACCCGGTCACCCGGCGCCCGCTGGACCTTCCGGCCACGCGCCGGCTGGACGAGCCCTTCAACCAGATGACGGGCGAGACCCACCTGGCCCAGCTCTCCGTGGACCACCGCCTGGGCAGCGGCTGGGCCGCCCACCTGAACCTGAGCTACAACCGCGAGATCTACGACGCCAACCAGCTGCGCGTGAACGGCGTGAACACCGCGCGCGGCACCCTGCAGCGCAGCAACGACGCCACGCACGGCGCGCTCAGCACCGACAGCTATGGCTCGGCCTATGTGGACGGCAGCGTGCAGTTGGCGGGCCTGCGCCATGACCTGCAGTTCGGCGCCGATGCCGAGTACCGGCTGATCTACCGCTCCGACCTGCTGCGCCAGGCCGTCACCTCCACCTTCAGCTACGCCAATCCCGTCTATGGGCTGGAGCAGCCCTCGGCCACCGTCTCGGCCAGCGACAGCGACCAGAGGGACCAGCTGCACAACCAGTCGCTGTTCCTGCAGGACGCCATCCACCTGGGCGACCGCTGGGTGCTGACCACCGGCCTGCGCTACCAGACCTGGCGCCAGACCGCCGGCCGGGGCCGCCCTTTCAAGGCCAACACCCAGGCCGACGGCACGGCCTGGCTGCCGCGCGCCGGCCTGGTCTACCAACTGGCCAACGGCCTGTCGCTCTACGGCAACTACTCGCAGTCGCTCAGGCCCACCTCCACCATCGCGCCGCTGGCCAGCGGCACCGTGATCGACTCGGGCGTGGCCCCCGAGGAGGCCCGGTCCTGGGAAGCCGGCGCCAAGCTGGACCTGCCAGGGCAGCTCACCGGCACACTGGCGCTGTTCGACATCCGCAAGAAGAACGTGCTGGTCTCGCAGTTCAACGACGCCACCAAGCTGACCGACTGGCGCACCTCGGGCGCGGCGCGATCGCGCGGGCTGGAGGTGGATGTGGCCGGCGAGCTGGGCCGCCACTGGAGCGCCATCGCGGCCTTTGCCTATGTGGATGCCAAGACCACGCAGGACCCGCTCTACCAGGGCAACCAGCTGTGGAACGTGGCGCGGCAGACGGCCTCGCTGTCGGCCGTGTACGACTTTGGCCAGGTCCTGGGCGATGTGCTGGGCAATGTGCTGGGCGAGGGCCGGCTGCGCGTGGGCGGCGGCCTGCAGTACGTGGGCAGGCGGCCCGGCGACTCGGCCAACTCCTTCTGGCTGCCGGGCTATACCGTGGCCCATGCCTTTGCCACGTATGACACGCGGATCAACGGCTACAGGACGCGCTTTCAGCTCAACGTGAAGAACCTGTTCGACCGCACCTACTACCCGTCGAGCGCCAACACCTACTTCATCTCGATGGGCGACGCGCGCCAGGTGCTGCTGCGCGCCACGGTCGAGTTCTGAGCGGGCGCCAGCCCGGCCCCCGGCCTTTCCTCTTTTGTGTCTGTCCCGGCACGCAGCCGCATGCGATGCCACGCATCACGCATCACCTCCATGAACTTATCTCCCCGCGTATCGCCTCGCCGAACGCCCCGCCAAACGCTTTTTTCCTCTATTGACTGGCCATTGCGCATGCCTTCCTCCTTCCACACCCTCCCCCCCATTGCCGGCATGCCCCGCTCCTGCCTGTGCCTTGCCATGGCTGCCATCCCCGTGATGGCCTTCTCCCAGGCCGCCGACGCACCGTCCACGCAACTGGAAACCGTGCAGATCCAGGCCGAGAAGCAGCAGAACAACGAAGACAACTTCGTCGCCCGCAAAACCACGGGCGTGCTGCGCTCCGATGCGCCGCTGTTCGAGACCGCGCAGTCCATCAGCGTGGTGACCCAGCGGCAGATCGAGGAAAAACAGGTCAGGTCCGTGGCCGAGGCGCTGGAGAGCGTGGCCGGCGTGGCATCCGGCTCGTACGGCCGGCGCGGCTGGGATGACTTCATCATCCGCGGCCAGATCTCCAGCGCGCAAACCTATGTGGACGGCCTGCGGGCGCAGACCTCCACCAATGTCCTGCGCTCCGAGGACATCTTCGGCATCGGCTCCATCGAAGTGGTCAAGGGCCCCACCTCGGTGGGCTTCGGCCTGGCCCTGCCGGGAGGCCTGGTCAACCTGACCACCAAGCGCCCGCAGGCCGAGTCGTTCTCGCGCGCCGGCATCAGCGTGGGCAGCTATGGATTGAAGGAGGCCAACTTCGACCTGAACTACTCGCCCGACGCAAGCCGCAAGGGCGCCTTCCGCATCGTGGGCCGCGCATCCGACCAGAACGATCCCACGGACTACGTCTACTTCAAGAACCAGTACCTGGCGGGCTCGTACAACTTCGACCTGGACGGCAGGAACGAGCTGTCCGTCATCGCCAGCTACCAGCACCGCAACTACATCCGCAACCAGGGCATTCCGCAGAACTACGAAAAATACGGGCGCAATGTCTTCATCGGCGAACCCGACCGCAGCTACGAGGTGGACTCCTACCGCCTGGGTGCCAACTACGCGCACTACTTCGACAACGAATGGGTGTTCCGCCAGAACTTCGCGCTTACCAAGGGCAGCAGCCTGAGCAACTCGGTCTTTGCGGCGGCCAATGCCAGGTTCCCCCTGGTGGCGCGCCAGATCAACTACCAGGACAAGCAGGACGTCAACATCGCCCTGGACAACTACCTGCAGCGCAACTTCAAGTTTGATCGCGTGAACTACGAGCTGACCGCCGGCATCGACATGATGCGAGAGCGCAGCGACTACTACCAGCGCGTGGACAACATCAACCCCTTCAACGCCGACAACCCGGTCTATGGCGTCACCTCCATCAAGGAGGGCAAGCCCTCGCACAACCTGACCTACAGCCAGTACGTGGGCCTGTACCTGCGCAACACCATCAAGATCGATGAGAAATGGATCGTCGGCCTGAATGGCCGCCATGACTGGACGCGCGTGGAAATCCAGGACAGGCTGGCCGGCGGCTCCGTCAGCAACAGCAACACCGCCTTCACGGGCAGCGCCTCGCTGATGTACCAGGCCAGCGAGTTCCTGGCACCCTACGTCAGCTACTCCACCTCCTTCATGCCCGTGACGGATGCCGGCGTCAACGGCACGCTGCTCAATCCCGAAGAGGGCAAGCAGACCGAACTGGGCGTGAAATTCCAGGCCCTGGACCGGCGCGTGCAAGGCTATCTGGCGGTGTATGACCTGCGGCGCAAGAACGTCACCGAGAACGACGCCACGCTGGGCTACGCCGTCCAGACCGGCGAGCAGACCACCAAGGGCTTCGAAGCGGAAGTCGTCGCCTCGCTGACGCGGCAATGGAATGTCTCGGCCGCCTACAGCTACATCCCCTCGGCCCGGACCTCCCAAAGCCTGACGGCCAGCGAAATCGGCAAGCGCATCAACCATGTGCCCAAGAACGCGGGCTCCGTCTTCACGCAGTACTACTTCAACCCCGACCGCATGGGCTGGAACATGGGCGCAGGCCTGCGCATGCAGGGCGCCCGCACGGCGCAGCGCGGCACGGCCTTCGTCAACCTGGCCAGGTACACCCTGCTCGACCTGAACCTGGGCTATGAAGCGAAGTCATGGGGCCTGAGCCTGGCCATCAAGAACCTGCTGGACAAGGACTACGTCCAGGGCACCACGCCGAACGCGCAGCTGCTGAGCTTCGGCAGCCCGCGCACGCTGATGGTGAGTGCCAGGTTCAAGTACTGAGGCTGGCTGGCTCCTTCACGCATGCGAGCCTTTCAGCCAAGGTGCGCAACCCGGCGGCGCCGATAGGCGGGCGCCGGCTGCGCCCCGGCTTCATGGCCCCTTGCGCAGCGAGATCGGCGTGCCCCACACCGGGTCGGCCGCGCCCTGGCGGCCCAGCGTGGTGACCTGCATGGGCACCAGGCGTGCCATCAGCTTTTCCTGCTCGGCGTTGAGATTGGCGCGCGTGGCCAGATAGTTGCGCGTGAACTCCATGGGCGGCGGCAGTGTGTGGACGGTGAAGTCTTCCAGCGGGCATTCCACCTTCTCGGCCGCCACCTTGCGGCAGCCGGCCTGGCGGAACTGGTAGCTGGGCGTCTTCAGGTGCGAACGCTGGCTCAGCACCAGTTGGCCGCCCTCCAGCGTGAAGCTGGCCAGCGCCTGCCTGGGCAGCACGCGCACCTGGACCTTGAGTGCGGGAATGTCGCGCGAATCCGTGTCCTGGTAGTAGCCCGCCGCCATGCCCGGCGTGCTGTCGGTGACCATGCGCTCGCCCCAGGCCACGCAATTGCCCGAGGCGCGGTGCACCGTGGTGCAGTACTTCTCGATCCGGCTTTGCGAGTGCGTCGTGCCCTCCTTCCAGTTCATCTCGGTATAGAACTGGCGATAGGTTTCCGGCGACAACGTGGCCGTTCCAAGGGTGCCGCGGCCTGCGCCGGTGGCCCCGGCCTTGGCGCCCAGCTGGTCAAGCTGGGCATTGAGCCGGTAGTCGTCACCCCCCGTCATCAGGTACTTGCCCGGCGGCAGCACATGGACCTCGAAGGCCTTGAACAGATAGGTGGTCTTGGGGTCGCGCTGCAGCGCGTTGTTCTGGAACTTGCGGCCAAACACGATCTCCGGCTTGTCCTCATGGGTCCAGACCACGTTGGGAGTCCACTTCGACATGCCATCGGCGTCGGCCAGCGACTTGTGCGGCGTCAGATCAGCCACCAGCACCACGGCCATGTTGGCCTTCAAGGCTTCGCTGATCACCCACAGCGTCTTTGCCTGCTCCGCTTCCTCCTTCTCGAGCTGCCCGCTGGAAGGCGGCGCGGCACACCCTGACAATCCCAGGGCGAGCACCAGGGTCGGCAAAACGAAGCAGGGGCGCTGCAGTGTCATCGTTGAAATCCTTCGGGGTTGATGCTGGAAAGGCGTCATTTTGCGGGGAGATCTCCGGCGGCCCCGGCCAGGGGCAGGCCCTCGACACGGAAAAGCCGCCCGAAGGCGGCCGGTTCCAGGGAGCGCTGCACCAGCGCTGGCTGCGATCAATCAGCGTTGCTGTGGCTGGCGCAAAGGCTGCCCTTGTTGGCGGACGTTCGCCTTGCACTGCATCTGGCTGTAGTTCCTGTCCGTGATGGGTTGCCCCATCTGCAGGGGAACATGGACCGGATGCAGCGGGCCTCTCGTGGGAAGAAGCTGTTTCATGGTTCCATCCTCACGTCAAACGGAACGCCGCCCAGCCCGTCAGCGGGGCTGATTGGGCTGCTGCTGGCCTGGCTGGTTCTGGCCAGGTTGCTTGTGCTGGGGGTTGTCCTGCTGCTGCTGTCCGGGGTTTTGCTGGTTCGGGTTCTGCTGCTGCGGGTTGTTTTGCTGCTGCTGTTGCTGGTCGTTTTGCTGAGCCATGGGTATCTCCTTCACATGGTGGTCAAAGAGGCGCGTCAAACGAAGCGCCCGACTGCAGCGCAGATATGCACTGCGCTGGTAACCAGTGTGGGACCAGGCATGCGGCTCAGCCGTAGGACCGGCCAGAGCGTGCGCAGCCCCATGTTGCGACACCGCAGGTAGGCCAGCCGCCGGGTGTCCGACGGACATTTCGCACAGGGGCAACGAAGGAACAGGGCAGGCTTGGATTTACTAAATTTACGGATATTTCTGACAAATTTCGTTCACATGACCTGTCCCCTTTAGACGTGCCAATGTTCACTTAGCGAGTCCAAGGTTGTGGAGACT
>NZ_JACVUR010000006.1:0-228441 GCF_016516495.1 Delftia sp. S65
GGTGGTGAAGGGGGGGAGTTTGTTGGTGGGGGTTTACAGGGGTGTGACAGCTGGTCTGGTCTGGTCTTGGTCAGGTGCTGTTTTTTGTCCCTGCCGGGGGGTTGTTTTTCGAGGCCGGGTTTCGGCCCGGCGGCCGACCTCCTTTTCTTTGATTCGTCAAAGAAAAGGAGGCAAAAGAAAGACGACCCGAATGTCCGCGACCCCTTCGCTTCGCTGCGGGGCAACCTGCGTCGGGCCACCTGCGGGGTTCGCTGCGGAACTCGCTGCGTTCACTGCGTGAACTCCGCTCAGACAACCGCAGCGAGTCAGATCACGAAGCAGTCCTGTCCTTCGGCAGGACTGCAACCCCGCAGGCGGCCCGACGCAGGCGCTGACATACGGGAGTTGTTGCGGGCCTTCGCTGCGCTCGGCCTGGTTTCTTGATACGCGCCGTTAAACTTGCGGCGAGCCGAAAGGCTTGGTGTGTCGTAACACCAGCACGTAGAGGTTGCAGCACCCACCTAGAGCGGGGCCTTTGTTTCATACAGGAACCAAGTTATGCACCCTCTCATCGCCGCTCAGGCGACCTCTCCCCAACCACCCCTTCTGCCCACCTGGCGGCAGGCCATGCACGCCTCGCTGGGCCTGGTGCAGAGCACGCTGCAGCAGTTGATCGAACTGATGGTCGATGATCCCGACAGGGACGACAGCGAAGTCGATGTGGACTGCGCCGTGGAGCTGGCGCTGGAGCACATCAAGCGCATGAGTGACCAGCAGCATGCGGACCGCTATGCCTTCGAGGTGGAGTGGATCAAGGCAACGGCGGCGCTGCGGCTGGCGCAGGGCGCCTTCGGGCGGCCTCAGTCACGCTTCGGCCTGCGGCTCAAGGACGCCATCCAGCAGCTGGAGATGCTGCCGGAGCTGGTGGAGTTCGTGGACCAGGACGACGGCGAGTGAACTGTGCGGCGCGCCCGTATCTCTGTGAGAAACTGGCCCGCCGAACACCCCCTTGCCTTCACCCATGGAACTGCGCCAGCTGCGCTACTTTGTCGATATCGCCAAGACCGAGCACCTGACGACATCGGCCAGAAACCTCTATGTCACGCAGTCCACGCTCTCGCATGGGCTGCGCCAGCTGGAAGAGGAGCTGGGCATGGCGCTGTTCGAGCGCATTGGCCGGGGGCTGAAGCTGTCGCAGGCGGGCGTGGTGTTCCGCAACTATGCGGAGCGTGCGCTGCATGAGGTGGAGGCCGGGCGCATGGCGCTGGCCGACCTCAGCGAGCTGCAGACCGGCACGCTGACCATCGGCGTGATTCCCACCTTCCTCAACACCCTGGTCGCCCCGGCCGTGGCGGCTTTCATGCGTGCCTATCCCAAGGTCAACGTGGTGGTGATCGAGCTGCTGGCCCCGCCCGTGGAGCAGGGATTGCTGGACGGCAGCCTGGACCTGGGCGTGAGCTTTCACCCGCCCCAGCGCGCCGAGCTGGACGCGCTGCCGCTGTTCGACGAACGCATGATGCTGCTGGTCAACCCATCGCATCCGCTGGCCGGGCGCCGCACGCTGTCCGTCAAGTCGCTGACCGGCGTGCCCCTGGCCCTGCTGCCGCGCACGTTCTACACGCGCAGCCTGATCGAGGACGGGCTGCGCACCGCAGGCGTCACGCCCTTGCTGCGCGCGGAAATGGGCTCGGTGGAATCGCTGATCGCGCTGTGCCGCTGGGGCGACATGGCCACCATCGTCCCCGAGCGCGCCGCCCAGCAGGCCACGGACATGGTGGCCATCCACCTGGTCGCCCCCCAGCTCATCCGCACGGCAGGCCTGCTGTGGCGCCGAGGCGCCAGCTACAGTGCGGCCGCGCGCGAGTTCGCGGCGCAACTGGCCCCCGCCACAAGAACCAACATGCCCCGCTAAAAAAAACACCAGGCCGAGCGAAGCAAAGGCCCGAGCAAACTCCCCGTATGTCAGCGCCTGCGGCGTGGCGGTTGCGGGGTTGCAAGCCTGCCGAAGGACAGGCTTGCTTCGTGATCTGACTCGCCGTGATGTTTGAACGTAGCGCGCAGCGCGAAGTGAGTTTCACGGCGAACCCCGCAACCGCCACGACGCAGGTTGCCCCGCAGCGAAGCGAAGGGGTCGCGGACATCCGGGTCGCCTTTTCTTGGCCTACGTTCTTTTGGCGAAGCAAAAGAAGGTAGGTCGGCTGCCGGGCCGAAACCCGGCCTCGAAAAAACACCTCCCGGCAGGGTCAAAAACCCGCTCACTGCAAAGAAGGCCGCTGCCTCTCAGGCACCCGAGTAGTCAAAGAAGCCGGCACATAAGCCGCATCAAAACTACACCCCACCCCAAACTTGGCCTCATTAGCAGAACAGGCCGTAGCAATCCCCGCCGCAGTCGGCTTCACCCCCGCCTCCACCCACTGCATCAACGCAGTCATCAACGTGGGATAGGTCGCATCGCTGATATAGCTGTGCGTCCCCTGCCGCGTAAAGGTCTGCACCAGCCGGTCCCCGCTGCCGCCCTGCTGCATCACCGAACGAAACCGCGCATCCAGCTCCACGAAGGCCGTAGGGTCGCTGATCCACTTGGCAGAGAGGACCGGCACGCCAATCCTGCCCACAGGGTCGGTGTCATCGGCGAACTTGCGGTAGGCCGCAGGGTCGGCGCGGTAGCGCAGCACGCTGGCATTGAGTGCGGCATCGTCGGCCGAGCCCGCATAGACCGCACCCTCGTTGCCGAAGGGGCTGGCGCCGCCCGTGCGCTTGGCCGAGATGTCCTGGAAGTGCATGGTGCCCCAGTTCATGTGCGACTGGATGGCGCTTTCGGGGATCTTGATGACCTTGGTGATGGTGTCGATCTTCGCCTGCTGCGCGGCCGTGCGCTGGGCGGCGGGCTTGTCCAGCGCCAGGCATTCGTTCACGCGCAGGGCCACGTCGGCCTGGCGCATCTTGGCGTCTGCGGGCAGGCCCAGGTTGAGCGCGTACTGCGGCTCACTGGGGCGCGGGTGGTTGGCGCACAGGTACTGGTAGACCACGCGCAGATCGGTGCGGAAGTCATAGGCATGGGTGCCGCCGCCCAGCACGCCGCTGGTCAGCAGCACGCCGTCATAGGGGCGTTCGCCCACGGTCTGCTCGTTGAACATTTCCGCGCCCTTGGCCGCCACGCCCGCACCCCAGGACTGGCCGTGCAGGATGGTGCGCTGCGGCTTGGCCACATGCTGGCGGAAGATGCCGCGCAGGCGCTCGGTGTCCTCGGCGGCGGCGCGCACTTCCACGCCGCCCTGGCGGTAGGTGGAGCCAGCCCAGGCGTAGCCTGCGCGCACCATGATGGACCAGCGCACCAGGTCTTCGGCCGCACGGTCGGCGGTGGGCGCGGCCAGGTCCGGGCCGCCGTGGGCGTGCAGCACGAGGGTGCCGTTCCACTGCGCGGGCTTGGCGATCAGGTAGTAGGCGCCCTTGGAGTCCTGCCCGGTCCAGCAGCTGATGCCTGCAGGAATCTCGGCGGGGCAGGCCGTGCTCTTGGGCGCGGTCTCGATGGAGGTGACCGGCCCGTGCAGCACGGCCGAGCCGCCGCCGCAGCCGGCCAGGGCGAGCGCGGCCAGCAGCGAGGCGCTGGCGGGACGCAGGGGGAAATACGCGGATGCTTGCATGTCTTGTCTCCTGTCTTGGCTTCTTGTTGGAAGTCACCTGCCGCGCCGCGGCAAGCGGTCGCATCGGTGACTGGATCGGATTCTGTAGAGGCTTGTCCAATATTTCAAAGATTTTTAGGATATCGGCTGGATACTTTTCACATATATGGAACTGCGCCATCTCCGTTACTTCCTGGCCGTGGCCGATACCGGCCACATCACGCGCGCGGCCGAGCTGCTGGGCATGCAGCAGCCGCCGCTGTCGCAGCAGATCCGCGCGCTGGAGGAGGAGCTGGGCATTGCCCTGTTCCGGCGCCACCCCAAGGGCGTGGACCTGACCGACGCGGGCCTGGAGCTGCAGGGCGAGGCCACGCGGCTGCTGGCCGACTTCACCGCCATGCGCGACCGCATGCAGGCCTTTGCGCGCGGCGAGCGCGGGCGCATCCATGTGGGCTTCACCAGCTCGGCGGCGGCCCATGCCTTCACGCCCGAGGTGCTGCGCCTGTGCCGTGGCCGCCATCCCGACATTGCGCTGGATGTGAGCGAGAACAATGCCGCCGAGATCACCGAGGCCGTGCAGGCCGGGCGCATGCACTGCGGCTTTCTGCGCGTACCGGTGGCCCGGCCCGAAGGCCTGGTGTTCGAGACGCTGCTGCAGGAGCCCGCGCTGCTGGCCATTCCCGTGGACCATCGCCTGGCGCGCGATGCATCGAAGCCCGTGGCGCTCAGGCAGCTCGATGGCGAGCGCCTGATCCTTGTGCGGCGCACGGGCGCGCCGGGGCTGTATGCGAACCTGCTGGCGCTGTGCGCCCGGCACAAGGTACAGGTGGAGGTGGCCGCCGAGGTGGAACGCATGATGACCAATGTGAACCTGGTGGCGGCGGGCGTGGGCCTGTCCATCGTGCCGGCCTCGGTGCGCGGCGCCCATCCCGAGGCCGTGGTCTACCGCGCCTTCGAGCCCGCCGTGCGGCTGAGCGCCCCGCTCACCCTGGTGCACCGCGAGGCCGGCACGGAAACCGGCGGTGCAGGACCCGCGGCCACCTTCATCGCCCTGGCGCGCGAGCTGGCGCAGCGCCACCAGGCGCCGGGCGGCTGAGGCATGCGGGCACCGCAAGGCACCGATACCGGCCGGCGCGCCCTGCTGGCGGCGGCTGCCTGCGCGCTGGCCTGGCCCGCCCAGGCATTGCCGGCCCGGCCCGCCTGGCCGGGCGCCAGCGTGCGGATCGTGGTGGCCTACCCCGCAGGCGGTGTCAGCGACATGGTGGCCCGCGCCCTGGCCGAGCAACTGGCGCAGCAATGGGGCACGGCCGTGATCGTGGACAACCGCCCCGGCGCCAGCGGCACCGTGGCGCTGGAGCTGCTGGCGCGCAGCGCGCCAGACGGCCGCACCCTGGTCTTTGCCGCCGCCACCGCCGTGGGCCTGGCCGCAGCCTCCGTGACGCCCGTGGCCGGCGTGATGCGCACGCCCATGCTGCTGGTGGGCACGCCGGCGCTGAAGGCCGCAGATTTCGAGGGCATGCTGGCCGAGGCGCGCGGCATGCCCGGCGGCATACGCTGGGCCACCACGGGCGAGGGCACGACGGGCCACGCCGTGCTGCAGCGCATAGCGCAGGCCACGCGCATTCCCATCGTGCATGTGCCCTACAAGGGCGGGGGCCAGCAGCTCAACGATGCGCTGGCCGGGCATTTCGAGCTGCTGTCCACCAATGTGGCGCCGCTGCAGCTGCAGGCGCTGCGCGCGGGCCGCCTCAAGGCCCTGGCCGTGGGCGCGCCGCAGCGGCTGGCAGCCCTGCCCGATGTGCCCACGCTGGCGCAGCTGGGCCATGCGCAGGCCAACCTGGATTCGCTGTTCGGCCTGTTCGCGCCGACGCAGATGGCGCCAGCGCTGGCCCAGCGCATCAATGCTGCGGTGGCCCAGGCGCTGCGCGCGCCGGCCATCCGCAGCCGGCTGGAGGCGGCCAGCAACCAGCCGTTCGAGGGTTCGGCCGCAGAGTTCGCGCAGCAGGTGATGCGCGAGGCCGGGCGCTGACCGCCCTGCATCGCTCCCCCGCACCACGCCCTGCACCACGCCCTGCACCACGCCGGACGGGCTCAGCGCGCGTACTTCTTCGCCCCGGCCACGCAGACCACGGCGGCCATGGTGACCAGCACCATGCCCCAGCTCACCTGCTCGTGCAGCAGCAGGGCCGCCAGGCCCAGGCCCATGAAGGGCTGCAGCAGCTGGATCTGGCCCACGGCCGCAATGCCGCCCTGCGCCAGGCCCCGGTACCAGAACACAAAGCCGATGAGCATGCTGAACAGCGAGACATAGGCCAGGCCCAGCCATGCAGGCCGGCCCACATCGGCCAGCGATGCCGGCATGCTGAGCAGGGCGGCCGGCAGCATGACGGGCAGGGCCAGCACCAGCGACCAGCTGATGACCTGCCAGCCGCCCAGCGTGCGGGACAGGCGCGCGCCCTCGGCATAGCCCAGGCCGCAGACGATGATGGCGGCCAGCATGAGCAGATCGCCGCGCAGCGAGCCCCCGGCCCCGCCCACGGCCGCATAGCCGGCCACGAAGGCCGCGCCCGCCAGCGAGAACAGCCAGAACGCCGGGCGCGGGCGTTCGCCGCCGCGCAGCACGGCGAACACGGCCGTGGACAGGGGCAGCAGGCCCACGAAGACGATGGAATGCGCCGAGGTGACGTACTGCAGCGCCAGCGCGGTCAGCAGCGGAAAGCCCACCACGCCGCCCAGCGCGCTCAGCGCCAGCGAAGGCATGTCGGCACGCGCGGGCCGGGGCTGGCGCAGCGCCAGCAGCATGGCCAGGGCCAGCAATGCCGCGATGCTGGCGCGCGCACAGGTCAGGAAGGTGGGGTTCAGGTCGGCGACCGCCACGCGGGTGGCCGGCAGCGATCCCGCAAAGATCGCCACGCCGATGAATCCGTTGATCCACCCGCTGCTTGTCTTGTCCATCAAAAAGCTCCTTGGTTTGCAGCAGGCAGTGGGCCATTGCACGGCCGGATCTTCCATAGACAGTCCAATACAATTCAAAAGAACTGTTATGCACAAAAATCCACTACAGAAGAGAGAACAGCCATGCGCAGCGGCACACGCATCCAGGCGGTGATGGAAGAGATCCAGTCGCGCATCGCCGCGCGCACCTATCTGCCCGGCACGCGCCTGCCCTCGGTGCGCGCGCAGGCGCAGGCCATGCAGGTGTCGGTGTCCACGGTGGTGGAGGCCTATGAGCGGCTGGCGGCCGAGGGGGTGATCGCCTCGCGCCCGGGCTCGGGCTTTTATGTGGCGGGGCCGGTGGCGCCGCTGGCGCTGGGCGGTATCGGGCCGCGCGTGGACAGGCAGGTCGACCCCCTGTGGCTGGCCCGCCAGTCGCTGCAGGCAGATGCCCACGCGCTCAAGCCGGGCTGCGGCTGGCTGCCGCCTTCATGGCTGTACGAGGAAGGCGTGCGCCGCGCGCTGCGCTCCCTGGCGCGCTCGGGCACGCTGGAGCTGACGGAGTACGCAACGCCGCTGGGCCACCCGGCACTGCGCCGCCTGCTGGCGCGGCGCATGGCCGCCATGGGGCTGGAGACTTCGCCCGAGCAGATCCTGCTGACGGAGTCTGGCACGCACTCCATCGACCTGGTCTGCCGTTTCCTGCTGGAGCCCGGCGATACGGTACTGATCGACGACCCCTGCTATTTCAATTTCCATGCGCTGCTCAAGGCGCACCGCGTGCAGGCCGTGAGCGTGCCCTACACGCCGCAGGGGCCCGACGTGGCCCGGTTCGCCGACGCGCTGCAGGCCCATTCGCCACGCCTGTACATCACCAATTCGGCCATCCACAACCCGACGGGCGCCACGCTGTCGCCACTGGTGGCGCACCGCATCCTGAAGCTGGCCGACAGCTCGGACCTGGTGATCGTGGAGGACGACATCTTCTGCGACCTGGAGACCCATGCGGCGCCCCGGCTGGCGGCCTTCGACGGCCTGTCGCGCGTGATCCAGATCGGCAGCTTCTCCAAGACGGTGTCGGCCTCGCTGCGCTGCGGCTTCATCGCGGCGCGGCCCGACTGGACGCAGGACCTGGCGGACCTGAAGATCGCCACCAACTTCGGCGGCGGGCGCATGGCCGCCGACATCGTGCTGCGCACGCTGACCGACAGCGGCTACCGCAGGCACATGGAGTCCGTGCGGCTGCGGCTGGCGCAGGAGATGGAACGCACGGCCGCGCGGCTGCAGGCCCTGGGCATGAAGCCCTGGCTGGTGCCGCAGGCAGGCATGTTCCTGTGGTGCCAGTTGCCCGGGGGCATGGATGCCACGGCGCTTGCGCGCACCTGCCTGGAAGATGGCGTGGTGCTGGCGCCCGGCAATGCCTTCAGCCAGTCGCAGAGCGCAGGCGATTTCCTGCGCTTCAATGTGGCGCAGTGCTCGGATGCGCGGATCTTCGAGGTGCTGGCGCGGGCGCTGAAGGGCTAGGCCGTTTCAGCCTGCAGCAGGCCGCGCACCCGCGCCTGCACGTGTTCCAGGGACGGCGGCAGGTCGAACAGCACGCGGTAGACGATGGGTGCGGCCAGCGCGTCGATCAGGGTGTCCGCAGCGGGCATCGCCTCGCCACGCCGCGCTGCGCGCTCGCCGATCTGCGCCAGTTGCCCGCGCAGGATTTCCACGCAGGCGCAGGGCGTGTGCTCGTTGCCCGCTGCGGCGGCCATGTCGCGCAGCATGGTGCGGCCCAGCGGCGAGGCCGATTCCTCCAGGAACTGCTCGGCCCAGGCCAGCAGGTCGCCCTCCAGCGTGCCCGTGTCCAGCGGCGGCGCCGTGGGCCGGATGATTTCCACGGCCACATCGGCCAGCAGCTGCTGTATGTCGCCCCAGCGCCGGTAGAGGGTGGACGGCGTCACGCCCGCCTGGGCGGCGATGAGCGGAAAGCTCAATTCCTCTCGCGGCATGGTTTCCAGCAGGCCCTTGACGGTCTGGTAGACCGTGGCCTGGATGCGCGCGCTGCGTCCGCCGGGACGGGCGGGACCGCCTGTTTTGGAAAGGGATGGGACTTGCGTGCTCATGGTTATTAAAGCTAAAAATTTGCGTTAGCAGCGCACAAGCGCAGAATTCGCTAACGCAAAAACTTTGCATTAATTGTGCAGCAGGGCTCTTAACCATGTCGGTACTGCAACCATCCAACTCCACTCCCGCTGCCCGGCCCGGCCGCAGCCTGGCCGTCCTGGCCTTCGGCCTGGGCAGCTTCTTCGCGGCCTCCAGCGCGCCCACGCCGCTGTACCGGCTCTACCAGCATGACTGGGGCTTTTCCTCCGGCATGCTGACTCTGGTCTTCGCGGTCTATGCGCTGAGCCTGCTGCTGGCCCTGCTCACCACGGGCGCGCTGTCGGACCACCTGGGCCGCAAGCCCGTGATCCTGGCGGCGCTGGTGCTGGAGATCGTCTCGCTGGCGGTGTTCGCCCGCGCGGGCGACGTGCAGGCCCTGGTGCTGGCGCGCGTGCTGCAAGGCTTTGCCACCGGCATGGCCAGTGCGGCCATGGGCGCGGCGCTGCTGGACCTGCACCGCGAGCGCGGCACGCTGGTGAGCACCATGGCACCCATGGTCGGCATGGCGGCGGGCATTGTCGTGGCGGGCGAGTTCGCGCAGCTGTGGCGCCAGCAGCTGGGCCTGGTGTTCTGGCTCATGGCGCTGATCTTCGTGGCCGTGGCCGCCGCCATGGCCGTGCTGCCCGAGACGGGCGCGCGCCGCCCCGGCGCACTGGCCGCCATGCGCCCGCGCGTGCGGATTCCGGGCCAGGCCCGGGCCGACTTCATGCGCGTGCTGCCCATGAGCATCACGGTGTGGGCGCTGGGGGGCTTTTACCTGTCGCTGGGCCCGTCGATGATCCGCTCGGTCACGGGCTCGGAGATCGCCGCCAGCTTTGCCGTGTGCATCAACACGCTGAGCGCCGCCGCCGCCATCTGGACGCTGCGCAGCCGCGCGCCGCGTGCCATGCTGCAGTTCGGCGGCAGCGGCCTGCTGGCCGGGGTGGCCCTGCTGCTGGTCGGCGCCCATCTGCAAAGCCTGCCCCTGGTGCTGGGCGCCTCGGTGGTGGCGGGCGCGGGCTTCGGCGTGGGCTTCCAGGGCGCGCTGCGCAGCGTGATCCCGCTGGCCGAGCCGCACGAGCGCGGCGCCCTGATCTCGGCCATCTACATCGCCAGCTACCTGGCGTTCAGCGTGCCGGCCATCGCGGCGGGCATGGCCGCCGCGCGCTTCGGCCTGTTGCCGGTCACCTATGCCTACGGCCTGATGCTGATGCTGTTCGCGGGCCTGGCGCTGGCGGGGACGCGCCAGCCCAGGCCGGTGGTGGTGTCCTGAGGCATTGATTGAAAAATAAAACCATAGCAATCCAGCCTTATTCCACCTGGTGATCAACGGGAAATAACGGAGAAAATCTCAGCGGCGGCGCAAAAAAAGTCCAGCCGAACTTGCAGGATGGGCAGGGCTTGTTCGGCATACGGGGAGTCACACCACTTTTCCCAGCCCCATGCCCCGCACCCTCCCCCACCAGCCCCAGGACGGCCTTGCAGCCGCACGGGGCTGGCCTGCGTCCATGGGGATGGCTGGGGTGGCAGCGGTGCTGGGGGTGGCGATGCTGGTTGCCACGGCAGCGGACTGCGTCCATGCGGCGCCGTCCGCCCAGGCCGCCCAGGCCGCCCAAGCCGGCCAGCGCAGCTTTTCGATTGCGGCCGGCCCGCTCACGCATGTGATCGCGCAATACGCCAACCAGGCTGGCGTTGCGCTGTCGTTTGATGCCGCGCAGCTGGGCCGGCTGCAGTCCCCGGGGCTGCAGGGCAGCTATGGCGTGGAAGACGGTTTTGCCAGGCTGCTGCAGGGCACGGCGCTGCAGGCGGTGCGCGAGTCCAGCGGCGTCTATACGCTGCGGCCACTGCCAGCGGCGGCCTCGGGCACGGGCGGGCAGACGCTGGGCACGGTCACGGTCCGGGCCACGGCGCCGGCCAGTGCCACGACCGAGGCATCGGACAGCTACGCGGCCAGCCTGGTCACGGGCTACAAGGGGCTGCAATCGGTGCGCGATATTCCGCAGCCCGTGACCGTGCTCACGCGCCAGTGGCTGGACGAGCAGGCCCTGCCCGACCTGCATTCCGTGCTGCAGCACACGCCGGGCGTGACGGTGGAGTACATCGACAGCGAGCGCATCGCCTATTACTCGCGCGGCTACCAGATCGATTCGCTGCAGGTGGACGGGCTCAATGTGAACCAGGTGGCCTCGGCCTCCACCTTCATCCAGCCCGATACGGCCATGCTGGACCGCGTGGAGGTGCTGCGCGGCGCCACGGGCCTGCTGCGTGGCGCGGGCTCGCCCTCGGCCATGGTGAACATGGTGCGCAAGCGGCCCACGGCGCAATGGCAGGGCTCGGCCGCGCTGACGCTGGGTTCCTGGGACCGCCAGCGCATGGAGGCCGACCTGTCCGGCCCGCTGAACGCAGCCGGCACGCTGCGCGGCCGGCTGGTGGCGCTGGCGGACGACAAGGCATCGTTCCAGACCGCGCGCAAGGAAAAGCGCCTGGGCCTGTACGGCGTGCTGGAGGCGGACCTGGGGCCGCGCACCACGCTCACCGCCGGCCTGCAGCACACGGACCTGCAGGCCACGGGCTCCTGGGGCGGCCTGCCTGCCGCCGCCGACGGCAGCCAGCTCGGCCTGCCGCGCAGCACCTACCTGGGCACGCCCTGGAATACCTGGAACCGCCACAACCAGCAGGCCTTTGCCGAGCTGGAGCACCGGCTGGACAGCGGCTGGCAACTGAAGGCCCAGGCGGCGCACACGCGCTTTCGGTCGGACGGGTTCAAGCAGACCTCGTTTTCCAGGGCCAGCGACAGCAATCCCTATCTGTTCGACGTGAGCACCTCCATCTATGGCGGCGACGGCAGCACGCAGAACGCGCTGAGCCTGCTGGCCAGCGGCCCCTTCGAGGCCCTGGGCCGCAGGCACGAGCTGTCGCTGGGCGCCGACCTGCAGCGCATCCGCAGCACGGGCGCCACGGGCTACTGGGGCGTGAGCCCGCTGCGCAATGTGGACATCCGCGGCTGGAATCCGTACACCAGCTATCCCGAGCCGTTCTACAGCGAGGGCAACGGCAACGCCTATTCATCGCCCGTGTCCCACATCCACCAGTACGGCGGATTCGCGCGGGCCCGGCTGTCGCTGACCGACTCGCTCACCGCCATTGCCGGCGCGCGCCTGAGCTGGTGGAGCTATCTCGAACCCGGCAATGCCCAAAGCGGCTACAGCGTGCGCCGCGAGCTGACGCCCTATGCGGGCCTGGTGCATGCGCTGTCGGACACGCTCGACGCCTATGCCAGCTACAGCGAGATCTTCAGCCCCCAGGACAAGAAGGCCGCCGATGGCAGCATCCTGGCGCCCGCCCGGGGCGAGGACCTGGAGGCCGGGCTCAAGGGCAGTTTCATGGACGGCCGGCTGCAGGCCAGCGTGTCGTTGTTCCGCATCCAGCGCGTGGGCAGCGCCATGCAGGACACGGCATCGGCCATGCCCTGCCTGCCGTACTACCCGACCAGCCACTGCTTCATGGCCGGCGGCAAGAGCCGCAGCCAGGGCTGGGAGCTGGAGCTGTCCGGCGAGCCCGCGCCAGGCTGGCAGGTGCTGGCCGGCTACACCTACACCCAGGCCAGGTACCTGCGCGACGCCTCCGAGGCCAACGTGGGCCAGCCGCTGCGGCCCGTGGACCCGCGCCATGCGCTGCGCCTGTTTGCCAGCCACCGCTTCAAGGGGCCCTTGCAGGGATGGACCGCAGGCGCCGGCGTGCGGCTGCAAAGCGATGCCTACGCCAGCGTGGGCGATGTCACCACCCGCCAGGGTGGCTATGCGCTTTTTGACGCGCTGCTGGCCTACCGCCTGGACGACACCTACTCGCTGCAGCTGAACGTGAGCAACCTGCTGGACAAGCGCTACTACGCCAAGTTCTCGCCCAACAGCACCTACTTCAACAACTACTACGGCGATCCGCGCAACGTCACGGTGTCGCTGCGCGCGCGCTTCTAGGGCCACGGCCGGCCTGCCCTCCCCTCCCGGCTTTTCTTCCCGGCTTTTCTTCCCGGTTTTTCTTCACGGTTTTTCCTCCCGCTTTTTCCAACCTTTGCACATGACTGCCATGACGCACCACAGCACTCCTGCGGACTTCCGCTTCGCTCCCCACCCCCTCACGCGCCTGATCCGCCAATGCCTGGGCGCCGGCCTGGCCCTGGCCGCCGTGGGCGTGGCGGCCCAGACGGCCGAGGGCCCGGCCCTCAAGGAGGTGACGGTGAGCGACCAGGCCGAGGCCATTGGCGGACTGCAAAAGACCTATGCCGGCGGCCAGATCGCGCGCGGCGGCGACCTGGGCATCCTGGGCAAGACCGACCAGATGAACGTGCCCTTCAGCACGACCAACTACACCTCGGAGCTGATCGAGAACCAGCAGGCGCTGACCATCGCCGACGTGGTGATGAACGACGCCTCGGTGCGCACGCTGCAGGCGCGCGGCGGCTATGGCGATGACTTCCAGGTACGGGGCTTTTCCCTGTCCATGCGCGATGTGTCGGTGAACGGCCTGTACGGCCTGTCGCCCTCCACGCGCCTGCCGCTGGAGGTGATCGAGCGCGTGGAAGTGCTCAAGGGCCCCGGCTCGCTGACCAATGGCGTGGGTCCCAGCGGCAGCATCGGCGGCAGCATCAACGTGGTGACCAAGCGCGCGGGCGACGTGCCGCTGAACCGCCTGACCGCCACCTACATGGGCAAGGCCCAGTTCGGCACCCACCTGGACGTGGGCCGCCGCTTTGGCGAAGACAACCAGTGGGGCGTGCGCGTGAATGGCGTGTGGCGCAACGGCGAAGGCAATATCGACGGCGGCCGCCAGCGCCTGGGCCTGGCATCGGTCGGCCTGGACTACGAAGGCCAGGGCCTGCGCTGGTCGCTGGACGCGCTGACCACCAGCGGCAAGACCACGGAATTCCGCCCGCAAAGCGCCTTCCTGGCCGGCATCACCCAGGTGCCCGCCGTGCCCGACAGCCGCACCAACTTCAATCCGGGCACGGAGCTGCTGGACAAGGCCAAGACCGTGATCTCGCGCGTGGAATACGACATCAACGCCAACACCTCCGTCTACGGCGGCGTGGGCTACAGCGATGTGTCCAGCGACCAGAGCTTCCCCACGGCCGTGCAGCGCATCGACTCGCTGGGCAACTTCACGGTGCGCAACGGCTTCTACGACGAGTTCAACAAGACCACCTCGGCCGACGTGGGCCTGCGCACGCGCTTCAAGACCGGCGCCATCGGCCACACCGTGGTGGCCGCGGCCAACTACATGGACCGCGAGAGCGGCTACTTCTACCAGCTGACCACCAAAGCCGTCCCCTCCAACATCTACAACCCCTCGCCCCTGCCTGCCATCGACTTCGTGCGCGGCGCGCCCACCAAGAACGCCGAGCTGACGCAGCACAGCCTGGCGCTGGCCGACACCATGGCGCTGTTCAGCGACCGCGTGCTGGTGACCGTGGGCCTGCGCGACCAGACCATCGACCAGAAGAACGCCAGCGGCACCACGCTGTACAAGGCCAGCGCCGTGACGCCGCTGGCCGGCGTGGTGTTCAAGCCGCAGAACAATGTCTCGGTCTACGCCAACTACACAGCTGGCCTGTCGGCAGGCGGCACGGCCGGGCCCAACACGGCCAATGCCGGCCAGGTGTTCGCGCCGCAGAAGTCCAAGCAGTACGAAGTGGGCGTGAAGGTGGACTGGGGCCGCATGACCACGCAGGCCGCGCTCTACCAGATCCAGCGCCCGGGCTCCATGACCGACCCGGTGACCAATGTCTACAGCTTCGGCGGCGAGACGCGCAACCGCGGCCTGGAGCTGACCGCCTACGGCGAGATCCACAAGGGTCTGCGCCTGCTGGCCAGCGCGGCCTTCAACAACGCCAAGCTCTCGCGCACGGCAGGCGGCGTGAACCAGGGCAACGATGCCAACGGCGTGCCCGAGCGCACCTTCAACCTGGGCCTGGACTGGGATACGCCCTGGGTGGAGGGCCTGAGCCTGAACGGCCGCGTGATCCACACCTCGTCCATGTACTACGACGCGGCCAACATCCTGCGCATGCCCGGCTGGACACGCCTGGACCTGGGCGCACGCCTGCGCACCCACGTGGCCGGCAAGCCGGTGGTGCTGCGCGCCAGCCTGGAGAACGTCAGCAACAAGAGCTACTGGGTGACTGCCGCCGGCTACACCACCACGGGCGCGCCGCGCACGCTGATGCTGTCGGCACAAGTGGACTTCTAAGCCCCCGGCCACCGGCAACCGCCCCGCCCCCGGCATGGCGCCGGGGGCGCGGTGATGGCGGGGGCCCCAGGCCCCCTTCTGTCAGAGAAAAAACACCCCATGCAAAGCCACACGATCAAGACCTGGGCCTGGTTGCACAAATGGAGCAGCCTGGTCTGCACCGTCTTCATGCTGCTGCTGTGCCTGACCGGCCTTCCGCTGATCTTCCACCACGAAATCGGCCACCTGCTGGGCACCGAGGTGGAGGCCCCGCCCATGCCCCAGGGCACGCCCCATGCCAGCCTGGACAAGGTGCTGGAGGTGGCCCGCGCCCAGCACCCGGACCGCGTGGTGCAGTTCGTCTCCAAGTCCGACGACACCGATGACCTCTGGTTCGTCACCATGACGCCCACGCCGGCGCCCACGGACGACTTCCGCTCCGTGGTCATCGATGCGCGCACGGCCGAGCTGCTGGCCCAGCCGCGCTTCGACCAGGGCTTCATGTGGGTCATGTTCAAGCTGCACGTGGACCTGTTCGCGGGCCTGCCGGGCAAGCTGTTCCTGGGCCTCATGGGGCTGCTGCTGCTGATCGCCATCGTCAGCGGCGTGGTGCTGTACGCGCCCTTCATGCGCAAGCTCGATTTCGGCACCGTGCGCCGCACGCGCCAGCCGCGCCTGAAGTGGCTGGACCTGCACAACCTGCTGGGCATCGTCACCCTGGTGTGGCTGTTCGTGGTGGGCGCCACCGGCATGATCAATACCTGGGCCGACCTGCTGATCAAGTACTGGCAGCATGACCAGCTCAGCAGCGTGCTGGCGCCCTACCAGGGCCAGGACACGGTGCCGGTGGCGGAGCGCGCCTCGCTGCAGCAATCGCTGCAGGCCGCCCAGCAGCAGGTGCCGGGCACCAAGCTGTACTTCATCGCCTTCCCCGGCACCACGTTCTCCAGCCCGCACCACCACACCTTCTTCCTGCGTGGCAACGAGCCCCTGACCTCGCGCCTGTTCCTGCCCGTGCTGGTGGACGCCAAGACCGCCCAGGTCACGGCCGCGCCCGCCCTGCCCTGGTATCTGACGGCGCTGCTGGTGTCCCAGCCGCTGCACTTCGGCGACTACGGCGGGCGGGCCATGCAGATCCTCTGGGCGCTGCTGGACATCGCCAGCATCATCGTGCTGGGCACGGGCCTGTACCTGTGGGTCAAAAAGGGCAAGAGCGTGCCGGCCCCGCAACCCGCGCCGCGCGGCAAGGAGATCACGGCATGAGCGGCGCGCAACACCGGGGCTTTCTCGCCCTCTGGGGCTGGCCCATCGCGCTGGGCGTGCTGACGGCCATCGGCCTGGTCTCGGCCCTGTTCAGCGACGGCGGCCTTGGCGACATGCTGGCCGGCGTCTGCCTGGCCATTCCCACGGCGGCGGGAATCTGGCACGGCTGGGTGCGGCGCAGCCCGCCGCAATGACGGCGGGATGGCGCAATGGCGGAATGGCGGGCGCGGTGTCAGCCGCGCCGGGGTCGCTGGCCCGCGCCGTCCAGCATTCCCAGCAGGGCCGCGCCCAGTTGCCGCCAGGCATCGGTGGCGCCGGCCCAGTCGCTGGCCAGGCAGGCCTGCTCCAGCGTCTGCGCCAGGCCGCTGGCCTGCTCGTGCCCCAGCAGGCGCAGCACGCTTTTGAGGTTGTGCGCCAGCCGGCGCAGCGCCGCGGCATCACGCGCGGCCAGCAGGTTTTCGCCCAGCGCCACATCGTCGGGCAACTGCGCAAGACAGCTGGCGCGGTAGCTGTGGAACAGGGCGGCATCGCCGCCGAAGTAGCTGGAGACGGCGGCTGGGCCGCCATCCGCCGGCACATCCGCCGGCATATCCGCACCGGCAGCTTGCACGCTGGCTGGCGCGGGCGAGCCGGCCGGTTGCGCCGCCAGCACCGATTCCACGCAGTCCACCAGTTGCGCCACCGACACGGGCTTGCGCAGCACGCCCCAGACCTGCAGTTGCTCCAGCCGCAGCGCCACGTCGGCCCGCACGCCGGCGCTGAAGACCACGGCGCTGCAGCCTGCCTGCGGGGAGTTGCGCAGCCATTCGATGAGCTCGACCCCGGAGGCGCCGGGCAGCATCAGGTCGGTGATCAGCAGGGCAAAGGGCTGGCTCTGCAGCAGGCTCTGCGCCTGCTCCGCACTCGCGCAGGACACCAGGGTGAGGGGCATTCCCTCCAGCGCCAGCGTGACGAATCGCGCAATCGAGGCATCGTCCTCCACCAGCAGGACCGCAGGATGGGCCGGATTCACGCTGCCTGCCTGCCCAGCAGCTCGCCCAGCGCCTCGGGCAGCTCCTGCACGAGCTGGGGTTTGTGGATCACGCGCGCGCCGCCCAGCGCAAAGGCGTAGGCCTCGCGCTCTGCCGCATCCAGCGAGGTGACCACCAGCAGCTTGCAGCGCGCGAACTGCTCATGCGTGCGCAAGGTGGTGATGAGGGCGGCGCCATCGATGTCGGGCAGCAGGATGTCCACCAGCAGCACGTCGGGCTGGATCTGCCCGTACAGCGCCATGCCGGTGATCCCGTCGTGCGCCACGTGCAGCTGCACGTCGGGAAAGTGGCGCTGCACCAGCAGGCGCACCAGGTTCTGGAAGTGCACGGAGTCCTCGATCAGCAGCACGCGCGGGCCCGTGCCGGCCTGCGCGGGAGCGGGCGCCGGGGCCGCCGCTGGCGCCCCGGACGTGGTGGCCGCATCGCCCTGCCTGCCGCGCCAGCGCTCCACGGAGGCGCGCGTGATGCGCCGGTGCCCCCCGGGGGTCTTCCAGGCCTCCAGATCGCCGCGATCGACCATGAGCTGAACCGACCGCACCGCCATGCCCAGCAGCTTGGCCACCTCAGCGGTCGTGTAGTGCGGAATTTGGCCTGGTGGGGTGCTGTTCTCGGACATGGCAGCAATTTTGCATCAAATACGATTAAAAAAAACAATACAAATTTGATGAATTTGATATTTATGATTCAATCCAACGCAGAAACCTTCAACTGCGTTGCGAAAGGCCCGCCATGAAGAAGATACTGATCGCCGAAGACCAAGCCGACATCCGCAAGCTGTTGCGCATGACGCTGGAGTCCAGCGCATACGAAGTCATGGAGGCGCCGACCGGTGACGAAGCCTGGGCCCTGGCCCAGCGCAGCCAGCCCGATGTCGTGCTGCTGGACATGATGATGCCGGGGACGCTGGACGGCCTGGAGGTGTGCTGCCGCATCAAGACCTCCTACGACCTGCGGCACACGCGGGTGATCCTGCTGACGGCCCGGGGCAGTGCGCAGGACCGCGAGGCGGGCTTCAATGCCGGTGCCGACGAATACCTGCTCAAGCCCTTCAGCCCGAACCGGCTGCTGGAGACCCTGGCCAGTCTTTACAGGAGCGACTGATGACGATGCACACGCAGGCCGCCGCGGGCCGATGGCAGATACCGTCCGGGAACGCCGCGCGCCTGTCCGCGCTGGTGCGGGCCGCCGTGCAGGCCGTTGTGCTGCCCGCTGTGCTGCCCGTTGTGCAGGCGCTGCTGCTGGCACTGGTGCCGGTCTGGGTGGCGGTGCTGGCCATGGGGCCTGGCGCAGCACGGGCCGGCGAGGTGCTGGACCGCGTGGCCAGCAGCCACACGCTGAAGGTCTGCATCTGGCCCGACTACTACGGCATCACCTACCGTGACGCACGCACGGGCAGGCTCACGGGCATCGACGCGGAGCTCTCGGCAGAGCTGGCCAAGGACCTGGGCGCGCGGCTGCAGCATGTGGACTCGTCCTTCTCGCGGCTGGTGCCCGACCTGCTGGAGTCGCGCTGCGACGTGGCCATGTTCGCCGTCGGCATCCTGCCGCAGCGCCAGCAGCAGCTGCGCTTCACCCAGCCCTACCTGAGCAGCGATATCTACGGCATCACCACCAAGAGCAACCCCGCCGTGCGCAGCTGGGCCGACATCGACCAGCCCGGCGTGCAGGTGGCCGTGCAGCGCGGCACCTTCATGGAGCCGGTCATGCGCGAGTCGCTCAAGCATGCGCACCTGGTGCTGGTGGAGCCGCCGCAAACCCGCGAAAAGGAACTCATGGCCGGGCGCGTGGACGTGTTCATGACCGACTACCCGTACAGCCGCAAGCTGCTGGACAGTTCGGACTGGGTGCAGCTGATCGCGCCGCCCCAGCCCTTCCATGTGCTGCCCTACGGCTATGCGGCCAGCCCTGCCGACGCCCAGTGGCTGGCGCGCCTGAACCAGTTCGTCTCGGACATCAAGCGCGACGGCCGCCTGGCCAGGGCCGCGCGCCACAACGGCCTGACCGCCATCGTCGCGCCCTGAAACTTCCGATGGAGCACCTTCATCATGTCTGAACGAGCTGCCGCGCATCATTTTCTCGGAGCCCGGCGCAGTGCCCACATCAAGGCACTGGTGCTGACCTTTGCACTGTGCGTGCTTGCCGGACTGGTGCTCTTCGTCTGGAGCCAGCTGCATGCCGATGCGGACCAGAGCAAGTCCCAGGCCTCGCTGCTGGCCCGCGTGCTGGAGGACCAGACGGCCAAGACCTTCGAGAACACCGAAATGGCCCTGGCCAGCCTGGCGCACAACCCGGCCATCGTGGCCGCAGGCAGTGGGCGCGGCACGCGCGAGGCCGCCATGGCCCTGCTGATCGCCCAGTTGCCCTACCTGCGCAGCATGGCGCTGATCGACGACAAGGGCCTCATCCT
Organism: Delftia sp. S65; assembly: GCF_016516495.1. Taxonomy (NCBI): domain Bacteria; kingdom Pseudomonadati; phylum Pseudomonadota; class Betaproteobacteria; order Burkholderiales; family Comamonadaceae; genus Delftia; species Delftia sp. S65. Next base: position 19,590 of record NZ_JACVUR010000006.1, read on the forward strand.
GGCCAGCACCCAGGCCGGGGAGGCCGGCCAGCAGATCAACACGCAGGATCTGCTGCACGACAAGGCGGCCGTCCTCGTCCCCGGCAAGCCCCAGCTGGGCCGGCTGGTGCCCGGCCGCAGCCTGTCGTCGCTGGCGCCACGGGCGCATCCGACGCCGCGCGGCGTGTCCTTTCTGCCGCAGTTGCTGACCTTCCACCAGGACAACGGCATGCCCGCCGTGCTGGTGGCCCTGATCAATCCCGACGCCGTGGCCAACTTCTACCAGTCCACGCTGGAGACCCTCAGCTACGAGGCCGTGCTGCTGACCTATGACGGCCGGCCCCTGGCCAGCACCAATGAGGGCACGGGCGTGCAGGCAGCCGCCGCGCTGCAGACGCCGCTGTTCCAGGAATGGCTGCCGCACAGCGAATTCGGCTCCTACATCGGCGCGGGCATGCTGGGCCGCCACCAGATCGTGTCGTTCCGCACCGTGCGCAACTGGCCGCTGCTGCTGGTGGTGGAGGAGCCCTACGCGGCCATGGTGGCGCGCTGGCGGGACAACGCCTTTGCCTTCTTCGTGGCTGGCGTGGCCCTGCTGGCCCTGGTGCTGGGACTGAGCTGGTCGGTGCTCAAGACCCGCAGGGTCCAGAAGTCGGCACTGCAGGCCATGGAGCAGGCACAGGCGCGCCTGGCGCGCAGCGAGCATGAGATGGCCGTGCTCATGCGCAGCGTGCAGGAGCTGATCTTTCGCACCGACAGCCAGGGACTGCTGACCTTCGTGAACGCGCGCTGGGAGCAGCTGACCGGCCAGCCCAGCGCCGAGGCCGTGGGCCAGCCGCTGGAGAACATCGTGGACGGCTCGTACCTGGCGCAGATCCAGGCCCTGCTCGATCCCCTGGCCCGGCTGGCACCGCGCAACTGCCAGGCCATGTTCCGCCTGCCGGGCAACCGGGAGATGCTCTGCGACATCGCCGTGGTTCCCCTGCTGCGCGACGGCCGGCTGGTGGGCTTTGCCGGCAGCGCCGTGGACGTGACCGCCCGCTGGAAGGCCCAGCAGGAACTGCAGACCCAGCTGGCCTTCCAGCATCTGCTGTTCGAGACCACGCCCCTGCCCATGCTGGTCACCGACGCGGACCAGCGCGTGGCCCTGGTCAACAAGGCCTGGGAGGACTTCTTCGGCCGGGGCCGCTACGCCGTGCTCGGCCACGAGATCAAGGGCCTGCACGCGCGCGACGATGCCCTGCTGCAGATGCGCAGCAACCAGGTCGTGATGCGCTCGGGCCAGCGCATGATGGTGGAGGCCCGGCTGCCCCATGTGGACGGCAGCTACCGCGATGTGCAGATCTCCAAGGCAGCCGTCAAGAATGCCCAGGGCCAGATCACCGGCGTGCTCAGCATTTTTGTGGACGTGAGCGAATTCCGCGCAGCCGAGCATGCCACCCGCGAAGCCCGCGACGCGGCCGAAGAGGCCTTCCGCGTGAAATCGGAATTCGTGGCCAACATGAGCCACGAGCTGCGCACCCCGCTGCAGTCCATCATGGGCTTTGCCGAGCTCGGCGGCCTGCGCTCGCGCGGCAATCCCGCCATGGCCGACATGTTCAACGACATCCACGAGGCGGGCATACGCATGCTGGCCCTGGTCAACGACCTGCTGGACGTGGCCAAGCTGGAAAGCGCCGTGGGCACCATCCACGTGGAGCGCACCGACCTCAGGAGCCTGATCCGGCCCGTGGTGCGCGAGCTGGAGCCGCAGCAGCAGCAAAAGCTGATCGACCTGCGGCTGGAGCTCGACGACACGCCGCTGATCGCCAAGGCCGACCCCGTGCGCTTCCAGCAGGTGGTGCGCAATGTGCTGGCCAATGCCATCAAGTTCTCGCCCATTGGCGGGCGCATCGATGTGCAGGGCCGCATCGATGAACAGGGCGATATCTGCATCGCCGTCTCCGACCAGGGGCCGGGCATTCCTCCGCAGGAGCTGGACAAGATCTTCCAGCCCTTCGTGCAGTCCAGCAAAACCCGCAACGGCTCGGGCGGCACCGGCCTGGGCCTGGCCATCTGCCGCAAGATCATCGACGCCATGGACGGCACCATCGCCGCCAGCAACCGCTCCGAAGGCGGGTCGCTGTTTCGCATCACCCTGCCCTGCCGCACCGGCGCATCGGAGACGCGGCCGGCGGAGTTGCTGTAGCGGAGCCAGACAGGGCAGAGCGCGCGTGGGCATTCGGCAACAAATGAGAAAAAGTCTCATTTAGAATGCCGCAACCCTGCTCCCTGAACCTGCCGGTCGGCACGCCCGGCCTCCATTCCCGTTCGTATGACACGCCATCCGACTCCCGCAGCCTGGCTGGGCCTGGACCTGCGCTGGGCCTACGGCAGCCTGCTGCCCGCCATCTGGCGCAGCACGCGCTGCATCCACCGTGCGCAGGATGTGCTGCATGACGCCTTCGTGCGCTACGCCCTCAGCGGCAGGCATGAAGGCATCGCCCAGCCGCACGCCTATCTGCGCGTGGTGGCGCGTACCGTGCTCGCGGACCAGATGGCGCATGAACGCCGCTTCGTGCCCCTGCCCGACCTGGCAGGCGAGCCGGACTCCCCGGCCCCCGGCAGGCGCGCGGACGCCATCGCAGTGCAGGAAGCATTCACCGCGCCTTCCGCCGAGGTGCTGGCCGATCTGCAGCAGCGCCTGGCCGCTGCGCAGCGGGTCATCGAAGGGCTTCCCCCGCGCTGCCGCGAGGTGTTTTGGCTGTGCAAGGTGGAAGGCCATTCGCAGCCCAGGATTGCCGCCACGCTGGGCATCAGCCTGAACATGGTGGAGCGCCACCTGATGCGCGCCCTGCTGGACCTGCGCGCCGCGCGCGAGCTGCTCGCGCCATGACCACGCCGCGCGAAGAGGCCGCGCGCTGGTTCATACGCATGCACCGGGATGCGGGAGCGCAGCCCGGCGCCGCCGACGCCGCCGCCTGGCGCACCTGGATGGACGCCGACCCGCGCCACGCCGCCGAATACGCCGCCTTCGAGGCGCTGTGGCAGGACTTCGACTCCACGCCCCGCACCGAGGCCCTGGCCACGGCCGTGAACACCGCCGCACGCCAGCGCCGCAACACGCGCCGCGCAGCCATCACCCGCGGCGTGCTGGGCGTTGCCGGCCTGGGCACGGCGGGCCTGCTGGCATGGCGCGGCTGGCTTGAATGGCAGGACACCACCGTGTTCGCCCTGGCCCGCGACAGTGCGATTGGCGAACGCATCGTGCTGAACCTGCCCGACGCCAGCGTGCTGACCCTGGGACCGGCCAGCCGCATCGCCACGCGCTACACGCGCCGCCAGCGCGCCGTGGTGCTGGAGCGGGGCGAGGCCCTGTTCGACGTGGCCAGGGATGCAGACCGCCACTTCACCATCGACGCAGGCCAGGCGCGCATCACCGTGCTGGGCACGCGCTTCACCGTCAACCGGCTGCCGGGCCTGGTGCGGGTGAGCGTGGAGCATGGCACGGTGCGTTTGGCGGTGAAAGGTGCTGAAGGAGCACCGTCCTTGCTGCTGCAGGCGGGCGAAGTGGGGGAACTGCCGGACGAAAGCGCCGGTGCCGCACCCGGTGCCGCACCCGGTGCCGATGGCGCCCACGCCAGCCCCCTCCCCCGCCGCGTACAGCGCGATGCGCGCGACAGCTTCTCGTCCATCGAACGCGGCCTCATCGTCTTCGACAGCGCCGGGCTGGGCGAGATCGCGGCCACGCTGTCGCGCTGGCGCCGCCAGCCCGTGCGTGCGGCCGTAGCCGACGGCACGGGCGGGCCGCGCATCACGGCCGCCGTGCAGCGCGCCGATGTGGAGAGCTTCCTGGACGCGCTGCCGCGCATCGCCGCCGTGCGCGTGCAGGAGCGCGACGGCGCCACCTGGCTGGCCCCGCGCAGCACGGCGCCGGAAAAAATCCGGAAAAACTGAAAAAAAGCGGCCAACACACATCAGGGATCCGGCGGGCTGCCCCGTCATACAGGCGAGCACAACCGATTTCCAGGAGAACGTTCCCGCCATGCCCGCCCGCCCTCTTTCCTCCCGCCCGGCACGCGCCTGCCTGTCCCTGCTCGCCTGCGCGGCGGCACTGGCCTGCACGCCAGCCCTGGCCGCCCCTGCCGACATCGACCTGCCGGCCCAGCCGCTGTCCGACGCCATCAAGGCCCTGGCGCGCGCCACCGGCACCAGCATCGCGGCCGACAGCGCCCTGCTGGCAGGCAAGACCGCGCCCGCCGTCCAGGGCCGCCTGGAGCCGGCCGAGGCACTGCAGCGCCTGCTGGCCGGCAGCGGGCTGCAAGCCTCTGCCCAGCCCCAGGGCGGCTGGCTGCTGCGCCCCGCCCCGGCGCGCCCGCAGACCGCGCTGGACGAAGTGCGGGTGACGGCCACGGCCCTGCGCGACGGCCGCACGGAAGGCACGGGCAGCTACCGGGCGCCCTATGCCAGCGCGGCCACCAAGATCGAGCTGACGGCGCGGGAGACGCCGCAGTCCGTGTCCGTGATCTCGCGCGCGCAACTCGATGACCAGAACTTCGTGGAGCTCACCGAAGCCGCCAAGGTGGTGCCCGGCATCGTCGTGCGCCGGCAAAGCAGCACGGGCGGGCGCAGCGACATCCTCTCGCGCGGCTACCAGTCCTCCACCTACCAGTTGGACGGTCTCACCGTCAGCGGCAACCCGGCCACCCAGGAAACGCTGGACCTGGCCCTGTTCGACCGGGTCGAGGCCCTGCGCGGGCCGGCCGGGCTGTTCTCGGGCGCGGGCGAGCCCAGCGTCATGCTCAACCTGGTGCGCAAGCGCGCCCTGCCGGACTACCAGGGCCAGGGCGCCATCGGCCTGGGCTCGCGGGGCCGCAAGCGGGCCGAGGTGGATGTCACCGGCCCGCTGTCCGAAGATGGCCGCCTGCGTGGCCGGGTGGTGGCGCTGCACGAGAACTTCGGCAGCCCCGTGATGGCCATGGACGGCCACAAGCAGGCCCTGTATGGCACGGTGGAGCTGGACATCACTTCCCAGAGCACGGTCTCGGTGGGCGCCACCTGGCAGCGCGGCCGGGGCAACTACGACACCGGCCTGCCCGCCCACGCCGACGGCAGGCTGGCCCCCATTCCGCGCGACGTGGCCATTGCCGCCGACTGGGGCCGCGCCGCGCCCGAATCGCTGGCCGGCTTCATCGAGTCCGAGACGCGGCTCGACGGCGGCGGCCTTTTCAAGGTGGCCGCACGCCGCGTGCTGCGCCAGCAGCGCGACAAGTACATCAACGGCTACTCGGCCGTCTCGGACACCGGCATCAGCCGCTTCACCCAGGCCCAGACCGTGGACCGCGACTATGCCGACACCACGGCCGACATCTACTACAGCACGCCCTGGCAATGGGCCGGGCAGACGCACCATTTCATCGCGGGCGCGGACTACCGCAGCTCCAACATGCACCTGCGCATGCTGCGCGGCGCCATGAACACGCCGGCCGACCTGTTCCACTACGACCCCTCCTCCATCCCCGAGCCCAGCTTCAAGCCCTTTGCCGACGACATCACGCGCACCAGCCTGCGCGGCGTCTACGGCCAGTTGCGCATCAAGCCCACGCAGGCCCTCACCCTGGTGGCGGGCGCGCGCAAGAGCTGGTGGAAGACAGAAACCTCGGACCGGCTGCAGAACACGCGCTCGGGCTACGAGGTCGATGGCCAGTTCACGCCCTTCGGCGCCGTGCTCTTCGATCTGAACGACAGCTGGACGCTCTACGCCAGCCAGTCGCGCATCTTCCAGCCGCAAAGCGGGCGCCTGGCCGGCGGCGGCCAGATCGCCCCGCGCGAGGGCCGGCAGGTGGAGGCCGGCATCAAGGGCAGCCTGCTGGACGGCCGCCTGAGCGCCACCGCCGCCATCTACCGCATGCAGGACACCAACCGCGCGCTGGCCGATCCTGGCGACGCCGCCTTCGTCATCCCCGCAGGCAAGGTGCGCTCCGAAGGCTTCGAGGCCGAAGTGGTCGGCTCGCTGTCGCCGCGCTGGGACGTGGCAGCCAGCTACGCCTACATGCGCTCCAAATACCTGCAGGGCACCGTCACACAGACGGGCACCGACTTCAGCACCATGTCACCGCGCCACAGCGTGAACCTGTGGGCGCGCTACCGCGTGGCCGGCCCCGTGGCCCAGGGGCTGGAGCTGGGCGCGGGCGTGCGCGCCGTCAGCGAGTTCTACGACACCCTGGGCACCGTGCGCTGGCGCGCGGGCGGCTACGGCGTCTGGTCCGTCTATGCCGCCTACCCGCTCACCCCCAAGGTCAAGCTGGCCGTGAACATCGACAACCTCTTCGACCGCGTCTACTGGGAGCGCGTGGGCACGGCCACACGCAGCAACTACTACGGCCTGCCGCGCAGCATCATGGTCACGCTGCGCAGCAGTTTCTGATCCCGTCGCCAGAGGGCGTGCGCCGCAGAAGGCTGCCGCGCCCCCTGCCTGCCGCGCAGGCATTCAATACATCGACACCATCGAATGATTTCTCACAAATAATTCAATAGATCCACACAATGCATGGATTTACGCTTGTGTCCATCGCCGGCAGCCGCCGCCAGCCAAGACACACGCCATTGCCATGCAAGACCGTTTCCTGATCGAGCGCATCGAGGCGCGGATCCTCGACATTCCCACCATCCGTCCGCACAAGCTGTCGTTCGGCTCCATCAGCCGGCAAAGCCCGGTGATCGTGCAGCTGTGGCTGCGTAATGGCGCCACGGGCTTTGGCGAGGCCGCCACCATTGGCGGCCCGTCGTGGAACGAGGAATCGCCCGAGAGCATCCACCACGCCATCACCAACCACCTGGCGCCCAGCCTGATCGGCCAGGACGGCGCGCGCTTCGAGGCCTGCCTCTCGCGCATGGACCTGGCCTGCAAGGGCAATGCCTTTGCCAAGAGCGCCGTCGAGATCGCGCTGCTGGACGCCGTGGCCCGCAGCCTGCAGTTGCCGCTGTGGCAATTGCTGGGCGGCAAGCAGCGCGACAGCCTGCCCCTGGCCTGGACGCTGGCCAGCGGCGACATCGAGCGTGACCTGGCCGAGGCCCAGCTGCGCCTGGAACAAAAGCGCCACCGCATCTTCAAGATGAAGATCGGCGCGCGCACGCCTGAAGCCGATGTGGCCCATGTAAGCGAGATCGCGCGCGGCCTGCAGGGCCGCGCCACGCTGACCGTGGACGTGAACCAGGCCTGGGACGGCGCCACGGCGCGGCGCTTTCTGCCGCAGCTGATCGATGCCGGCGTGACCCTGATCGAGCAGCCCGTGGCCGGCTGGAACGTGCCCGCGCTGCGCGAGCTGACGGCCACGCTGCAGGGCGCCCTGGTCATGGCCGACGAGAGCGTGTGCACGCCCTACGACGCCATGCGCCTGGCGCGCGAGCAGGCCAGCCATGTGTTCTCGCTCAAGGTGGCCAAGCACGGCGGCCTGCTGCGCACGCGCAAGGTGGCGGCCATTGCCCAGGCGGCCGACATCGGCTGGTACGGCGGCACCATGCTGGAGACCTCGATCGGCTCGGCCGCCTCGGCCCATGTCTTTGCCACGCTGGGCGGGCAGCACTACAACTGCGAGCTGTTCGGCCCCCAGCTGCTGGTGGACGACATCGTCACCGAGCGCATGGCCATCCGCGACTTCGAGCTGCAACTGCCCGACGGGCCCGGCCTGGGCTTGGAGATCGACCTGCAGCAGCTGGACCGCTTCGACCGCGCGCTGGCCGGCAGCCAGCCGCAGCACTTCGACATGGGGCAGGCCCGGACCGGGGCTGCGACCTGAATTCCTTTCATTCCTCCTGGAGACAAACATGCTTTATCTGGTCCGCATGGACGTGAAGATCCCCCACGACCTGCCCGCCGACGTGGCAGCCGAGATCAAGGCCCGCGAGAAGGCCTATTCCCAGCAGCTGCAGCACGACGGACGCTGGCCCCACATCTGGCGCGTGGTGGGCGAGTACGCCAACTACAGCGTGTTCGACGTGGCTTCCAACGACGAGCTGCACGAGCTGCTGCAGGGCCTGCCGCTGTTCCCCTACATGGACATCCAGGTCACGCCGCTGGCAAGGCATCCCTCGGCCATCGCCTGAGCACAGCCCAAACCAAGACCAAATTTTTCGGAGACAACTGAAGTGAATGTGAAACGCCGTTTTCTGACCGCCGCAGCCGCAGGCCTGTGCCTGTCCGCCGTGATGCCCGCCGCCCATGCGCAGGCACCCGAGGCCAACTGGCCCAGCAAGCCCATCCGCTGGATCGTGCCCTTCCCGCCGGGCGGCGCCATGGACGCCATTGCGCGCACCCTGGGCGAGAAGGCCGGTCGCACGCTGGGCCAGCCCTTCGTGATCGAGAACCGTCCCGGCGCCGGCGGCAACATCGGCGCCGACTTCGTGGCCAAGCAGCCCGGCGACGGCTACACGCTGATGATCACCTCCATCGGCATGGCCACCAACAAGCCGCTGTACCGCAAGCTCAGCTACGACCCGATCAAGGACTTCGCCCCCGTGGGCGTGCTGGCCGTGGTGCCCAACATCCTGGTCACCAACTCCACCCAGCCCAACGTCAAGAGCGTGGCCGACGTGGTGGCCGCCGCCAAGGCCTCGCCCGGCAAGCTGACCTATGCCTCGGCCGGCAACGGCACCTCCATCCACCTGGCAGGCGAAGTGTTCAACTCGCTGGCCGGCGTGGACATCCTGCACATCCCCTACAAAGGATCGGGCCCGGCCGTCTCCGACCTGCTGGGCGGACAGGTCAACTACATGTTCGACTCCATCACCTCGGCGCGCCCGCACATCCAGTCGGGCAAGCTGCGCGCCCTGGCCGTGACCACGGCCAAGCGCTCGTCCAGCATGCCCGACGTGCCCACCATGGAAGAGGCCGGCATCAAGGGCTACGAGGTCTCGCCCTGGTTCGCCGTCTTCATGCCCGCCAGCACGCCGCCGGCCATCGTCAAGAAGCTCAACCAGGTCTTCGTGGCCGAGATGAAGCAGCCCGACGTGCTCGAACGCTTCAAGGCCATCGGCGCCGAGGTCGTGGGCTCCACGCCCGAGGAAGCGGCCAAGCACCTGCAGGCCGAGTCCGTGCGCTGGACCAAGGTGATCACGGAGCGCAACATCAGCATGGATTGAGCGCTTCTCTTTTCCAGGACATCCCATAAAACCACGAGGAGACAAACATGTCCGAACTGTCCCAGGACCAGCTGCTGAATCTGGTCAACAGCAAGCAGATCGCCCCTGGCTGCGACCGCGTGCGGGCGCTGACCCAGCGCATCGTCAGCGATCTGTTCCACACCATCGACGAGATGGATGTCACGCCCGACGAGTTCTGGGCCGCCGTGGACTGGCTGGGCCGCCTTGGGAGCAGCGGCCAGCTGGGCCTGATCACGGCAGGCCTGGGCTTCGACCGGCTGCTGGACATCCGCAGCGACGAGGCCGATGCGCGTGCCGGTCGCGCGGGCGGCACGCCGCGCGCCATCGAAGGCCCGCTGTTCGTGGCCGGTGCACCGCTGTCGCAAGCGGAGGCGCGCCTGGACGAAGGCGAGCCCCAGGGCGAGGTCTTCGTGATGGAAGGACGGGTGCTGGACCTTGACGGCCAGCCTCTGCCGCATGCGCTCATCGATGTCTGGCATGCCAATGTCCAGGGCGGCTACTCGCACTTCTTCCCGGGCATGAAGCCCTACGAGCTGCGCCGCCGCATAGAAACCGACGACCAGGGCCGCTACCGCTTTCGCAGCTATGTGCCGCCCGGCTACTCCATACCGCCGAACAGCCCCACCTCGGAACTGTTCGACGCGCTGGGACGCCACGGCCATCGTCCCGCCCACATCCACTTTCTCGTGGTTGCACCCGGCATGCGCACGCTGACCACCCAGGTCAACCTGCCCGGCGATACCTACCTGGACGATGACTTCGCCTTCGCCACGCGTGACGGCCTGATCGTCGAGCTGGAGCGCGGCGTGGCGCCGGCCGGCTATGAGTCGCTGGGCGTGAACGCGCCTTTCGTCCGCACGCGCTTCAACTTCGTGCTGCAGCCCGCAGTCAGCGAAGGCGAGTCCTTGCCGCTGACACGCATGGAGCGTGTGCGCGCCTGAGGCGCCTCCACCTTCCGGGGCCTTCCGGCCTGCCATTTTTTCGATTCTTCCGTTCCACAGCAGGCCGCCCCTTGGGGTGCGGCCTGCTTCACCGTACCCGCTTCCCACACCATGTCCAGCCTGCATCGCATCGCCGCAACCCTGCTGACCGCCACCGTGGCCCTCGTGCCCGCCCTGGGACACGCCCAGGCTCCGGCAGCCTTTCCTTCCAAGCCGGTGAACATCGTCGTGCCCTACGCGGCCGGCGGCCCCGTGGACAACCTGGCACGCGCGCTGGCCACGCGCCTGAACAAGGTCTGGTCGCAACCCGTGGTCATCCTCAACCGCACAGGCGCCAACGAGATCATCGGGGCCGAGTACGTGGCCAAGAGCGCACCCGACGGCTACACGCTGTTCGCCGCGACCGAAGCGTCGCTGACCATGAACCCGCACCTGTACAGGAAGCTTCCCTACAACCCGCAAAAGGACTTCGCCCCCATCTCCCGCCTGATCAGCGTGCCCATGGTCTTCTTCGTGCCCCAGAGCTCCAAGGCCGGCACGCTGCAGGAGTTCATCGCTCAGGCACGCCAGGCAGGCAAGACCAAACCGCTGACCTATGGCTCATCGGGCGCGGGCGGCATCGTGCACCTGCCGCTGGCCATGTTCGCCAAGCAGGAAGGGCTGGAGATGGTGCACGTGCCCTACAAGGGCGCCGCACCGCTGATCCCCGAAGTCATCGCCGGCCAGATCGACGCAGCGGTGCTGGGCGTGTCGGTGATCGAGCAGCACATCAAGTCGGGCAAGCTCAAGGCCCTGGCAGTGTCCTCGGAGACACGCAGCATCGCCCTGCCGGATGTGCCCACCTTCAAGGAAGCCGGCGTGCGCGACATCCAGGCTGTCTTCAACATCGGCCTGCTGGCACCGGCTGGAACGCCGGCGCCCCTGGTGGAGAAGATCGCCGCCGATGTGCGCCGCGTGCTGCTGGAGCCCGAATTCCGCAAGACCCAGGTGGACGCGTTCTCCTACGTGGCCGTGGCCTCCAGCCCCGCCGAATACCGCGACTTCCTGGCGCGCGACTACCAGGTGCAGGGCGAACGCGTGCGCACCTCGGGCGCCTCGCTGGATTGAACCGGACGGAGTCCGTTCAGCTCTGGACTGCGGTGCGCTTGGCAACCACGTGCACCGCAGCCGCAGGCCTGCGCCCCCAGTTCATCAGCGCCGTGCCGGCCACGGCCATGCCGCCGCCCAGCACGATGCTGGCATCGATGCTCTCGCCCAACCACAGCGCCGACAGCGCCACGCCGATCACGGGCACCAGGGTGATGTAGCCAGAGGCCGCGCCCGCGCCCAGCGCCTTGACGCCATCGAAATACCAGGCATAGGCAAGCGCCGTGGCGCCGAAGGCCAGGAAGGCCAGCGCACCCCAGGCGGTTGCGTTGCCAAGCACGGCAGCCTGCAGGCCGGCCGGCCCTTCCACCACCAGGCTGGCCACCAGCAGCATGGCCGCGCCCATGGTCGAGGTCACGGCCGTGGCCGACAGCGCATCGACGCCCGTGAGCAGCCAGCGGCCGATCAGGGTGTAGGTCACCCAGCACACCACGCAGCCCAGGATCAGCAGCTCGCCGGCGCCCACCGATCCCTGCAGCAGCACCAGCGGCTGGCCATGCGAGATCACCACCACGGCGCCGCAGGCCGCCAGCGCCATGCCCAGGGCAATGGTGCGGTTGAGCCGCTCGCCGAACAGCCAGACCGCCAGCGCCAGCGTGAGCACGGGGTTGAGCGTGATCACCAGGGCCGCCTTGCCGGCCGGCACATGCTGCAGCCCCATCAGGAAAAAGGCCGCATAGCCGAACACGCCCGTGGCGCCAGCGGCCGCCATGCCCAGCCAGCGCTTGGCGCTCCAGTGCCTGAGACCGGCCATGCCACCGGCCCAGTACAGCCAGGGCAGCAGCACGGCGGCGGCCAGCAGGAAGCGCAGGCTGGCGGCTGCCAGCGGCGGCATGTTCTGTGCCACCACGCGGCCCGCAGACCAGGAAGCGCCCCACAGCAGGGCCATGCCGACAAGCCGCAGGTGGGGACCGAAGAAGCGTTGAAAATTCATGGCGCGTACTATGTGCTCATATCGATTCATAGACAAATGAGCGAATGCTCATGACCTAGACAACGTGATCCCATGACCTTCACCCAGCTCGAAGTGTTCGCGGCGCTGGCCCGCGCCGGCAGTTTCTCGCGCGCAGCCGCGCTGCTGGGCATTACCCAGAGCGCCGTCAGCCATGCCCTGCGCGCGCTGGAAGGCGAGCTGCAGGTGCAGTTGGTGCGGCGCGAAGGCCCCCACTCCCCACTGACCGACGCAGGCACGCGGCTGCTGCAGCGCGCCAACGACATCCTCCAGCAAAAGGAGGCCTTGCGGCAGGAGGCCGATGCCGAACGCGGCATGGCGCGCGGCACGCTGCGCGTGGCCTCGTTCGGCGCCACCTCTTCGCTGCGTCTGCTGCCACCGCTGATCACCGAATACCGCCGCCGCCAGCCCGCCGTGCTGGTGCAGATCGACGAGCAAAACGACGACACCGTGGTCAAGTGGTTGCTGGAGCGGCGCGTGGAGATCGGCTTCGTCGTGCTGCCCGACGAGCGCTTCGAGACCGTGCCCCTGGTGGAAGACGAACTGGTGGCGCTGCTGCCCGCATCGCACCGGCTGGCGGCCCAGCGCAGCATCCGCGCCGCCGACCTGCAGGGCGAGGCCTTTGTGCGCACCTCGGCCGGGTCGGGCGCGCACATCGACCGCTTCCTGGCCGAGGCCGGTGCCCAGCCTGCGGCCATCTACCACTTCGAGCAGATGTCCTCCATGCAGGGCTTCGTGGCCCAGGGCCACGCCATTGCGATTGCCGCACGCCTGGCCGTGCCCGAGCAGGCGCCCGAAGGCATGGTCTACCGCAGCCTCTCGCCCCGCCAGCGCCGCGTCACCGGCCTGGCCGTGCGCAGCATGGAGCGGCTGTCGCCGGCCGCTGCCGGCTTTGTGGAGCTGGCGCGGGAGATGGCGAAGAAGAAGCGGTTTGGCTAAGCCTGCGCCGCCGACGGCAAGGTCAGCGGATGCAGCACCAGCGCCTCGCGCACGATGGGCTTGAGAGCCTGGGCCTCGTCGGGGCTGGCCAGCACGCGGGCCAGTTCGGCGCGCATGCGGGGCTCCCAGAATTTGCGGATGTGTTCGGCGATGCCCCGCAGGGCCTCGTCGCGCTCGGGCATGGCCTCGAAGAACTCGCCGATGCGGTTGGCCATGCGGATCAGGTTGGCGCTGTCCATCACTTGCCCCCTGCCACGGCCATGCTGCCTGCCTGCGCGGCTTGCAACAGGCCGATCTGCTCTTCGTGCATGCGCGCAAAGCCGCGCTGCCAGTCGGACGGCTGGGCGTGCTGGGGGACGGGCAGCACCTGCACGGCCGTGACCTTGTATTCGGGGCAGTTGGTGGCCCAGTCCGAGCTGTCGGTGGTGATGACGTTGGCGCCCGATTCGGGAAAGTGGAAGGTGGTGTAGACCACGCCAGGCTGTATGCGCTCGGTGACGTTGGCGCGCAGCACGGTCTCGCCCGCGCGGCTGGCGATGCCGACCCAGTCTCCGTCGCGTATGCCGCGGTCCTCGGCGTCATGCGGATGGATTTCCAGCCGGTCCTCGCTGTGCCAGTGGCTGTTGTGCGTGCGCCGGGTCTGGGCGCCCACGTTGTATTGCGACAGGATGCGGCCCGTGGTCAGCAGCAGCGGAAAGCGCTGGGTGACCTTCTCGTCGGTGGCCACGTACTGGGTGATGATGAAGCGGCCCTTGCCGCGCACGAAGCGGTCCCTGTGCATGATGGAAGTGCCGGCCTCTTCGGTGCTGTCATTGCAGGGCCATTGCACGCTGCCCAGCCGGTCGATCTTGTCGTAGTTCACTCCCGCGAAGCTGGGCGTGAGCGCGGCGATCTCGGCCATGATTTCGCTCGGGTGCGTGTAGTGCATGGCGTAGCCCAGCGCATTGGCAAGCAGCTGGGTGACCTCCCAATCGGCATAGCCGGCCAGCGGCGCCATGACCTTGCGCACGCGCGAGATGCGGCGCTCGGCATTGGTGAAGGTGCCGTCCTTTTCGAGGAAGGAGGCGCCCGGCAGGAAGACATGGGCGTACTTGGCGGTTTCGTTGAGGAAGATGTCCTGCACCACCACGCATTCCATGGCCGAGAGCGCGGCCGTCACATGCTGGGTGTTGGGGTCGGACTGCACGATGTCCTCGCCCTCGCAGTACAGGCCCATGAAGCTGCCGGCCAGGGCCGCCTCGAACATGTTGGGAATGCGCAGGCCGGGCTCGGGGCTGAGCGCCACGCCCCAGGCCCCCTCGAACTCGGCGCGCACCGTGCTGTCCGAGATGTGGCGGTAGCCGGGCAGCTCATGCGGGAAGGAACCCATGTCGCAGGAGCCCTGCACATTGTTCTGGCCGCGCAGCGGGTTCACGCCCACGCCTTCGCGGCCCACATTGCCCGTGGCCATGGCCAGGTTGGCAATGCCCATGACCATGGTCGAGCCCTGCGCATGCTCGGTCACGCCCAGGCCGTAGTAGATGGCCGCGTTGACGGGAGTGCCCGCCGCGTGGTCCTCGGCACCCAGCGCATACAGGCGCGCGGCGCCGCGCACGAGTTCGGGAGCGACCCCGGTGACCTCGGCCATGGCCTCGGGCGAGTTCTCGGGCCGGGCAACGAATTCCTTCCACTGCGCGAAGGACTTGGCATCGCAGCGCTCGGCGATGTAGTCCTCGGCCAGCCAGCCTTCGGTGACGATGACATGGGCCAGCGAGGTGATCATGGCCACGTTGGTGCCGGGCCGCAGTTGCAGGTGGTAGTCGGCGCGGATGTGGGGCGACTTGACGAGCTCGATCTCGCGCGGGTCGATGACGATGAGCTTGGCGCCCGCACGCCGGCCGTCGCCGCGCAGGCGCTTTTTCATGCGCGAGCCGAACACCGGGTGCGCGGCCGTGGGATTGGCGCCGATGACCATGACCACGTCCGTGTGCTCGATGGACTTGAAGGTCTGCGTGCCGGCCGAGGTGCCATAGGTCTGGCCCAGGCCATAGCCCGTGGGCGAGTGGCACACGCGCGCGCAGGTATCGACGTTGTTGTTGCCGAAGGCCGTGCGCACCAGCTTTTGCACCAGGTAGGCCTCTTCGTTGGTGCAGCGCGAGGAGGTGATGCCGCCAATGGAATCCTTGCCGTGCTTCGCCTGGATGCGGCGGAACTCGCTGGCCGTGTGGTCAATGGCCTCTTCCCAGCTGACTTCGCGCCAGGGGTCGGTGATCTTCGCGCGGACCATGGGCCGGGTGATGCGGTCCTTGTGCGTGGCATAGCCCCAGGCAAAGCGGCCCTTGACGCAGGCATGGCCCTCGTTGGCCTGGCCGTCCTTCCAGGGCACCATGCGCACGACCTGCTCGCCCTTCATCTCGGCCTTGAAGCCGCAGCCCACGCCGCAGTAGGCGCAGGTGGTGATGGCGCTGTGCCCGGCCTGGCCCAGCTCGGTCACGGTCTTTTCCTGCAGCGTGGCCGTGGGGCAGGCCTGCACGCAGGCGCCGCAGCTGACGCAGTCGCTGTCCATGAAGCTGCCGCCCTGCCCCGCCGTGACGCGCGACTCGAACCCCCGGCCCGAGATGGTCAGCGCAAAGGTGCCCTGCGTCTCCTCGCAGGCGCGCACGCAGCGGTTGCAGACGATGCACTTGCTGGGGTCGTAGCTGAAGTACGGGTTGGAGACATCGACCTCGGCGCGCGCCTGGCCCTTGAAGTGGTTGGCGCCGTCGAAGCCGTAGCGCACCTCGCGCAGGCCCACGGTGCCGGCCATGTCCTGCAGTTCGCAGTCGCCGTTGGCGCTGCAGGTCAGGCAGTCCAGCGGATGGTCGGAGATGTACAGCTCCATCACGCCGCGGCGCAGCTCCTGCAGTTGCGGGCTTTGCGTGCGCACCTTCATGCCCGGCTCGGCCGGCGTGGTGCACGAGGCCGGGAAGCCCTTGCGCCCTTCAATCTGCACCAGGCACAGGCGGCAGGAGCCGAAGGGCTCCAGGCTGTCGGTGGCGCACAGCTTGGGCACGCTGACGCCGCCCTCCATGGCCGCGCGCATCAGCGAGGTGCCCTCGGGAACGCAGACCTCGCGTCCGTCGATCTCCAGTGTGATCAGGCGTTCGGACGGGCTGGCGGGCGTGCCCCAGTCGGCTTGCTTCAAATGGTCGAGCATGGTGTTCTCCGTTCAGGCAGCCGCTGCGGCCGTGGTGGACTCGATGCCGAAGTCCTGGGGGTAGTGGTTCAGCGCCGAGCGCACGGGATACGGCGTCATCCCGCCCATGGCGCACATGGAGCCGTGCTGCATGGTGTCGCACAGGCTTTCCAGCAGGGCCACCTGGCCGGCATGGGCGGCGGGGTCGGTGCCGGCGCGCACGATGCGGTCGATGACCTCCACGCCGCGCGTGGAGCCGATGCGGCAAGGCGTGCACTTGCCGCAGGACTCGATGGCGCAGAACTCCATGGCATAGCGCGCCAGCTGCGCCATGTCGGCCGTGTCGTCATGCACGACGATGCCGCCATGCCCCACCACGTTGCCCTTGGCGGCATAGGCCTCGTAGTCCAGCGGCGCATCCCAGTCGGCCGGCGCCACATAGCTGCCCAGCGGGCCGCCCACCTGCACGGCCTTGATGGCGCGGCCGGTGGCCGTGCCGCCGCCGAAGTCTTCCACCAGCTCGCGCAGGCTCAGGCCGAAGGCCTTTTCCACCAGGCCGCCGCGCGCAATGTTGCCGGCCAGCTGGAACGGCAGCGTGCCGCGCGAGCGGCCCATGCCGAAGCCCTGGTAGAAGGCCGCGCCGCGCGCCAGGATCAGCGGCACCGTGGCCAGCGTGATCACGTTGTTGATGACCGTGGGCCGGCTCCACAGCCCCTCGATGGCCGGCAGCGGCGGCTTGGCGCGCACGATGCCGCGCCGGCCCTCGATGCTCTCCAGCATGGCCGTTTCCTCGCCGCAGACATAGCTGCCCGCGCCCTTGCGCACCTCCATGTGGAAGGCCCGCCCGCTGCCGGCCACGTCGCGGCCCAGCCAGCCTGCGGCCTCGGCGCGCGCAATGGCTTCGCGCAGGGTGGCGATGGCATGCGGATACTCGCTGCGCACATAGACCAGGCCCTGCGTGGCGCCCACGGCCAGGCCCGCGATGGCCATGCCTTCGATCAGCGTGTAGGGATCGCCCTCCATCAGCAGCCGGTCGGCGAAGGTGCCCGAGTCGCCTTCGTCGGCATTGCAGGCAATGTACTTTTGCGGCCCCGCTGCGGCGGCCACGGTCTTCCACTTGATGCCGGCCGGAAACGCCGCACCGCCACGGCCGCGCAGGCCCGAATCCAGCACCTCCTGCACGATGGCCGCGGGCTCCATGCGCGCCGCGCGCTCCAGCCCCTGCCAGCCGCCATGGGCTGCGTAGTCGGACAGGCTCAGCGGATCGATGACGCCCACGCGCGCAAAGGTCAGGCGCTCCTGGCGCGCCAGGTAGGCAATGGCCTCGGTCAGTCCATGGCACAGCGCATGGCTGCCGCCCTGCAGCATTCCGGCATCGATCAGGCCCGGCACCGCATCGGCCGTGACCGGGCCGTAGGCCACGCGGCCTTCGGGCGTCTCGACTTCCACCAGGGTCTCCAGCCACAGCAGGCCGCGCGAGCCGTTGCGCACGATCTGCACCGGAAGGCCGCGCGCCGCGCACTCGCGCTGCAGGGCGCCGGCCACGGCGTCAGCGCCCACGGCCAGCGCGGCGGCATCGCGGGGCACATAGACGCGCACGCAAGGGCCTGCCCCCGCCCCTGCATGCGCAGGCTGGGCCACCGGCTCGCCGGCCTGCTCCGGCTGGCGGCATTGCGCGATGAGTGCATCCAGTCCGTTGGCCGAGACATGCGCATGGGGCTGGCCATCGAGCATCACGGCAGGCGATGACGCGCACAGGCCCAGGCAATAGACCGGCTCCAGCGTGACGGCGCCATCGGCACTGGTTCCATGCCCATGCCCGTGCCCACTCGATCCGCAGCCCAGCACCTGGCCTGCGTGGGCCAGCAGCGCGTCCGCACCGCGCGACTGGCAGGCCTCGGCGCGGCAGACCTGCAGCACATGGCGGCCCGCTGGCGTGCTGCGGAAATGGGGGTAGTAGGAGATGACGCCATGCACCTCGGCACGCGAGAGGTTCAGCGCATCGGCAATGCGCGGCACGGCGGCTTCGGGGATATGGCCCAGCATGTCCTGCACGGCGTGCAGCAACTCGATCAGGGGGCCGGGGCGCCGGGCATGGACGGCAATGGCGTGCTCGACGGCCTCGCGCTCATGGGCGCCGAGTGCGCTGCCGGCAGCAGCGGCATTGAGGACGGCAATGGGAATGATCTTCCCTTGTGTGGCTGGCATGGGTGTCCCTGCTGGCTTTCGTTGTGGGGAGCGGCGCGGTCCGGTCCGCTGGCGCTTTGTCTCTCATGCCATTTCAAGGCCTGCCGGGCAAGCCGTCAAATTCAAACGGATGATTGCGCCATTCAATCGGCAAATGAGCCGCCGGGCAGTGCTGCGCCTGCTGCCTCTGGTCTTGCGGATGCCGCAGCCAGCGCGGGTTTGCGCCACTTGGCAAATGCGCCCGGCTTGTCGCAAATCACACGGTATTTGGTGTGAATTTTGATAAGCTCACGCGCACCATGAACCACCCGCCATCAGCCATGACGCCACAGGATGGCTATCATTTTTCAGACCAGATCGGCCACCTGCTGCGGCGTGTCTATCAGCGCCACACTGCACTCTTCCAGCAATACATTCCCGACTCGCAGCTCACCGCCGCGCAATTCGTGGTGCTGTGCTCCGTGCGCGACAACAGCGGCAGCTCGCTGGCCGACATCGTCAAGGCCACCGTGATCGACCAGGCCACCATCCGCGGCGTGGTGGACCGGCTCAAGCAGCGCGAACTGGTGCAGGTGGACCATGACCGCATCGACCGCCGCAAGGTCGTCATCAACCTCACCGAGGCCGGCCAGGACCTGGTGCGCGACATGGAGCCCTTCGCCAAGCAGATCACCGAAAGCACCTACGGCAAGCTCAATCCGGCCGAGCGCCTGGCGCTGGATTTTTTGCTCAAGAAGATGCTGGAAGGTGGCGAGGCGGATTGAGCCGTTGCAGCCCCCAAAAAAACACAAAGGCCAGAAGGAAAAATCCTTCTGGCCTTTTTGCTGAGCCGACCTTTCAGTCAGCTCAGGCCGTCATCAATCCAGCGCCCGGTTGCGCGATTCCACATCCACGGCCCAGATCGACAGGGCACCGCCCACCAGCATGGCGGACAGCACGGCCAGGGCCAGGGTGAAGTGGGTGGCCATGATGGGCGCAATGATGGCCGGGGCGAACAGGCCGCCGAAGCGCGCCACGGCGCCGGCCATGCCCATGCCGCTGGCACGCAGGTCGGTGGGGTAGACCTCGGGGGTGAAGGCATACAGCGCGCCCCAGGTGCCCAGCAGCGAGAAGCTCATCAGCAGGGTGGAGCCGATGACCACGAAGGGCGACGAGCCCAGGCTGTAGAACATGCAGCCGACGGCGCTGAGCAGCAAAAAGCCGATCAGCGTGGGCTTGCGGCCCCAGCGCTCCACGCCATAGGCCGACAGCGCAAAGCCGGGCAGTTGCACCAGGGCCAGCACCACCAAGAAGACCTGGCCGCGCATGAAGGCGAAGCCCTCGCTGCTGAGCTTGACGGGCAGGTAGACGAAGACACCGTAGTAGGCGATGGAGATCAGCGCCCAGGCCAGGAACAGCGAGAGGCTGCGGCGGCGCAGGTCGCCGTTGAACAGCGCGAGGATGGATTTGCGCTCCTGCTTTTCAGGCTGCAGGGCGGGGATTTCCGCCGTGGTGCCGTTGACCTTGGCCACCCGCTGCAGCACCTTGCGGGCCTCTTCGGACTTGCCGTTGCGGTTGAGGAACATGGGCGACTCGGGGATGTAGAAGCGCAGCACCACGCCGATCAGCGCCGGCAGTCCGGTCACGAAGAAGATCACGCGCCAAGCATCGTCACCCCAGGACACGGCCACCAGCGCCAGGATGGCCAGGAAGATGGTGCCCACGGCCCAGAACGATTCCAGCAGCACCAGCCAGCGGCCGCGGCGGTCGCTGGGCAGGAACTCGGCCATCATGGTGTAGTCCACGGGCAGCGTGCCGCCCACGCCGATGCCGGTGATGAAGCGCAGCACCAGCAGCCAGGCGAACTCGGGCGCAAAGGCCGAGGCCACGCCCGCAAAGGCGTCGATCACCACGGCCATCATCAGCACCGGGCGGCGTCCGATGCGGTCGGCCAGGCGGCCGAAGACGAAGGCGCCGATCAGCATGCCGATGAAGAAGAAGGTGCCGGTCTGCAGCGCCTCGGGCACGGTCTTGCCGAAGGTCTTGGCAATGGACGGCGCGCTGAAGCCGATGGACAGCACCTGCATGGCATCGGCCAGCCAGACCAGCCCGAAGATGACGAACAGCCGATATTGGAACTTGCCGACACCCGCTGTCTGGATGCCTTTTTCCACCGAAATGTATGTAGATGACATGCAGGGACTCCTTTTCTAGCCATCGCAATTGTTGAATCTGTCTTTTCCCAGGCAAGGCCGTTCAGCTTGTGTTGCCGTCTCCTGCCGTGCCTTCCACCCTTCACACATCCGGAGCGAACCGCTCCCTCGGCGCCATCTCCATGGCCCGATGGAAAATTTCCGGATGTCGGTCTCTGCATCCGGGCGATGGGCGCATTGCGGACAGGCTGCACATCGACAGCGCCGCCCGTTGTTGCCCATCACCCGTCCCCAGCATCAGATGTCAGGACCCAGGCCCTGGAGAGATTCCAGGGCAAGGTGTCCATATCCGCGGCATCGCCCATGCCGCCGCCCATTGCTGCCCATTGCCGCCCTCAGTGCGCATGCGCCTGTGCCTGCATGCGCAGCCGGTTAATCGTCTTCGTGTCGTCTGGCCAAGCTTTTTCCTCCGGTGCAAATCGTTCGCGCAAATATCCGAGCAGGTCCGCGATCTGCCTGTCGTCCAGGCTGTCCCCGAAGCCGGGCATGTAGCCCAGCGCATCGTCGGCCGGCGCCTGTATGCCGTTCAGGATCACCTGGACCAGGTTGTCGGGGCTGGACGCGTGCAGGTTGGTGTTCAGGGCCAGCTGCGGCTTGACGCCGAACAATGTGGGTCCGCTGCCCGCCTCATGGCAGACCGCGCAGGCGTTCTGGTAGATGCGCTCGCCATTGGCGTGGCGGTCCAGGGCCCTGGCAGGTGGAGCCGCAGGCGCCGCCGCCTGCACGGCGGCCGGTGCCGGCATGGCCGGGGCGGCGGCCTGGGCGGCCTGAGGGGCCTGGCCCGGCAGTTCCATCAGATAGGTGGCCATGGCGCGCACATCGGCTTCGGGCAACTGGGCCAGGCCGTGGATGACGGGCGCCATGGGGCCTGCCGCCACGCCGTGGCGGGCCGAGAAGCCGGTGCGCAGGTACTGGTACAGCTCTTCGCGGCTCCAGGGCAGCTTGCCGCCGGCCAGTTGATTGAGCGCGGGCGCCGTCCAGCCTTCGGCCTCGCCGCCGCCCAGGTAGTGGATGCCGGTCTTTTCCGCACCCAGCGCATTGCGCGGCGAGTGGCAGGCCGCGCAGTGGCCCGCGCCTTCGACCAGGTAGGCGCCCCGGTTCCATTCGGCGCTGCGCGCGGGGTCGGCCTTGAAGGGCGTGGCGTCGTGGAACAGCAGGTTCCAGCCCGCCATGGCCGGGCGCAGGTTGTAGGGGAAGGCCAGCTGCGTCTCGGGCGCCTTGGCCTTCACGGCGGGCTGGGACATCAGGTAGCCGTAGAGGGCCTGCAGGTCGCCATCGCTGAGCTTGGCGAAGGCCGTGTACGGGAAGGCCGGATACAGCTGGCGACCATCCTGGTGGATGCCGTGGCGCATGGCGCGCTCGAAGGCCGCGTAGGACCAGCGGCCGATGCCGGTTTCGTTGTCGGGCGTGATGTTGGTGGAGTAGATGGTGCCGAACGGCGTCTCCAGCCCGAAGCCGCCGGCATTGGCCGCACCGCCCGGGGCCGTGTGGCAGACCACGCAGTCGCCCGCAGCGGCCACCAGGCGGCCGCGCTCCAGGGCCTGCGGCGAGTACAGGGAAACGTCGGGCCCGTCGGTCAGCGGCAGGGCCGGCTTCAGCGGCCAGGCCATGGCGGCCATGCCGGCAAGGCCTGCGGCGCCAGCGGCCAGCCAGCCCCAGCCACGGCCGGGCCGCGCCGCACCGGGCCTGCCCGCCCCATCGCCCGCCAGGGCAAGGCGCAGTTGCTCTGGCTGAAAGGGCACTTCGCGCAGGCGCACGCCTGTCGCATGGTGAATGGCGTTGGCAATGGCGGCGGCGGCGGGCAGCGTGGCCACTCCATCCAGCGCCAGATCGCCCTGGCGGATGACTGCGACATCGCCGGGCGCATGCTGCGCCAGGTCGGAGCCGGGCTTGGCGATCACATCGAAAGAAGCAGCGGAAGCTGTGGACCCTGCCCAGTCGTCAAAAGCGGGGGCCGCGCCCAGCAGCCGGCGCGCATCGGCCAGCAATTGCGGGTCCTGCTGGACGATCTCGGGCCGCGTGCTGGCGGCCTGCGCCGCTTGCAGGCTGCGGCTGTCATGGCCGGCCACGACGCGGGTCACTTCGATCTGCCCCGTTTGCGGGTGCACGGCCACCTCGGCCACCCAGGCGCTCCAGGCATGGAGATCGGCGCCCTGCGCATCCAGGGTCTGCAGCTGGGCGGTGGCAAAGCCCCGGCCCAGCAGGCGGCCGTCGGCACCCTCGTGGGACGGTGCCTGCTGCGATGCCTGCGCACGCTCGGCCACCTGCCGGGCCAGATCGCGCACCGGGCCTTCGGGCAGGTGCTGCAGCCGCCATTGCAGCGGGTCACGGCCCTGATCCAGCGCCTGCTCATGCCAGTGGCTTTCGCGGGCAAAGACCTGGGCGGCATTCAGATCATCGACGCCGGCATGCCGCAGGCTGGCGGCCAGCCTGCGTTCATGCACTTCGCCGGCATCGAGCACGGTGGCCAGGGCCGCGGCGCGCGCCAGCTCGGGCTGGCTCAACAGGCGCGCCATGCTGGGGCGCACGGCCCAGGGCGTGTCGGACAGCAGCAGGTCTGGCTGCGGCGATGCATTGCCCGGCTGAGGCTGCACCACCGTGTAGGCTTCAAGCCCTTGCGAAGGCTGCGCATCCACGCGCAGCACCAGCTCCCGGCTGTGTGCGCTGCCCGCAGCAGTCCAGGCCTCGCAGGCCACGCTGACAGGCCGGCCCACGGCCTGGGACAGCAGGGCCGCATCGGCCGCTGCGTCCATGAGATCCATCACATGCGGGGTGCCGGCCGCCGTGGCCGGCAGGCTGAACAGCCGCAGCGCGGACTCGGGGCATTGCAGCAGTGCAGCCAGTTCACGGCCGATCATCTGCCGCACATCGGCGTCGCAGGGCGGCAACCAGACGCTGGCATGGCCGTCCAGGCACCACACGGCTGCGCGTGCGGCACCCTCGCAAGACACGGGCACAGCCATGCGCCAGACATAGCGGCCGGCATCGGGCAGGTCGGCCTTGTCGGCCTTGTCGGCTCTGTCGGCAGCACGGGGCGCGCTGGCGGCCCTGGCTTCCTGCCGGTCATCCCAGGCAGGGGCCAGGCTGGCAGCGGCCTGCCGGGCATGGACAGGCGCCACGGCCACCACACCCAGAAAATGCCCGCGCTGCACCGCAGCCACCACGCCGGCCATGGCCTGGGCGTCCTGCAGCCGTGCATGCAGGGGCACGCTGCCCCGGTAGCGCAGACCGTCCCAGGCCGCGACGGGCGGGCGCAGCGCCAGGCCGTGCAGCAGGTCGGAAGGCAGGGCGGGAGTGTTGCCGGCCGGGCTCATGGCTGGACCTCGCCCGCGCTGGAAGATGGAAAACCGGAGGGCGCCTGCAGCGCGGCGCGTTGCGCACGCAGCTGCACGGCGCGCAGGGCGGCCTGCATGATTTCCACATGCGTGCCGCAGCGGCACAGGTTGTGGTGCAGCTCGTTGCGCAGCTCCTGCTCGGTGGGATTGGGGTTGCGGCGCAGCAGGGCCTCCACGGTCATGATCATGCCGTTGAGGCAGTAGCCGCACTGGGCCGCCTGGCAGTCGATGAAGGCCTGCTGCGTGGGGCCGGGGCACTGGCGCGAGCCCAGGCCTTCCAGCGTGGTGACCTCGCGGCCCACGGCCGCCCGCACGGGGATCACGCAGGAACGCGCGGCCACGCCATCGATCAGCACCGTGCAGGCGCCGCATTCGCCCAGGCCGCAGCCGTACTTGGGCCCGTTCAGCTCCAGGTCATTGCGCAGCACATGCAGCAGCGCCGTCCCGGGCGCTGCCGGCACCTCGCATGCGCGTGCATTGACCTGCAGGCGGATGGGGCTGGGTGTACTGCTTGGATGGACTGGGGTTCCCATGGGACGAGGCTCTTGCAACTTGGCTGCGGTTCAGGATGTCGGCGTTCTGCGGCCGGACAGGAGGGGGGGGATTCCCTCCCCTCGTCCGGCAAGGCAGCGAGTATCAGGCCGCTGCCTTGACCTTGGGCTCGACCAGGGGCACGTTGAACACGTCGTAGCCGAAGCACCAGGACGGATCTTCGTTGGTGCGCAGCCAGGTGTTGTCGTGCGAGATGCGCTGCACCTTGCTGGCGCGCTCGGCACGGTTGGCTTCGTACAGGGCGAAGGCCAGCTCATGGTTGTGCGCGCCGACTTCCTTGAGGCAGCGCGCCAGCATGGCGCCGTCCTCGATGGCCATGGCCGCACCCTGGGCCATGTGGGGCTTCATGGGGTGGCAGGCATCGCCCAGCAGCACCAGGCGGCCACGGCTCCACAGCGGCAGCGGATCGCGCTCGAGCAGCGACCACTTGGTCACTTCCACGGTGGCGTCGATCAGTGCCTGCACGGTGGGATGCCAGCCCGAGAAGGCCTCGCGCATCTCTTCCTTGCTGCTTTCCAGCCAGCGATCGTTGAGGTCCCACTTCTCGACGGGCACGCCGGTCACGTAGTACAGCTCGTCGGCCTTGCCGGTGACGAAGTAGGTCATCATGTGGCGGTCATCGCTCCACCATTTCACGCAGGCATCGAAGGGCAGCATGCCGGCCTTGACCTCGGGCGTGGGGAACACGGCGCGGTGGGCCAGGTAGCCCGCGTACTTGGGCAGTTCCGGGCCCAGGAGTTCCTCGCGGATGCGGGAGTTCACGCCATCGGCGCCGATGACGATGTCCGCCTCCTCGGTCGTGCCGTCCGCAAAGTGCATGACCACCACATTGCCGCGGTCCTCCACCTTGGTCAGGAACTTGCCGTAGGCCATCACGCTGTCGGGCAGGGCCTCGACCAGCAGCGCATGGAAGTCGCCACGGTGCACGGTCAGGTAGCTGGCGCCGTATTCCTTGACGGCGTAGTCGCCCAGCGGGATCTGGGCCAGCACGTCGCCCGTCTGCCAGTGGCGGCTGTACCAGTAGTCGGGATGCGAGCCCTGCTCGTTGAGCGCGTCCTCGATGCCGATGCGGCGCAGGATCTTCATCACATTGGGCCCGACGTGGATGCCGGCTCCCAGGCGCGAGAAGCTGGGCGCCTGCTCATAGACGCGGACATTGAAGCCTTCCTGGAGCAGCAGCTTGGCAGCTGCAGCCCCGCCGAGACCGGCGCCGACAACGGCGATTCGAGGGGATTGAGACACAGTTTTCTCCTTGCAGGAATGTTGAAAGCCAGACGGGGCAACCGTTGCTTCGGCGCGTCCTTGCAGGGTGTAGAGCAGGAAGCGTGCCAGGCAACAAAACACTTAATTCAGGTGTATGCGCTTGAATTTTTCAAATCGACGCATGCACCATAGGGCGGCAGAATAAATTGAAGTTCGCCATTTTTGGTGCAATTTCTGCACCAAATCAGTACAAACCCCGAGAAAATTCTCATTTGCAAGGCGGCACGTCTTTTGCAAGAATAAAGCGTACACACTCAGTTGATTCTGATCAGAAACCCTCGAAACTTCGCAAAGGCAAGTCCATGACCAAAACGTTCCGCATCGGCCAGATCGTCCCCAGCTCCAACACCACCATGGAGACCGAAGTGCCTGCCATGCTGCAGGCCCACTCCACGCTGCGCCCGCAGGACCGCTTCACCTTCCACTCCAGCCGCATGCGCATGAAGAAGGTCCAGAAGGAGGAGCTGGCCGCCATGGACGCCGAAAGCGACCGCTGCGCGCTGGAGCTGAGCGACGCGCGCGTGGACGTGCTGGGCTATGCCTGCCTGGTGGCCATCATGGCCATGGGCAAGGGCTACCATCGCGTCTCGCAGCAGCGCCTGACCGAGCGCACGGCCAGCAATGGCGCCACCGCCCCGGTGATCACCAGCGCCGGCGCGCTGGTGGAGGCGCTCAAGGTCATGGGCGCCAAGAAGATCGCCCTGGTGGCGCCCTACATGATTTCGCTGACCCAGCTGGTCATGGACTACGTGGCCGCCGAAGGCTTCGAGATCGTGGACTGGCGCGCGCTGGAGATCCCCGACAACCTGGACGTGGGCCGCCACGACCCCGCCAAGCTGCCCGGCATCGTGGCCGGCATGAACTACGCCGACGCCGACGTGATCGTGCTGTCGGCCTGCGTGCAGATGCCCTCGCTGCCGGCCGTGGCCCAGGTCGAGGCCCAGACCGGCAAGCCCGTGCTGACCGCCTCCATCGCCACCACCTATGCCATCCTCAAGGAACTGGGGCTGGACCCCGTGGTGCCGGGCGCGGGCGCGCTGCTGTCGGGCGCCTATCCCTACGACACCGGCACCAGCGCAGCCAAGGCCTGAGGAACACACGCATGACCAGCCACTCCAACTCCCCCACCCCCAGCACATTCCGCTACGGCGGCAACGTCCACGCCAACGGCATCCGCCAGCACTACCTGCGCTACGGCGGCGCCGAGGGCGAACGCGCGCAGCGCGACGCCGTCATCCTGATCCCCGGCATCACCAGCCCGGCCGTGACCTGGGGCTTCGTGGCCGAGCACCTGGGCCGCCAGTTCGACACCTACGTGCTCGATGTGCGCGGGCGCGGCCTGTCGTCCTCGGGCCCGGGCCTGGACTACAGCCTCGATGCCCAGGCCGCCGACGTGGCCGCCTTCGCCCAGGCACTGGGCCTGCAGCGCTGGGCGCTGGTCGGCCACTCCATGGGCGGACGCATCGCCGTGCGCGCCGCACGCAGCCAGCCGGTGGGGCTCACGCGCCTGGTCATCGTCGATCCGCCGGTCTCCGGCCCCGGCCGCCGCGCCTACCCGGCCGCCCTGCCCTGGTATGTGGACTCCATCCGCCAGGCCACGCTGGGCATGGATGCCGAGGCCATGCGCGCCTTCTGCCCCACCTGGACCGAAGAGCAGCGCCAGCTGCGCGCCCAGTGGCTGCACACCTGCCACGAGCCGGCCATCGTGCAGAGCTTCGAGGACTTCGGCCGTGACGACATCCATGCCGACCTGCCCCGCATCCAGCACCCGCTGCTGCTGGTCACGGCCGAGCGCGGCGACGTGGTGCGCAGCGAGGACGTGGCCGAGTGGCAAGGCCTGGCACCCCAGACCGAGCATGTGCGCGTGCCCAACGCCGGCCACATGATTCCCTGGGACAACGAGGCCGGCTTCTACGCTGCGCTCGGCGATTTCCTAGGCGCGCGGGTGGACTGAATGTCCAACCGCAGCCCACTCCCATCCATCGCGACACCAAGGAGCCGACCATGTCCGTCAGCGATATCGATCTGATCCACGCCTGGAAGCAGGTGCTCACGCTGTCCCGGCTCGAAGCCGGCCAGACCGTCACCGTGCTCACGGGCGCCGACACGCACCCGCAGACACTGCGCTGCGCCATTGCCGCCTCCAGCGAAATGGGGGCGCGCGTCAACCGCCTGGACCTGCCGCCCGTCAACGCCGAAAAATCACTGAGCCGCGACTCGCTGGCCTACCTGGGCACGACGCCGCTGACCGGCAACCCCGCCGCCATCGCCGCGCTCAAGGCCAGCGACCTGGTGCTGGACCTGATGACGCTGCTGTTCTCGCCCGAGCAGCACGAGATCCTGCAGACCGGCACCAAGATCCTGCTGGCCGTCGAGCCGCCCGAGGTGCTGTGCCGCCTGGTGCCCACCGAGGGCGACCGCGCGCGCGTGCAGGCCGCATCCAAGCTGATCGAGGCGGCCGGGCAGATGCACATCACCTCGGCCGCGGGCACCGACCTGCGCTGCCGCCTGGGCAGCTTCCCGGCCATCTGCGAATACGGCTTCGTGGACCAGCCCGGCCGCTGGGACCACTGGCCCAGCGGCTTCGTGCTGACCTGGCCCGACGAGGGCGAGAGCAACGGCCGCGTGGTGCTGGACCGGGGCGACATCCTGCTGCCCATGAAGGACTACGTGACCGAGCCCATCGAACTCGTCATCGAAAAGGGCTACGTCACGCGCATCAGCGGCGGCCTGCAGGCCGACATCCTCAAGGAGTACATGGCCTCCTACGAGGACCCCGAGGCCTACGCCGTCTCCCACATCGGCTGGGGGCTGCAGCCGCGCGCCCACTGGTCCATGCTGGCCCACTACAACAAGGAAACCCACATCGGCATGGACGCCCGCGCCTTCGAGGGCAACTTCCTGTGGTCCATGGGCCCCAACAACGAGGCCGGGGGCAGCCGCACCACGGCCTGCCACATCGACATTCCCATGCGCCACTGCTCGGTGGCACTGGACGGCAAGCCCACGGTCATCGACGGCGTGGTGCAGGACGAGGAAGGACTGGCGCGCGCCGCCAAAAGGTCCAAGCAAGGAAAGGACATCGCATGACAACCGCCACCGCCACCACCAGCACGCAAAGCGTTCCCACCGAGGGCGTGCAGGGCGACATCTCTGCCTACGCACGCCAGGGCTTCGGCACGCCGCTGCCGCTCAAGGCCCCGTTCGGCCTGCTCATCATCGACTTCGTCAACGGCTTTGCCGACCCGGCCGTGTTCGGCGGCGGCAACATCCCCGAAGCCATCGCGCAGACGCAGCACCTGCTGGCCCATGCGCGCGAGCGCGGCTGGCCCGTGGCGCACAGCCGCATCGTGTTCTCGGACGACGATGCCGACCACAACATCTTCTGCCTGAAGGTGCCCGGCATGCTGACCCTGAAGGAAGACAGCCCCAACAGCGCCATCGTGCCCCAGCTGGCCCCGGCCGCTGGCGAATACGTGGTGCGCAAGAGCACGCCCTCAGCCTTCTTCGGCACCATGCTCGCACCCTGGCTGGCACAGCGCGGCGTGCAGACCCTGCTGGTGGCCGGCTGCGTGACCAGCGGCTGCGTGCGCGCCAGCGTGGTCGATGCCATGCAGTCGGGCTTTCGCCCGCTGGTGGTGGCCGACTGCTGCGGCGACCGCGCCCTGGGCCCGCACGAGGCCAACCTGTTCGACATGGCCCAGAAGTACGCGGCCGTGATGCCGCTGAGCCAGGCCATCGCCGACACCGACGCCCTCGCCGCAGGTTGATCCCACCGCGCCAACGCGCCTATGGGGCCGGCCCTGCGCAGCCGGCCCCGGAGTGCATAACATGCACAGGGCACGCCTGAAGGCGTGCCCGCGAAGAACACCGCCCCATGAACCTGCCCCAGCCCCAAGCCCTGCACGCACAGCTGCTCACGCGCGCCGACACCCTGCTCGTGGTGCGCCAGCCCGTGGCGCCGCCGCGCCCTGCGCCCGGCCAGCCCGGCACGGCCACCGACTATGTGCAGTCCACGCCCGAGGTCTTCGTGGCCGTGCTGGCCGACGAAGCCGCGCCCCAGGGCTGGCGCGCCCTGGCCTTCAACGGCCATGTGGACCTGGGCACAGGCATACGCACGGCCCTGGCGCAGATCGTGGCGGAAGAACTCGAAGTGCCTTTGGCGCACCTGGACATGGTGCTGGGCCACACGGCCGCCGCGCCCAACCAGGGCCCGACCATTGCCAGCGCCAGCATCCAGATCTCGGCCGTGCCGCTGCGCCGCGCCGCCGCCCAGGCGCGCGAGCAGTTGCTGGCACTGGCCGCGCAGCAATGGAGCGTGGCGGCAGACCGGCTCCAGGCGCGGGAAGGTGCGGTGCACTTTGCCGATGGCAGCGATGCCCGCGAACTCCGCTATGGCGATCTGCTGCGCGGCCAGCAACTGCAGCTGACGCTGGCCCCGCCCGATCAGGAAGTGAAGCTCAAGCCCGCCAGCGAATACCGGCTGGTCGGCCGTGGCGCGGCGCGCGTGGACATCCCTGCCAAGGCCACGGGCGAGCTGAGCTTTGTGCACGATGTGCGCGTGCCCGGCATGCGCCATGGCCGCGTCATCCGCCCTCCGCACCCGGGCCGCGACGGCGGCGATTTCATCGGCCGCTGCCTGGTGGCCGTGGAGCGCGACTCCGTGGCCCACCTGCCTGGCAACGTGCTGGTGGTCACCGAGGGCGACTTCGTCGGCGTGGTCGCCGACCGCGAGGAACAGGCCATTGCCGCCATGCGCGCGCTGCGCGTGCAATGGCAGGCCGTGCCGCCGGCACCTGACTTATCCGATCTGGCTGCGGCGATACGCGCCAATCCCGCCCAGCACCGCTCGCTGGTGGACCAGGGCACTGTGGACGACGCCTTCGCGGTCGTCGGCACGGGTGCGGCCACCGAACTGCGCCGCAGCTACGTCTGGCCCTACCAGATGCATGCCTCCATCGGCCCGTCCTGCGCCGTGGCCGATTTCAGCGGGGGCCGTCTCAAGCTCTGGGCCGGCACGCAGAACCCCCACATGCTGCGCACCGACCTGGACCGCCTGCTGCAACTGGGCGAGGACCGCATCGAGATCGTGCGCCTGGAGGCGGCCGGCTGCTACGGCCGCAACTGCGCCGACGATGTCTGCGCCGACGCCGCCCTGCTGTCCATGGCCGTGGGCGCGCCCGTGCGCGTGCAGCTCACGCGCGAGCAGGAACACCAGTGGGAGCCCAAGGGCACGGCCCAGCTCATGGACGTGAGCGCGGCCATCGATGCCCGGGGCGAACTGCTGGCCTACGACTTTGCCGTGCGCTACCCCTCCAACGACGCGCCGCTGCTGGCCCTGCTGCTCACGGGCCGCATCCCGGGCGAGCCGCGCACGCTGGAGATGGGCGACCGCACGGCCGTGCCGCCCTACCGCTACGCCAGCCAGCGCATCACCTGCCATGACATGGCGCCCATCGTGCGCTCGTCCTGGCTGCGCGGCGTCTCGGCCCTGCCCAATTCCTTTGCCCACGATTGCATGATCGACGAGCTGGCCCATGCGGCCGGCGCCGACCCCGTGGACTACCGTGTTCGCCACCTCGATGACCTGCGCGCCGTCGAGCTGATCGAGGCCACGGCACGCCACGCGGGCTGGCAGCAAAACCAGCCGGGAAGCCGGGGCCGCCCCGGCGCCGACGGCCTGCTGCACGGGCGCGGCGTGGCCTATGCGCGCTACATCCACAGCCGCTTTCCCGGCTTCGGCGCAGCCTGGGCCGCCTGGGTCATCGACATCGACGTGGACCCCGCCAGCGGCCGCATCACCGTGCGGCGACTGGTCGTGGGCCAGGACACGGGAATGATGGTCAACCCCGACGGCGTGCGCCACCAGATCCACGGCAATGTCATCCAGACCCTGAGCCGCAGCCTGATGGAGAAGGTCGCCTTCAATGCGCAAGGCGTGGCCAGCCGCGAGTGGGGCAGCTACCCCATCATCGGCTTCCGCGACCTGCCCCCCATCGAAGTGGTGCTGATGCCGCGCCAGGACGAGCCCCCCATGGGCGCAGGCGAATCGGCCTCGGTCCCCGGCCCGGCCGCGCTGGCCAATGCGCTGTTCGACGCCACCGGCCGGCGCTTCTACGCCGCGCCCTTCACGCCCGACGTGGTGCGCGCCGCACTGAATGCCGCGCCGAACGCCACGCCAGAGACTGCGCTGGCAGGGCAGCGGACCCAGCCGGCCTAAACCGTCCAGGCGTTCACAGGCCCGCCAGTTTCCTGGCGTCATCCAGGTCCGGGTGGTCGAACGCCAGGGCAAACTCATCGAGTTCCTGCGCGGTCATTCCAACCTCCGCAGACAGGCCCAGCACGCGCCACTGCAACACGGCCTCGACAACCTGGCGCACGATCGCCAGCGACTGGTCGCGGCTCAGTGAAAATTGCGAGGCCTGGCCCATCAACTGCGCCATGCTGGTGATGGGGCCTGTGTCTTCGCTCAACCATGTCTTGGACTCACGGTTCTTTTCCGGCATGGGATTGATGTCGAATGCCGGGGAAAGCTGCCATTGGTTGTCCCCTACATAGAGGAACCCCAGGTTTTGCAGATGGTCATCGACATTGGTGATGAGGTGATGGAACACCAGGCGCCGCCATAGCTGCCGCGCGTCATCCACGTAGTTCGCGCTCAGCCCTTTCATCTGCGCGAGCACCTCGGTGTACGCGTGTTCATGCTGCCGACTCGCCTGCAGCAGTGTGGCGCCGGATATGTAGGGAATGCGCGTATCCCCGGGCCCACGGTCGAAACGGCGGATGACCGCCACAGGTGTGCCATGCACGGCAACCACATGGGCTTGTGCAGCATCAATGCCGGCCAGGCGTGCCAGTTTCAACGCCAGGACTTCGGCACGCGTCACATTGCGATCGTCCTGAACGCTGGGGAATTTCCCCAACGCCAAATGCCCCTTTTCATCAAGGATGCTGCACTTCGGGCGCATGCCTCCCAGCGAGGTCGCCTTGCCCCGCAGGTAGGCCAGATCCTGGGCCGACTCCCTGCCGAGCTCCACGGCCCTCGAGGAGGCGAGCATTTTCTCCAGTTCCAGCATCGGAGGCGTCGCAGTCTGCCCTGCGCGTACGGACTCCAGATAGACGCCTTGCGCACTGCGCAACCTCAGGGCGCCCATCCGGCTGAAGTCATCGACGGCGCAAAGGTAGTCGAGTTCGGTCAGTGCCCCAAGAGCCGGGTCATTCTCGCGCCGCTTGGCATGCGCACGGGCAATGACACGCCGCCCCCAGGCATCCGGCTCCGTGTCTCCCAGCGCAAGGAAGAACAAGGAGTCCTCCCGGGTCTCTGGTTTGCGCGTCTGGTAGATCGGCGTGAGCGCGAGATCGGGGGAGACGTTGAACGCATCCTTGTGACCCAGCCAGTCCTGGAAGTAGGCGAACTGGGTGAACATGCGCATGCCGTTGCGCACGAATACCAGCCTGCCCACGGCCGTGCCCGCCTTGCCCAGGCACACGTCCAGTTCCGACTTCATGTTGTGGACCATTGCAGCGGAGCGCGTCACCATGTCGCATTCGCCCTTCAGAACGCCTTGGGTGCCTTGCGGCGTTTGCTGTAGATGCGCGCAGGCAGTTGCGCATCCATCAGTGCCAGTCCGACGGAGTCGGTCGGGGTGTCCAGGAGCAGGCGCAATTTCTCCAACTCACCGAAGACCTGCAGGGCACTTGCCAGATAGGAAAGCGCAATTCCGGGGTGGCCATCTTCCAGGCGGCGCACGGTGCTGACCGAAACGCCCATGCGGGATGCCAGATCGGCCTGCGACAGCCCCCGCCGCCGCCGCGCCAGTTCAATGCTCTGGCCCAGTGCCTTGATGGCCCGATCAACAGGAAGATTGGTTGCAGTTGCCATCAAAATATTCTCATACGAGTGCTTGCGGCATGCAAGCGCTCTGATATGAATGATATTACGGCCTTTGAACGATGCCCGCCTGTGCCGGAAGAAACCCAACAGACAGCACTCCCGGTCGCTGCTTCCAGCGAAGGGCGCTAGGGCCTGTTCACACTAATGCGGGGTCGCGAAGCTGCCTGCCAGCCCGCCACTCAGCGTTGCGCTCCTTGTGCGTGTGAGCACACGTACGGCGTCGCGCGCCTTGATTGGCGGGCTGGCAGGCAGCCTCCCTTCGGGTTGCCCGGCTGCGGGGCAACGCGATCCTCGCATTAGTGTGAACAGGCCCTAACCCGCCAGCGCCCCCGCATGCCGCAGGCACTGCGCACGCCAACCGGCGTCGTCCTGCAGTTGCAGCGCGGCCTGCAGCGCGCGCGTGGGCGCCACGCCCTGCTGGGCCATGAAGCCTATGGGCGTGACCAGTTCGGGCGAGCGCAGCGGCCGGGCCACCAGGCCCGGCATGTGGCGCACCGTTGCCACCATGGCGCCGGGCAGCACGGTGGTCATGCCATCCGTTCCTTGCGCCACGGCCATCACCAGGGTCAGCACGGAGTTGGTTTCCATGGCGGGCTGCACGGCCATGTCCACGGCGGCGAAGGCCTCGTCGATCACCGTGCGGTTGTGCATGTCGGGCGTGAGAAGGCACAGCGGCATGCCGGCCACTTCGCGCCAGGCGATGTCGGCGCCAAAGGCAAAGGGCCAGCCCTCGCCCTGCCCATCGCGACACTCGCGGCACAGCAGGTAGTAATGCTCCTCGTACTGGGGCCAGGACTGCAGGCGCGGGCCGCGCGGCGGCATGCGCGCGCTGTAGCCCAGGGCCAGGTCCAGCGACAGGTCTTCGAGCCCGCTCTCGATCTCGGCCGAGCTCATGGACAGCACCACGGGCGTGATGCCCGGATGGTGCTCGCGCAGCAGGGCCGCAAAGCGCGTGAGCATGGGCATGGCCGTGGGCACGGCCGCCATGCGCAGCTGCCCGCGCAGCGCGCCGGCGGCAGCGCTCAGTTCCTGGCGCAGGCCTTCCTCGGCCCGCAGCATGGCCAGGGCCGTGGCCAGCACCTGATCGCCCTCGGGCGTGAAGCCCGCGAACGAGCGGCCCCGGCGCACGATGACCGTGCCGAACTCCTCCTCCAGCGCGCGCAGCGCATTGGACAGCGCCGGCTGGGTGATGTGGCATGCCAGCGCCGCGCGGCCGAAATGGCGGTGCTCGTTGAGCGCCGCCAGATACCGCATCGAGGTCAGCAGGTTCATGCCGGCAGCGCCAGAAGGGTCAGGTTCCCTGGCTCACCGTGATGGTGGGGAACTTGCTCGTGAAATCGCGTGCCTTGAGCGCCACCTTCACGGCCAGGTCGCGCGCCACCTTCTTGTAGATCTGCGCGGCCTCGCTGTCGGGCTCGGCCACCACGGTGGGCTTGCCGCTGTCGGCCTGCAGGCGGATCTGCAGCGACAGGGGCAGGGCGCCCAGGTAGTCGATGCCGTACTCGGCCGCCATCTGCTTGCCGCCCTCGGCGCCGAAGATGTGCTCCACATGGCCGCAGTTGGTGCAGACGTGGGCCGCCATGTTCTCCACCAGGCCCAGGATGGGCACGCCCACCTTCTCGAACATCTTCACGCCCTTCTTGGCGTCGATCAGCGCGATGTCCTGGGGCGTGGTGACGACCACGGCGCCCGTCATGGGCACGCGCTGGGCCAGCGTCAGCTGGATGTCGCCGGTGCCGGGCGGCATGTCCACCAGCAGGTAGTCCAGATCCTTCCAGTTGGTCTGGCGCAGCATCTGCTCCAGCGCCTGCGTGGCCATGGGGCCGCGCCAGATCATGGCCTGGTCGTTGTTGACCAGGAAGCCGATGGACATGACCTGCACGCCATGGCTTTCCATGGGCTCCATGGTCTTGCCGTCGGGGCTTTCGGGGCGGCCCGAGATGCCCATCATCATGGGCTGGCTGGGGCCGTAGATGTCGGCGTCCAGGATGCCCACGCGCGCGCCCTCGGCGGCCAGCGCCAGCGCCAGGTTGGCCGTGGTCGTGCTCTTGCCCACGCCGCCCTTGCCGGACGAGATGGCGATGATGTTCTTGACGCCCGGCAGCAACTGCACGCCGCGCTGCACCGCATGCGCGGCGACCTTGGACGTGATGTTGACCGAGACATTGCCCACGCCCTCGACGGTCTTGGCCGCCGCGACGAACTGGCCGCGCAGCGCCGGCACCAGGCTTTGCGCCGGATAGCCCATCTCCACGTCGAAGGCCACATCGGCCCCCGTGACCTGCAGGTTGCGCAGGGCGCGGGTACTCACATAGTCCTTGCCGGTGTGGGGGTCGAGCACGCTGGAGAGCGCGGCCAAGAGCGCTTGTTCTGTGACTGCCATTGCTTTGATTACTCCTAGAGCCGGATAGTCTATCCAAGGCACCATCCCCTCGCTCACGCGAGACAATGCGGGCCTTGCTGCCTTTGCGGCCCCTGTTCCCGCCTTTTTCCGCGAAAGATCCGCCCCGTGAAATTCAAGATGGCCCACAACTCCCTGTTCGCGATCCTGCTGCGCTCGCGCTGGTGGATCAGCATCGCGCTGGCCGCGCTGGTGACCCTGGTGTCCACGGCGCTGCTGCCCAAGGACATCGCGCCGTTCGCCGCCATCACCGCCCTGCCCTTCTTCGGCATAGGCTGCGTTGCCGCCTGGCGCCAGCTGCGCGCGCCCAGCCCCGCCAAGGTGGAGCAGGCCCTGGAGATCGCCGCCCAGCAAAGCTGGCGCGAGTTCGCCGATCGGCTCGATCGCGCCTGGCAGGCCGAGGGCTACACCGTGACCCGCCTGTCCGACAAGGATGGCGCCGACTTCGTGCTGGAACGCGAAGGCCGCACCACCGTGGCCAGCGCCAAGCGCTGGAAGGCCGGCGTGCACGGCATGGAGCCGCTGCGCGCCCTGCTGGCCGCAGGCCAGGCGCGCGATGCGGCCACGGTCTGCTACCTGTCGCTGCAGCCGCCGGCCGAGAATGCAGCCGCCTGGGCCAAGCAGCAGGGCATCGCCCTGATCTCCGGCAAGGACCTGGGCTCCCTGCTGGCCAAGGCCTGATCCCTTCGGGGTCATCCCCTGATCTGATGACGGCCGGCGCGCGGCACACTCCAGGCATGCCCGATGCCGCGCCCTCACCCGACTCCAGCCTCCCTCCCCCCAGCACCGGACTGCTGCTCAGCGGCGGCGGCGCCCGCGCCGCCTACCAGGCCGGCGTGCTGGAGGCCATTGCCGAGATACGCCGCGCCTGCGGCCAGCAGCATGGCCCCAATCCCTTCCCCATCCTGGTCGGCACCTCGGCCGGCGCCATCAACGCGGCGGCCCTGGCCTGCGGCAGCGACCATTTCGACCGGGCCGTGCGCCGCATGTCGCGCATCTGGCGCAACCTGCGGCCCGAAAACATCTACCTGTCCGACTCGCTGAGCGTGCTGCGCAGCGGCGCACGCTGGCTGACCCTGCTGTCCCTGGGCTGGGCCCTGGCGCGCTGGGGCCGCATGCGCCCGCGTTCGCTGCTGGACAACCAGCCGCTGGGCCGGCTGCTGTCGCGCGGCCTGGTTCCGCTGGAACGCCTGCCGCAATTGATCGCGGACGGCCACCTGCGCGCGCTGGCGGTGTCCGCCTCCAGCTACACCACCAGCGAGCATGTGACCTTCTGCCAGGCGCAGGACCAGCTCCAGCCCTGGGTGCGCAACCAGCGCAAGGCCGCCGCCGCCCAGATCACGCACGCGCACCTGCTGGCCTCCTCGGCCATCCCCTTCATCTTTCCGGCCACGCCGCTGCCGCTGGACGGCGCCACCGAATACTTCGGCGACGGCTCCATGCGCCAGACCGCGCCGCTGGCGCCCGCCATCCACCTGGGCGCCGAGCGCATCCTCGTCGTGGGCGCGGGCCGGCGCACCGAGCCGCCGGCCAGGCCGCCGCCAGAAGGCGCAAGCTACCCGTCGCTGGCCCACATCGCGGGCCACACGCTGTCGAGCATCTTCCTTGACGCCCTGTCCCTGGACGTGGAGCGCGCCGAGCGCATCAACCAGACCCTGGCCCTGATCCCCCCCGCCGACCGCGAACGCAGCCGGCTGCGCCCGCTGCAGTTGCTGGTCATCTCGCCGTCCGAGCGCATAGACGCCATCGCCGCGCGCCACGTGGGCCAGCTGCCGCTGCCCATGCGCACCCTGCTGGGCGCCCTGGGCGTGCGCCAGGACGCCAGTGACCCGCGCGGCGCCGCCCTGGCCAGCTACCTGTTGTTCGAGCGCAGCTTCACCCGCGAACTCATGGCCCTGGGCCGGCGCGACGCGCTGGCGCGGCGCAGCGACATAGAGCAGTTCCTGGGCTGGCAACGGCCGCTGGTCGCCAACTGACGGCCTGCCGCCAACAGGCCTAGCGCAGCGAAGGCCCGCAACAACTCCCTGGTATGTCGGCCTGCACGGAAAAGCCATCGCCGCCCCACAACCGCCCAGCCCTTCTAGAATGTCAGGTTCCCCCGAGAAAGCCGCCATCCATGACCGCACGCAAACTCTTCGTCACCACCGCCCTGCCGTACGCCAACGGCAACTTCCACATCGGCCACATCATGGAATACATCCAGGCCGACACCTGGGTGCGTGCGCAGCGAATGCAGGGCAACGCGGTCAACTTCGTGGGCGCCGATGACGCCCACGGCGCGCCCATCATGATTGCGGCCGAGAAGGCCGGCAAGACGCCCCAGCAGTTCGTGGCCGACATCGCCGCAGGCCGCAAGCAGTACCTGGACGGCTTCCACATCGCCTTCGACAACTGGCACAACACCGACGCGCCCGAGAACCACGTGCTGGCCCAGCAGATCTACAGGGACCTGAAGGCTGCCGGCTTCATCGAGACGCGCACCATCGAGCAGTTCTTCGACACCGAGAAGAACATGTTCCTGCCCGACCGCTTCATCAAGGGCGAATGCCCGCGCTGCCACGCCAAGGACCAGTACGGCGACAACTGCGAGGTCTGCAGCGCCGTCTACGCGCCCACCGACCTGATCAACCCCTACTCGGCGCTGTCCGGCGCCAAGCCCGTGCTCAAGAGCTCGGAGCATTTCTTCTTCAAGCTGTCGGACCCGCGCTGCGTGGATTTCCTGACCGAGTGGACCCAGGACGGCCAGCATGTGCAGCCCGAGGTGGCCAACAAGATCAAGGAATGGTTCGGCGTGCGCACCAACCCGGACGGCACGACCAGCGAAGGCCTGGGCGACTGGGACATCTCGCGCGACGCGCCCTACTTCGGCATCGAGATCCCCGATGCGCCGGGCAAGTACTTCTACGTCTGGCTGGACGCGCCCGTGGGCTACCTGGCCTCGCTCAAGAACCTGCTGGACCGCCGTGGCGAGGACTACGAGGCCTACATGGCCGACCCCACGCTGGAGCAGTACCACTTCATCGGCAAGGACATCATCACCTTCCACACGCTGTTCTGGCCCGCCATGCTCAAGTTCAGCGGCCGCAAGACGCCCACCAAGATCTGCGTGCACGGCTTCATGACCGTGAACAACGGCGAGAAGATGAGCAAGAGCCGCGGCACCGGCCTGGACCCGCTCAAGTACCTGGGCCTGCAGATGAACCCCGAGTGGCTGCGCTACTACCTGGGCGCCAAGCTCAACGGCAAGAATGAAGACATCGACTTCAACCCCGATGACTTCATGGCCCGCGTCAATTCCGACCTGATCGGCAAGTACGTGAACATCGCCTCGCGCGCGGCCGGCTTCATCGCCAAGCGCTTCGACGGCAAGCTGGGCACGGTCAGCGAAGACGGCCAGGCCCTGCTGACCCAGCTGCGCGGCCAGAGCGAGGCCGTTGTCCAGGCCTTCGAGAACCGCGACACGGCCCGCGCCGTGCGCGAAATCATGCAGCTGTGCGACCGCGTCAACGAATACGTGGATGCCAACAAGCCCTGGGAGCTGGCCAAGCAGGAAGGCATGGACGCCCGCCTGCAGGACGTGTGCACCACCTGCATCGAGGCCTTCCGGCTGCTGACCATCTACCTGAAGCCCATCCTGCCGGCCGTGGCCGAACAGGTGGAAGGCTTCCTGAACGTGGCGCCGCTGCAGTTCGCCGACGCACAGAACCTGCTGGGCGCCGGCCATGCCATCGGCCTGTACAAGCACCTGATGCAGCGCGTGGACGTCAAGCAGCTGGAAGCCCTGTTCGAGGCCCCCGAGCCCGTGGTCGAGAAGGTCCTGCCCGGTGGCGAGGAAATTGCCGAAACCATCAGCATCGACGACTTTGCCAAGGTGGACCTGCGCATTGCCAAGATCGTGGAATGCAAGCCCGTGGAAGGCTCGACCAAGCTGCTGCAGCTCACGCTGGACGTGGGCGAAGGCAAGACACGCAACGTGTTCTCCGGCATCTCCAGCATGTACCAGCCCGAGCAGCTGCAGGGCAAGCTCACCGTGATGGTGGCCAACCTGGCGCCGCGCAAGATGAAGTTCGGCATCTCCGAAGGCATGGTGCTGGCAGCCAGCCACGCCGATGAGAAGGCCAACCCCGGCATCTACGTGCTGGAGCCCTTCCCAGGCGCCACACCCGGCATGCGTATACATTGAAATGCCCCCTGAGTCGCTTCGCGCCTTCCCCCTGAAGGGGGACGACACCCTCGGTGCGGGGCGGCCCTTCCTCGGCGTCCCTGACTTAGGCTCTGCCGGTTTCAAAGATTGCGCACAGTGTGTTGGACGACAATCATGAAGTCTGCAAAGTCCCGCAAGCCCTCACGGTCCCCGGCCCTGGGGGCTTTTCTTTGCCTGTGCGCCGCGGCCCTGCTGTCCGGCTGCACCGTGGTGGCCGTAACGGCCACGGCGGTCAGCGTCACGGCCTCGGCCGTGGGGCTGGCCGCGGATGCGGCCGTGGGCACGGTAAAAATCGTCGGCAAGGGAGTGGGCAAGGCCGTCGATGCGATGAGCGATGACGGGGCAGCCGCAGACAACAGCGGCATCACGGTCCGCTACCGCACGCCCGATGGGCAGCCTTTGACGCCCTGAGGCTACTGCCCGGCGTAGCGCCCGGGCCGGTGGCTCACGGCCAGGAACACGCCCATGACCACGGCCGCCAGCACCGACCAGGCCACGCGCTCGAAGGGCACGACCCACAGCGCCAGCAGCACCACGCAGCAGTCGATGGCCATCTGCACCTTGCCGGCGCGGATGCCGTAGCGGTCCTGCAGGTAGAGCGAGGCAATGGTGGCGCCGCCCAGGCTGGAGCGGTGGCGCGCCAGGAACAGCAGGCCCGAGCCCATGAGCAGGCCGCCCGCGATGGCGGCAAAGGCCGGGTGCAGGTAGTCGATGTGGATGAGGCGCGGCCCCATTTCGGTGATCAGCGACAGCGCGCCCACGCAGATGAAGGTCTTGATCGTGAAGGTGCGGCCCACGCGCGTCCAGGCAAACCAGTAGAACGGGATGTTGATCGCGAAGAAGACCAGGCCGAACGGCCAGCCCGTGGCGTAGTGCAGCACGAAGGCCAGGCCCGCCGTGCTTCCCGTCAAAAGCCCCGCCTGGGCGAACATCATCATGGCGATGCCCACGAACAGGGTTCCGGTGAAGAGAGCCTGGACATCCTCGAAGAGGCCATGGCGCAGCGAAGCGGTGGCCGGGACAGGCGCAGCGGGCGCGGCAGCGGGTAGGGAAGGCGTGGACATTGTCGGGGTGATGACAGATCTATCGTCGCAAAGGCCCCGGTTCGGGGCCTTCACCGTACCCATGGGGTGTCATAGGTACAAACCCGGATTCTAGAGATTGTTGCCCCGGCGCGCTGTGGCGTGCAGGGTACAGCGCATCGCAGGATGCTTGCCGGGGCCTGCTGTCAGGCGCCGCCGTGCAGTTTCTCGCGGCCCGCGCTGCGCAGCACGCGGCCGTCGGGCCCGAAGGTCACGGTGAACTCCATGTCGCGCGTGGGGGGATCGATGTAGTTCCAGTCCCAGTCGGTTTCCTGCTTGAGCT
The DNA here is from genome assembly GCF_016516495.1 of Delftia sp. S65. Classification (NCBI taxonomy): domain Bacteria; kingdom Pseudomonadati; phylum Pseudomonadota; class Betaproteobacteria; order Burkholderiales; family Comamonadaceae; genus Delftia; species Delftia sp. S65. The sequence continues at coordinate 61,235 of NZ_JACVUR010000006.1, forward strand.
GGTAGGGCGTGATCTTGGCGGGCTTGCCCAGCATGCGGCGCACCTGCTCCTCGTCCATGCCGGGGTGGATCTTCTCGAAGTTGTGCGGCGCCAGCACCTGGCGCAGCGCGCTCATGCGGCCATCGGTGCCGATGGTGATCATGTAGTTGCGGCTGCCGGCAGGCTGGCGGTTGTACTCGAAGGTGCGCGAGCCGTCGGGCTCGGTCCAGATACGTTCGGGCTCGCCAAAGCGGGCGCGGACGTCGGCCTCGGTGGACAGGCCTTCTTCGAGTTCCTTGATGTTTTGGGGATCGCAGCCGGGCAGCGAGAGCATGCCCATCACGGCCACGGCAACCCCCAGAAGACGGGAGACTAGGTTCATCGGCGGTGTCCCGGTAAAATCACGCGATTCAAGAGGTTATCAGACTATGTCATTCTTTCGCCGCCCCGACTATCGCTCCGACGCCACCAACTTCATCAACGATCTGAAGAAGCAAAAGCCCGAGCTGCCCAGCCAGCAACTGGCCGGCCGCTCTCTGCTGTGGGACAAGGACGTGAACCACGAAGTCTGGGAAGACCTGCGCGCCGGCCGCGTGGACCAGAAGCCCTACGTCTACCAGACGAACTCCTGATTGCCCATGCGATGAAAAATCAGCCTGTTCCCACCGTGCACCCTGCGCATGCGGCATTCGCCCAGGCAGCAAGGCATGGCCGAGGCTGAATCCGCGCTGGCGCCTGCGGGCGCCTCCGCCACATCCCCCCCTCCTGGCGACGGCACCCCGGTCGTGATCGACCAGGTGGCTTTGGCGCGCCTGTACGGCGAGCCGCTGTTCGCCCTGCCGCAGGACCTGTACATCCCGCCCGATGCGCTGGAGGTCTTCCTCGAAGCCTTCGAAGGGCCGCTGGACCTGTTGCTGTACCTGATCCGCAAGCAGAACTTCAACATCCTCGACATTCCCATGCTGGACGTGACGCGCCAGTACATGCGCTATGTCGACGAGATCCGCAGCCGCAACCTCGAACTGGCGGCCGAGTACCTGCTGATGGCGGCCATGCTCATCGAGATCAAGTCGCGCATGCTGCTGCCGCCCAAGAAGCAGGAAGGCGGCGAAGAGGCCGAGGACCCGCGCGCCGAGCTGGTGCGCCGGCTGCTCGAGTACGAGCAGATCAAGCTCGCTGCCCACCAGCTCGGCCAGGTGCCGCACTACGGGCGTGACTTCCTCCGGGCCCAGATCCACATCGAGCAGAACCTGCAGCCGCGCTTTCCCGATGTGGACGTGGCCGAGCTGCAATCGGCCTGGCGCGACATTCTCAAGCGCGCCAAGCTCGTGCAAAGCCACAAGATCACGCGCGAGGAACTCTCGGTGCGCGAGTACATGAGCCAGGTGCTCAAGGCCCTGCAGGGCCGGCGCTTCGTCGAGTTCGAGACCCTGTTCCAGCCCGAGAAAGGCTCGACCGTGCTGGTCGTGACCTTCATCGCCCTGCTGGAGCTGGCCAAGGAAACGCTGATCGAGATCACCCAGGCCGAAGCCTTTGCGCCCATCTACGTGCGCCTGGCCTATACGCCCGTCTAGCGGGCACGGATACAGGCACGCGCACACCGACAGGCCGGCTCCACCGGCCTCCATGCACCATGACTTACAGCGTCAAAGAAATCTTCTACACCCTGCAGGGCGAGGGCGGCCAGGCCGGCACGCCGGCCATCTTCTGCCGCTTTGCAGGCTGCAACCTCTGGACCGGCCGTGAGCAGGACCGCGCCAGCGCCATCTGCCAGTTCTGCGACACCGACTTCGTGGGCACCGACGGCACGCTGGGCGGCAAGTTCGCCACGGCCGACGCCCTGGCCGAACGCATCCTGTCCCAATGGCCGGCCGGCGACAGCCAGCACCGCATGGTGGTGCTGACCGGGGGAGAGCCCCTGCTGCAGGTGGACGAGCCCCTGATCGCCGCCCTGCATGCGCGCGGCTTTCGCATTTCCGTGGAAAGCAATGGCACGGTGGCCGCGCCCGAGGGCATCGACTGGCTGTGCATCAGCCCCAAGGCCGGCGCCGACTGGGTGCAGCGCAGCGGCCAGGAGCTCAAGCTGGTCTGGCCGCAGCCCGGCTTCGATCTGCAGGCCATCGAGGCCGGTACCCGTTTCGACCGCTATTTCCTGCAGCCCATGGACAACGTCCTGCAGGCCGACAACACGGCCGCCTGCATAGCGCAATGCCTGCAGCGCCCGGCCTGGCGCCTGAGCCTGCAGACCCACAAGCTCACCGGCATCCGCTGATTTTTGCCATGCAGTTCACCGTACACCAGCGCTTTTTCTTCGATGCCGCCCACACGCTGGAACGCGCCATCGAGACCGAGAGCAGCCGCCGCATCCACGGCCACACCTACTATGCCGAAGTCAGCGTCACCGGCCCGCGCAATCCGGACAACGGCATGGTGATCGACCTGGGCTACCTGCGCTCGCGCCTGAAGACCCTGGGCGACGCGCTGGACCACCGCTTTCTCGACGAAATCCCCGGCCTGGGCAAGCCCACGCTGGAAAACCTGTGCCTGTTCATTGCCGATTCCCTGGCCGACCTGCAGCCCGCCCCCAGCCGCATCCGCGTATGGCGCGACAGCATCGGCGATGGCTGCGTGCTCGACCTGAACTGAAGCCAGGCCCCTCAGCGGCGCCACTGCCGTTGAACAACTTCACGGCCTTCATGGGATTTCTCCTTCGCATATAGACTTGGTGGCTTTTTTTGCCAGCCCAGGCCCCATCAAGACCGCGCAAAGCGCCCCTCGAGAGACAAACATGTTCCGCACCCTGCTCAAATCCAAGATCCACCGCGTCAAGACCACGCAATGCGAGCTGCACTATGAAGGCTCCTGCGCCATCGACGAGGACCTGCTGGACGCCGCCAACATCGTCGAGAACGAGCAGGTGCACATCTGGAACATCGACAACGGCGAGCGCTTCGTCACCTATGCCATCAAGGGCCAGCGCGGCAGCGGCATGATCTCGGTCAACGGCTCGGCCGCGCGCCGTGCCGCCGTGGGCGACCTGCTGATCATTGCCTCCTTCGCCCAGGTGCATGAGACCGACGTGGCCGAGCACCGGCCCCAGCTGGTCTTCGTGGACGATGCCAACCGCCAGGTCGAACTGCGCCACCACGTTCCCACGCAGCAGCTGTGAGCTGCGCTGCGGTGTGACAATCGCGCGATGACTCAATCGCTTGCCGCCCGCAGCCTTGCGGCTGTGTGGCACCCCTGCACCCAGATGAAGCGGCACGAGGCCGCGCCCCCCATCGCCATCGCGCGCGCCCAGGGGCCCTGGCTCCACGACACCGAAGGGCGCCGCTACCTGGATGGCGTCAGCTCCTGGTGGGTCAACCTCTTCGGCCACAGCCATCCGCACATCCAGGCCGCGCTCACCGACCAGCTCGCCAGGCTGGACCATGTGATGCTGGCCGGCTTCACGCACGCGCCCGTGGTCGAGCTGTCCGAACGGCTGGCCACGCTCACCGGCCTGGGCCATGCCTTCTACGGCAGCGACGGCGCATCGGCCACCGAGATCGCCCTCAAGATGAGCGCGCACTACTGGCGCAACCTGGGCCGCCCCGCCAAGAGCCGCTTTGCCGGCCTGGCCGGCGGCTACCACGGCGAAACCGTGGGCGCGCTGGCCGTGACCGACATCCCCATCTTCCGCGAAGCCTATGCGCCCCTGGTGCGCCTGGCCGACACCGTGCCCAGCCCCGATGCACGCGGCGCGCAAGGCGGCGAAAGCCCGGTCGATGTGGCACGGCGCGCCGCCGAAGGCCTGCGCCAGTGGCTGGAGCAGCACCACGAGACCACGGCCGCCCTCATCGTCGAGCCGCTGGTGCAGTGCGCGGCCGGCATGGCCATGCACGACCCCGAATACCTGCGCCTGGCGCGCGCCCTGTGCGACCGCTACGAGGTGCACCTGGTGGTGGACGAGATCGCCGTGGGCTTCGGCCGCACGGGCAGCATGTTCGCCCACCAGCAGGCCGGCATACGGCCGGACTTCATCTGCCTGTCCAAGGGCCTGACGGGCGGCACGCTGGCCCTGTCGGCCGTGCTGACCACCGAGACCGTCTACGCCGCCTTCTACGACGATTCCGTGGCGCGCGGCTTCCTGCACTCGCACTCGTACACCGGCAACCCGCTGGCCTGCCGCGCGGCCCTGGCCACGCTGGAGCTGTTCGAGCAGACCGATGCCATCAACGCCAACCTCGCGCTGGCGCAAAGGCTTGACGGCGCCTTCACCCCTTTGAACCAGCACGCCCGCGTGCGCCACGCACGGCGCCAGGGAATGATCTGGGCCTGGGATGTGCAGACCTCCCTGCCCGATTTCTCGCGCCGCTACAGCGCAGCCGCACTGGAGCGCGGGCTGCTGCTGCGCCCTATCAGCAACACCCTCTACGCCATGCCGCCCTATTTGCTGGACGAAGAAGCCGTGCAGCACTTGGCGGCCAGCGCGCTGGCCGCCCTTGAAGACACCCTGGCCCAGGAGAACCATTCGTGAACGCCCACCGCACCATTGGCTGCTTTGTCACCGGCACCGACACGGGCGTGGGCAAGACCCTGGCCTCCTGCGGGCTGCTGCATGCGCTGGCCCGCCACCATGCCCGCGTGGTGGGCATGAAGGCCGTGGCCGCAGGCGCCGAGCCCGACGGCCACGGCGGCTGGGCCAACGAGGACACGCTGGCGTTGCGCGCCGCCTCCACCCTGGCCGTGCCGCCCGAACTCGACAACCCCGTGCTGCTGCCCGATCCCATGTCGCCGCACATCGCCGCGCAGCGCGCGGGCCGCTCCATAGAGATCGCACACATCGTGGACAGCTACCGGCGCCTGGCCGAACAGGCCGACGCCGTGGTGGTGGAAGGCGCGGGCGGCTTTCTCGTGCCGCTGTCCGACCAGCTCTCGGGCGCCGACCTGGCCTGCGCGCTGGACCTGCCCGTGGTCATGGTCGTGGGCCTGCGGCTGGGCTGCCTGAACCACGCCGCCCTCACGGCCGAGGCCATCCGCGCGCGCGGCCTGCGCCTGGCCGGCTGGATTGCCAGCCGCGTGGACCCCGCCATGCTGGTGCCCGAGGAAAACATGGCATGGCTGCGCCAGCACCTGGACCGGCAACTGCAGGCGCCGCTGCTGGCCGACATCCCCTTCCAGCAGCACCCCGACCCGCGCGCCACCACCTATACCCTGCCGGAGCAATGGCAATGAGCGGCTCCTGGCTGGACGACATCCCCGCGCGCATCGCCGAGCTCGACGCGGCCCACCTGCGCCGCCGCCGCCGCGCCACGGCGCCGCTGCAGGGCGCCGCCAGCGGCGCCCACATGGAGGTGGACGGTCACCCCATGCTGGCCTTTTGCAGCAACGACTACCTGGGCCTGGCCGGCCACCCCACCCTGGTGCGCGCCGCCTGCGCGGGCGCCCAGGCCTTTGGCGTGGGCTCGGGCGGCTCGCCTCTGGTCAGCGGCCACAGCACGGCCAACGCCGCGCTGGAGGAACAGCTGGCGCACTTCGTGCAACTGCCGCGTGCGCTCTACTTCTATGCGGGCTACGCCACCAATGCCGGCATCGTGCCGGCCCTGGTGGGTGCTGGCGATGCCCTGTTCTCCGATGCGCTCAACCACGCCTGCCTGATCGACGGCGCCCGCCTGTCGCGTGCCCAGGTCCACCGCTATGCCCATGCCGACCTGTCCGATCTGGCCGCGCAACTGGCCGCCAGCACGGCCCGCCGCAAGCTGGTCATCAGCGATGCCGTGTTCAGCATGGACGGCAACGTGGCCGACATCCGCGGACTGCTGGCGCTGTGCGAGCAGTACGACGCGCTGCTGCTGCTCGACGACGCGCATGGCTTCGGCGTGCTCGGCCCACAAGGCCGGGGCAGCCTGGCCGAGGCGGGACTGACGGGCGCAAATGCCTCGCCCCGCGTGCTCTACATGGCCACGCTGGGCAAGGCCGCTGGCGTGGCCGGTGCCTTTGTCGCGGGCAGCGACATGCTGGTCGAGTGGCTGCTGCAAAAGACGCGCAGCTACATCTTCGCCACGGCCGCGCCGCCCATGCTGGCCAGCGCGCTGCAGGCCAGCGTGGCCCTGATCGAGGCCGAGGACGAGCGCCGCGAGTCCCTGGCCGAACGCATTGCCGAGCTGCGCGCCGGCCTCACGCCACTGCTGGCTCGCACGGGCTGGCAGTTGCTGCCTTCGCGCACCGCCGTGCAGGCCCTGGTCATAGGCTCCAACGCCACGGCCCTGGCCGTGATGGAAGGCCTGCGCGAGCGCGGCCTGTGGGTGCCCGCCATCCGCCCGCCCACCGTGCCCGAAGGCACGGCGCGGCTGCGCATCGCGCTGTCGGCCTCCCACACGCGCATCGACGTGCAGCTGCTGCTGACGGCGCTGGACGAGGTCTCGCGCCTGGCCCCACCCCTACCCTGAATCCCTCTTCACCACCGGAACGGAGACATCCATGCCCCATCTCTACGTCGAGTACACCGACAACCTCGCCGGCCTGCCCGGCCAGCAACTGCTGACCGAACTCAACGCCTTCGTCTGCAGCCACCCCAGCATCCTGGACGAGGCCGACGTCAAGGCCCGCCTGCTGCCGGTCAGCCAGTTCGAGATCGGCTCGGCACCGGCCAACCGCGGCTTCGTCCACGTGCAGCTGCGCCTGCTGGCGGGCCGTACCGAAACGGCCAAGAAAGAACTGTCCGAAGGCATTGCCGCGGTGCTGCGCCGCCTCACGCCCCAGCCGGCCGGCATGATGGTCCAGCTCAGCGTGGAAATCGCCGACATGGACAAGCCCAGCTACTACAAGGGTCGCCTGTAAGGCAGGCGCCGGGCCTTGTCCGCCGTGAGCACCCGCGCACGCTGCGCACAATGCCTGCGCCCTGAGCGCACCTGCCTGTGCCCCCTGGTGCAGCCGGTGCCGCATGCGGTGCAGCTGCTGGTGCTCCAGCATCCCGAGGAAGAACTGCAGGCCAAGGGCACGGGCCGGCTGCTGCACCTGTGCCTGCCCGCCAGCCGCCTGGCGGTGGGCGAGGCCTTCGAGCCAGCGCAGTTGCAGGCACTGCTGCACGCGCCCTGGCAGTCGGGCGACGCCCCGCGGCAGGCCGTACTGCTCTATCCGGAAACGCCGCACGGCGACCAGCTGGGCCTGGCCAGGCAAGCGCCCTGGCCGCAGCCCGCGCCATGCCCCGAGGACCTGCGCCTGGTGGTGCTGGACGCCACCTGGCGCAAGAGCCGCAAGATGCTCTACCTCAACCCCGGCCTGCAGGCCCTGCCGCGCCTGGCACTGCAGGGCGACCTTCCCGCCTCGCGCTACGGCGCCCTGCGCAAGGCCCATGCGCCGGGCCAGCTGTCCACGCTGGAGGCAGCGGCCTGCGCGCTGCAACGGCTGGCGCCTGCCGGCCCGTCGCTGCAGCCGCTGCGCGATGCGTTCGAGGGGCTGCTGTCCCTGCATGCCCTGCACAGGCCCGAATGAAAAAACGCCTCGGGAAACGAGGCGTTTTTTCATGGCGGCCGGCCCTGCTTCAGTTTTCCGGCGTGATCTTGGCGAACTTGACCAGTTCGGCGTACTTGCCCATGTCGGTACGGATGATCTGGCCCAGGTTTTCGTCGCCCGTGGCGGCAATGATGCCCGCCCCTTCCAGGCGCGCGCGCATCGCCGGATCGGCCAGGCCAGCCTTCAAGGCCTTCTGCAGGCTGGCCACCACCTCGGCAGGCAGGTCCTTGGGTCCCGCCAGCCCGAACCAGCCGCTCAGCGCGTAGCCCTTGAGCGCAGCGTTCTCGCCCAGTGCGGGCACGTCCTTCATCATGGCGATGCGGTGGGCCGTGGTCACGCCCAGGGCCTTGATCTTGCCGCTCTGGATGAACGGAGCCGCCACCGAGGGAGAGACGATGGCGAAATCCAGGTTGCCGCCCGCCAGGTCGCTGGTCATCGCGGCCGATCCCTTGTAAGGCACATGGACGATGTCCACCCCGGCAATCTTCTTGATCAGCTCGCCCGAGAAATGCGGCGTGGACCCGATGCCCGGGCTGCCGTAGCTGTACTTGCCGGGATGGGCCTTGGCCAGGGCGATGAACTCGTCGATGGTCTTGGCCGGCATCTTGGTGCCGGCCACCCACAGGTTGGGCAGCACGCCGGTCAGCGCGATGCCGGTCAGGTCCGTGGCCGGGTCGTACTTCTGCGCGGCGTTGACGAACTTCGTGCCCGCCAATTCGTTGCTGGAGCCTGCGAGCAGGGTATAGCCGTCGGCCTTGGCACCGACCACGCGCTGCGCGGCCACCACGCCGGCGGCACCGGGCACGTTGTCGACCACGACGGTCGCATTGAGGTGCTTGGCCAGGATGTCACCCACCACGCGCCCCACCAGGTCGACCGAGCCGCCTGCCGCGTAGCCGACGACGACGCGAATGGGCTTGTTGGGATAGGTGGTCTGGGCGCACAGCGGGCCCGCCGCCAGGACAGCCGCGGCGCTGATCAGCGCGCGGCGGGAAATACGGAATTCATGCATGGATCGATCTCAAGGGAGACAGGCATCAGCCAACAATCAAAATGATATTGCTCAACAATATTCACCGATTGTCTGACATTGCCTTGTGGAATCCATCCCTGAAAACCATGAGTTCGACCCCGGCCTGCAGTTCAGCGCAGAACTGCCGGCAGCCAGCCGCGCAGGCTGTTGACGAAGGCCCAGCCCTGCACGCGCGGCAGATCGTCCAGCCGCACCGGGTGCTCCGCCACGCGGCCCTCGTCCAGCGCCACCGCGCGGCCCACGCCGGGCAGCAGGCCGCTGGACAGCGGCGGGGTCACCCAGCGGCCCGCCAGCAGCACGGCGATGTTGCCGCGCGTGCCCTCGGTGATCTCGCCGTCCTCGTTGTGGAGCACGGTGTCGAACACCGAGGCATCGGTGGGCTGCAGGCTGTCGTAGTGCGCGCGGCGCGAGGTCTTGAAGCGCACCCAGTCGCCATGCGCCACCGCATTGGCGATGGGCCGGTCGGCCAGCGCCAGCCGAACAGGCGTGGCGGAAGGCGGCAGCGGCGCCGCCTGGGTCTGTATCCGCCCCGCGGCATCCAGCGCCAGGCGCACGCGCCAGTGGCCGCTGGCGTGCGCCTGGCGCAGTTGCTGCAGGGCCTGCTCCAGCACGGCATCCGTGCAGGGCCGGCCGAAATGCCGCGCCGCGTCCTGCATGCGCGCCACATGGCGCTGCAGGTGGATGAAACCGCCATCCCGCAGGGCCAGGGTTTCCAGAATGTCGAAATCCAAGTCCGTATCCGCCATGGCTGCACGCCCTTTCACACCTTGTCCAGAAAAGCCCTCTTGTGGCGCCATTCCTGCCATTCGGCAGGCGCCTCGGCGCCCGAGGTGATGCCGCTGCCGATGCCGCAGCGCAGTTCCGTGCCACGCGCCACCACCGTGCGTATGGGCACATTGAAGGTGGCGTGCACGCGCCCCGCGGCGATGCCGGGCCGCACCACGCCCACGGCGCCGCAGTACACGCCGCGCGGACCCGATTCCAGCTCGTGGATGAGCCGCATGGCCTGGCGCTTGGGCGCACCCGTGATGGAGCCGCAGGGAAACAGTGCCGCAAACACGTCCGCCAGGCCCGTGCCGGGCCGCGTGCGCGCCTGCACGTCGGACGTCATCTGCCACACGGTGGGCAGGGGTTCGGCATGGAACAGGCGCGGCACCTGGACGCTGAAAGGCTCGGCAATGCGCGAGACATCGTTGCGCAGCAGGTCCACGATCATCACGTTCTCGGCCCGCTCCTTGGGCGAGGACCGCATGGCCTGGACATTCGCCTCGTCCTGTGCAGGCGTGGCGCCACGGGGCGCCGTGCCCTTCATGGGGCGCGTGAGGATGCGCTCGCCATCCCAGTCGAAGAACAGCTCGGGCGAGACGGACAGCACCTGCTCGTCGCCGCTGTCCATGCAGGCCACGTAGCCGCCCGGCTGGGCACGGCGCAGCGCGGCGAACAGCGATGGGATGTCGCCCAGCAGCCGGCCCATGAACTGGGCCGTGTAATTGATCTGATAGCAGTCACCGGCCGCAATCGCCTCGTGGATGCGCGCAATGGCGGCATCGAAATCGGCGCGCTCCAGGCCGGGCTGCCATTGCACCTGAGATTGCACCTGAGGGCCGGCATCGACTGCGTCCGCGTCTTCAGGCCAGGGCCGGGGGCCGTCGAAGACGGCAAACCAGGCCAGCGGCTCGCCTGGCGGCGTGGCATGCAAGGCGCCCGCGTAGGCCGCGTCAAACGCCGCCGCCGCCTCGTAGCGCACCCAGCCCAGGCACCACAGGCCGGCCTGGGCGGCCTGCTGCACGGCGTCAAGCACACCGCGCACCTGCTCGGGCGCACGGGCTGTCAGGCTGCGCAGCGGCGGCCCGAAGCCATGGCGCAGCCGGGCGGCCGAACCGTCATGGGGGTTGGGAAAATCGATCAGAAACTTCACAAAACGGCCGTCAACGCATGCTGTACTTGCATCAGCAGCTTCGCTATCGATAGCAGCCACTGACACGGGGCCGCCCAGTGTAGAGCGAGGGAAACAAAAAAGCGCCCCGAAGGGCGCCAAACCAAGCGTCCCGAAAGGACGCTTTCCACCAACAGGCCCGGCACCATGCCGGACCCATATCCATTCACATCACTTCTGCGTGACGGTGTGCTGGCCTTCCAGGCGGGCCACGGCCTCACGGTAGGCGGGGCCGCTGCGCAGTTGCTGGTAGCGGGCCAGGCCGCGCTGGTATTCGGCCGAGTTGTAGCTGATGTCGCGGTCTGCCGAAGGCGAGGGCAGGTAGGTCATGCCCGCCTGGTGCCACATTTCGAGGTCGGCCAGCACTTCGGCGCGGCTCAGGCCTGCGGTGGCGGAGGACGAGGGGGAAACGGCTTCTTGGGCCATTGCAGTGCCGGCGAGGCCCAGGGTCAGGGCGGCCAGTGCAGCGGAGAGGGTACGCATGTCAGATCCTTTCAAAAGGCCGCTCGGCATCCATTTCCTCACGGCATGGACGTACTATGCGGCGCTGCAGCATTCTTCGTCTGTGCGTTTTCTCACGTGTTTTCGCATCCGGCCCGGGCGGCCCGCTGCCTTTTCACCCGTGCTCCCCTCGACAGAAGGCGAATTCACGCGTTCCTGAAACAGTGTTTTTCGCGGCTTGAAACAGCCGCGGCAGACAAGGCTCAGCGCGCTTCCTCGAGCAGCACGCGCAGGCCTTCGACATGGCAGATGCGCAGGTTGCGGCCTTCACGCCGCAGCAGGCCCAGGCGCACCAGGCGCGACATCTCGCGCGCCACTTCCTCGCGGCTGGAGCCCAGCATCAGGGCCAGGTCGGTCTGCCGGGGTGCGGGCGCCAGCAGGGCCTGCCCCTGGTCGATGCCCGCGCGCTCGGCACGTTCCAGCAACTGGGTATGCAGGCGGCTGCGCACCGACAGCGTTCCCAGATCCACCATGCGGCGCGCCAGCGCCACGGCCAGATCACTGAGCCGGCCGATGAAGGCGCGCAGGACCTGGGGCTCGTTCATGAGCAGGGCTTCCACATCCTCATGGGCCAGCGAGGCAATCAGGCTGGGGACGCCTGCCTCCACCACCAGGGGCATGGCCGTGCAGCCCACCTGCTGCTGCGGCAGACCGCCGAAGAACACGCCCTGGGCAATCTCGCCCAGCGTGAGCCCGCGCCCGTTGGGGGCATAGCTGCTGACGCGCAAGCCGCCCTGCACGAGCATGTAGAGACGCTGATCGGTGTACGCGCCCTCCAGCGTCTGGTGCAGCGCCAGATGCTGCCAGCGGCACTGCGCGGCCAGTTCGGCCAGTCGCTCGTCGGTCAGGCTTTGCAGCACATGGACCTGGCGCAGGCCCTGCCAGGCCACGGCGGGAAGAAGCGGAGATGTCTGTAAGGAACCGGACATGGTGCAACACCGTTGAAGCGCATCCGCAGGGCCTGTGCGGGCCCTGTCGTCCGTCGCGGGAAGTACAGCATAGCGGGATCGCATAGACTCGTCGCGCGCCGGGAATCGCACTGTCCGGCTCCCCGGATGGCCGCACCGCGCAGCACAGAAAAAAGGGAGGGCTTCATGGAATCGAGCATCGAATCGGCACGACTACCCGCGCGCCCGCAGGCCACCGTGGCGGCCTGGGCGCAATCCGTGGAACAGGCGATCGCCAGCCAGCAATGGCATGGCGCGTGGCGTGCACTCATAGACGCCGCCCTGCCGGCCGAAACCGCCGTGCAGCAGAGCCTGCTGACTGCGCTGGACGCCTGGGATGGCCTCGCTGCCGATTCCGGCGCAGAGCCACGCCGCGCGCTGGTGCAGCAGGCCTTCGATGCCCTGCATGCCGCCCATGCCCCGGGCCAGGCGCTGCAGGCCGACTCCGCACCTTCCCGCGCGCACCGTGCGCACCGCGCGTACCGTGTACAGGGACGGCAACTGGTCAAGCGCTACCGGCGCGGCGGCTTTGCGCTGGGGCCGGTGGATGTGGCCGTGGAGCCCGGCACCATCCTGGGACTGGTGGGCGAGAACGGCAACGGCAAGACCACCTTGCTGCGCCTGCTGGCCGCCGATCTGGCGCCCGACGCAGGGCAGCTGGACTGGGGCGTTCCCGCCACCGATGCCTACCTGCTGCGTACCCAGCTCGCCTATATCCCCCAGCGCCCGGCCGTCTGGGGCGGGCGCCTGATGGACCATCTGCAATTCGCCGCGCGCAGCCATGGCGCCGTGGGCCAACGCAACATCTGCCTGGTACAGCTGGTCATCGCGCAGCTGGGGCTGCGCGCCTTCCGGGGCCACCAGTGGAAACAGCTGTCCTCGGGCTACAAGATGCGCTTCGAGCTGGCGCGCGCCCTGCTGTGCCGGCCGCGCGTGCTGCTGCTGGACGAGCCCCTGGCCAACCTGGACATCAACGCCCAGCAGACCCTGCTGACCGATCTACAGTCGCTGGCGCGCTCGCCCTGGCAACCCATGGCCCTGGTGCTGAGTTCACAGCAGCTGTACGAGGTGGAAAAGGTGGCCGACCAGGTGCTGTTCCTGGAGCAAGGCCAGCCGCGCAGCGTCCAGCAGAGCTTTGCCGCCATGGAAGGCTGCGCCATCGAGTTCGAGACCGGCTGGGCCATGGCGCAACTGAAACCCTGGCTGGACCGGCTGCCATCCCATACGCACCAGCTCAGCGGCCAGACCCACATCGTGAGCTTTCACGTGCCGTTCACGGCAGCGCAGTTCCTGGCGCAGGCCGTGCAGGCAGAGATGCCCGTGCGCTATTTCCGCGACATCACCGCATCCACCCGCCGCCTGTTCGTGAGGGACTGAGCCATGCCACGTTTTTCCGATATGACGAACCGCTGGGACCAATGGGTGCTGATGCGCTGCCCCCTGCTGTGGCAGCTGCGCCTGCACTGGTATCTGCCGCTGGCGCTGCTGTGGTGCGTGCTGGTGCTGGGCATCTGGATGCAGTGGATGGCCGAGCCGGCGCGCTGGATGGGCTCCCTGCCCGGCGTTGCGTCCACGGCCCGGCAAACGCCCGAGCAATTGGCACTGGACATCGGCTTCGTCGTGGCCTGGATCGTGGCGATCGGCCTGGCGCTGTGGTGGTTGCTGCGCGTGCGCATCCACAACCGCTGGCGCGAACACGCCCCCGTGGGCCGCTGGGGCCTGTGGTGGGAGTACCTGTGGGGAGCCTTGTTCCTATCGCTGTTGTTCGCGCCTGCGATCGCCTTTTCGCCCATCTATGAAATGCGGATGCAGCGCCAATGGTCGGACACGGATGTCAGTGCACAGATCCAGACTGTCGAGCAAGTCGCAGCCCTGGAGGCGCTTGTCGCGCCACGCCAGGCGGCCATGCTCGTGGAATGGATACGTGTGCTGCGCGAGGAGGAGGTCGATCCGGCGAAGTACCCGAGCATCCAGGCCCTGGTCTGGTTGATGCGCGCAGACCAGGCCGCGATTGCCCAGACACTCGAGCGCTACGGCCAGCCATTGCAGGCCAGAGGCTATGTGCGCCAGTCTGCCAGCTCCGCCCGGGACGAGGCGGAGCACCTGCTGGCCAGCTACCGCAGCGCGCTGCAATCCCCCCTGGCCGAGGAATGGCGCGCCTACCTGGCCGCGAACCCGGAACCAGGGAATGGCGAGAAGGCATCCAGAGCGCAGAACTCCAACTGCAAACCAGCCCTGGGTCGCAGCAGGCCTTTGGATCTGGAGCCGGATCCGCGCAAATGCTTCGGTACCTATCTGGCCCAGAGCAACCGTGAGTGGCTCATGCTGCTGGAGATGTTCGACAGCCGGTGGAGCCCGCTGCAGCATGTGCAATGGAAGCACGCGCGCTACGGCTTGGCCCTGCCGGCCTACCAGGAAAGCCATCTGCGGCGCGCTGACAGGTCCCGCGACGACGAATGGCCAAGGATGTCCCAGTTGCTGGCGGCCGCCAGCGCTGGCTTTTTCCTCGCCTTGGCCCTGGTGCTGGTGCGCCTGATGCCTGCCATGCAGCTGGTGGCCTGGGGCGCATGCCTGGTCCTGACCTTGCTTGGCAGCGTGCTGGCCGGGATGCTGGGAATCACCAACCTCTATGTGCTGGGGCTGTTTCCAGCCGCGCTGATATCGGTCGCCTGGCTGCGCATCCGTGTGCTCAAGCGCCCCTGGGCCGGCGCGGTCCTGCTGGCCCTGGGCATGTCGCTGGCCCTGATATGGCTCGCCGCCGCCTGGTCCAAGTGGTCCGCACTGCTGTTGCCCCAACCCGCCGGCAGCGCAGGCCCTTGGACGGATACCCAGCACTGGCTGGACCTGCTGATGGGCGCGCCTGCCGTGGCAGCCAGCACGGCCATGCTCGTGGCCCTGCTGTCTCCGCTGTGGCGCCGATGGCGTGGCCTGCCCGAAAGGTGACGGAAAAGCAAAGGACAGCTCAGGGACAGGTGCCCCCCGCGCGCATCGCATAGACTCGCGGCAATTCCATCCCCCTCCGAGCGCCCCATGACCCAAGCACCCGTCACCGCCGGCACGCCCTACGGCACCATCCCTCCCGCCTCGCCGCTGCCCCAGCGCCGCCCCGTGAGCCTTCCGCGCCTGGCGCAGATGCGCGAGGCCGGCGAGAAGATCACCATGGTCACCGCCTATGACGCCACCTTCGCGGCCGTGGCCGATGCGGCCGGCGTGGAGTGCATTTTGGTGGGCGATTCGCTGGGCATGGTCTGCCAGGGCCTGCACAGCACCGTAGGCGTGTCGCTGCAGGACATGTGCTACCACACCGCCAGCGTGGCGCGCGGCCTGCACCGCGTGCAGGGCACGGCCTGGCTGATCGCCGACATGCCCTATGGCAGCTACGCCGAAAGCCGCGAGCAGGCCATGCGCAGCGCCTGCGAGCTGATGCAGGCCGGCGCCCACATGGTCAAGCTCGAGGGCGGCGGCTGGACCGCGCCCACCGTGCAGTTCCTGGTGGAGCGCGGCGTGCCCGTCTGCGCCCACCTGGGCCTGACGCCGCAGACCGTGCATGCGCTGGGCGGCTACCGCGTCCAGGGCAAGAGCGACGAGGGCGCGGCCACGCTGCGCCGCCATGCGCTGGAGCTGCAGGATGCAGGCGCCTCCATGCTGGTGCTGGAGATGGTGCCGGCACAGCTGTCGCGCGAACTCACGGCCGAGCTGCCGCACTGCCACACCATCGGCATCGGCGCGGGCAGCGGCACGGCCGGCCAGGTCCTGGTGCTGCACGACATGCTGGGCGTGAACCTGGGCAAGATGGCCCGCTTCGTGCACAACTTCATGGCGGATGCGGGCAGCGTCAAGGGCGCCTTCGAGGCCTATGTGCATGCCGTGAAGAACGGCAGCTTCCCCGACGACAGCAAGCACGCCTGGTAGTCCGGCAGGCTGCACGATCCGTTTTTCCGCTTTCCGCTTCCCGCTTCCCGTTCCCCCGTTTTCCCATGCAAATCGTCCACTCCATCGCCGACCTGCGCGCCATCCTGTCGAGCAAGGGCCGCCCCGCCTTCGTGCCCACCATGGGCAATCTGCACGACGGCCACCTGTCCCTGGTGCGCGCCGCGCGCCAGCACGGCGACATTGCCGTGGCCAGCATCTTCGTGAACCGCCTGCAGTTCCTGCCGCACGAGGATTTCGACAGCTATCCGCGCACCTGGGAGGCCGACTGCGCCAAGCTGGAGGCCGAAGGCTGCGACCTGCTGTTCGCCCCGCGCGAAGCCGATCTCTACCCCGAGCCGCAGACCTTCAAGATCCAGCCCGACGCGCAGTTGGCCGACATCCTCGAAGGCCATTTCCGCCCCGGCTTCTTCACGGGCGTGTGCACCGTGGTGATGAAGCTGTTCTCGGCCGTATTCTTCGCCAGCGGCGGCGGAACGGCCGTGTTCGGCAAAAAGGACTACCAGCAGTTGATGGTGATCCGCCGCATGGTCGAGCAGTTCGCCCTGCCCGTGAACATCGTGGCCGGCGACACGGCGCGCGCCGACGACGGCCTGGCGCTGAGTTCGCGCAACGGCTACCTGAGCGACGACGAGCGGCAGCAGGCCATGGCGCTGTCGCTGGCGCTCAAGCAACTGGCCGATGCCGCGCGTGCGGGCCAGGCGCCGCTGGCCGAACTGGAAGCCTGGGCCATGCAATCCCTGGCCGCCCAGGGTTGGGAGCCCGACTACCTGACCGTGCGCCTGCGCCGTGACCTGCAGCCCCCCGCCGAGGGCGCGCAACTGGCCGGTGCACCACTGGTGGCCCTGGGCGCTGCGCGCCTGGGCAAGACGCGCCTGATCGACAACCTGGAGTTCTGATCCAGCGCAAAACCCTGGCGGCCATGGCGGTCCAAGCTGGATGCCATGGCCAAGAAATTCCCCATCCACCCCGCCCATCCCGAGCGCACCTGCTGGGGTTGTGACCGCTACTGCGCCCGCGACGAGCTGGCCTGCGGCAACGGATCGGACCGCACACAGCACCCGGTGGAGATCTTTGGCGACGACTGGATGGAGTGGGGTCCGGGCCCGTGCCTGGCCCCCGAGCCCGCCGCCGAACCCCGGCCTCAGTCCACCAGATAGCGCTCCACCAGCAGGCTCCAGTACGCGGCACCGGTCAGCAGGTTGTCGTCGTTGAAGTCGTAGCGCGGGTGGTGTACGGGGTGGCAGTGCTCGCTGAACAGGCCATTGCCCAGGCGCAGGTAGCAGCCCGGCCGGCGCTCCAGCATGAAGGCGAAATCCTCGCCCGGCGTGATCGGGCCGAAGTCCGGGTCCACGCGCTGCGGCCCCACCAGCTCGCGCGCGACCTCCACGGCGAAATCCACCTCGCGCCCGGTGTTCACCAGCACCGGATAGCCCTGCTGGTGCTCGATCTGCACGCTGGCGCCATAGCTTTGCGCCTGCCCCTGGGCAATGGCCTCGATGCGCTCGCGCAGTTGCACCCTCACGCCGGGATCGAAGCAGCGCACGCTCAGCTCGATGCGCGCCTCGTCGGGAATGACGCCGTAGAAGCCCCCCGATTGCAGCGAGCACACGGACAGCACCGCCGTCTGCATGGGATCGACATTGCGCGAGACGATGCTTTGCAGCGCCATCACGATGCTGGCCGAGACCACGGACGGGTCCACCGTGAGATGGGGGCGCGCCACATGCCCGCCCTTGCCGATGACGCGGATGGCGATCTTGTCCGTCGCCGGCTGAAAGGCACCCTTGCGCATCATGAAGTGCCCCAGCTCCGCGCCCGGATGGTTGTGCATGCCGAACACGGCATCGCAGGGGAAGCGCTCGAACAGGCCGTCGGCGATCATGCGCTCGGCCCCGCTGTCATGGCCGCGCTCCTCGGCCGGCTGGAAGTACAGGTGCAGCGTGCCCGAGAAATTGCGCGTCCTGGCCAGGTACCGGGCAGCGCCCAGCAGCATGGCGGTGTGGCCATCGTGGCCGCAGGCGTGCATCTTGCCCTCGATGCGGCTGGCATAGGGCAGGCCGGTCTTTTCCTGCATGGCCAGGGCGTCCATGTCGGCGCGCAGGCCGATGCGGCGGCCGCCCGTGCCCGCGCTCAGCGTGCCGACCACGCCCGTGGTACCCACGCCGGTGGCCACCTCGAAGCCCCATTCGGCCAGCTTTTCGGCGACCAGCGCAGCCGTGCTGCGCTCCTCGAATGCGATCTCGGGATGGCTGTGGATGCGGTGGCGGATGGCCCGGATCTCGGGCATGTCCCCGGCCAGTTCGGCCAGTTTCTGGTGTCTTGCGGTCTGGTTCATGTTTGGGCTCACTCGGGGCGCAGGTCCAGCTGCCTGACGGCATCGTTCCATTTGCGGTGCTCGGCCGCCAGGAAGGCCTGGAAATCGGCCGGCGTTCCCGGCATGACTTCGTTGCCGGTGGCCGCCAGCGTGGTCTGGATGTCCGGCTGTGCCAGCACTTTTTGCAGGGCAGCGTTGAGTTTGTGGATGACGGCCTCGGGCGTTCCCTGGGGCGCGACCAGTCCGTACCAGGAAGTGACGTCGAAGCCCGGGTAGCCGGATTCGGCGATCGTCGGGATCTGGGGCAGGTTCTTGAGCCGCGTGGCACCCGAGACGGCCAGGCCGCGCATCTTGCCGGCCTGGATCATGGGGCCCGAGGACGAGGCGATGTCGAAGGCCACATCCACATCCCCGGCCAGGATGCCCGTGAGCATGGGGGCCGTGCCCTTGTACGGCACATGGGTCATGCGCATGCCTGCGCGGGCACTGAGCATCTCCATGGCGATCTGCGGGCTCACGCCGGCGCCCGTGGACCCGTAGTTGACTCCGCCGGGCCGGGACTTGGCATGCGCCACGAGCTGGCGGACATCGCGCAGCGGCGAGTCCTGCCGAACGACCAGGATGTTGGGCACCTTGACCAGGCCGCCCACGGGCGCGAAGTCCCTGGCCAGATTGGCCTTCATCGAGGGGTACAGCAAGCCCGGGCTGTAGACCAGCGAGGTCCCGCCGAACAGCAGCGTATGGCCATCGGCAGGCGCCTTGGCGACGAACTGCGCCGCGATGTTGGTGCCGGCCCCCGGCTTGTTCACCACGATGACGGCCTGGCCCAGCTCGCGGCCCAGCCCGTCGCCGACCAGGCGGGCCGTGGTGTCGGCCGAGCCGCCCGGCGTGAAGCCGACGATGATCTGTATGGGCTGCATGGGAAAGCGCGGCTCCTGCGCGCCTGCGGCGGTGGCCAGCGCGCAGCCCAGGACCGGCAGGATGAGGCGGGGGTGTATCACGATCATGTTTCCTCGTATGGCTCTTGAATGGCGTCTTTCCGGACCGGGTCGCCCTGTGCCTGACTGGCCGCGTGAAATTGAAATTCAGTGTAGGTTTCGGGTCTTGATTCAACAAATCGATATGAATGATGTCTCGCATCGATCATTTCAATCTGCGCTCCTTCGACCTGAACCTGCTGCTGGCTTTCGACGCGCTGATGCAGGAGCGCAGCGTGACGCGCGCCGCCGCCTGCCTGCGCATCAAGCAACCGGCCATGAGCCATGCGCTGTCCACGCTGCGCCTGCTGATGGACGACGAACTGTTCGTGCGCGTGGGCTACCACATGGAGCCCACGCTGATGGCCCGCGAACTGCACGCCCCGGTGCGCGAGCTGCTGGAGGCATCGCAGAGGCTGCTGCTGTCGCGCCGCAGCTTCGATCCGGCCACCGATGAACACACCTTCCGCATCGGCATCTCCATCCAGTCCGAATCGCTGCTGGTCTCCGAGCTGTTTGCCGACCTGGCCGTGTCCGCACCGCGCGTGAAGCTGCTGCTCAGCCCCACCAGCCGCGAGCGGGCCTTCGACGCGCTGGATGCCGAGCAGATCGACCTGGCCATCGGCTACCTGCCCGGCGGCAGCGGCTGGCACCGCCGGCAGATGCTGTTCGACCTGGGTGTGGTCTGCTGCTACCACCCGGCTCTGCTGCCGTTTGCCGCGCCGCTGAGCCCGGCGCAGTACCAGGCCGGCCGCCACGCCATGATCTCGGCCAAGGACAGCCTGTACGGCTACCTGGAAGATGCGCTGGAGGCGGCCGGTGTGGCCATCAACCCGGTGCTCGCGGCATCCAACTTCCTCACGCTGTTTGCCACCGTGGCACGCGCACCGTTGCTGACCACGGTGCCGGCCATCGTGGCACGCCACTATGCGCCACTGTTCGGCCTGGCCATCAGCCCGCTGCCGTTCGTCTTTCCGTCCTTCCCCGTGGAGCTGGTCTGGCATGCGCGCAGCCATGAGGACAGCGCCCACCGGTGGCTGCGCCAGCGCCTGGAGCGCAGCGCCCAGGCCATCGTTCCCGCCGACATGGTGCGCACCCCTTCGGCCTAGGCACTGCCGCCTTCAGCCGACCGCGGCCACCTCGGCGGCGAGCGCGTCCACCAGCCACTGCACCTCGGCCACGGCTGGCCGGTGCAGCGGCAGCAGCGCATGGACCTGGAAGGGAATGGAAAACGCCAGCGGCCGCACCACCAGCTGCGGCCCGGCGCAGGCACGCGCCGTCAGCGGATTGACGATGGCCACGCCCAGCCCATGCTGGACCATGGCGCAGACGGCCACGGCGCTGTGGGTCTCCAGGTGCAGCTGGCGCTGCACGCCGGCCTGCTCGAACACGGCATCGATCTGCTGGCGATAGGGATCGTCGCGCGCCAGGCTGACAAAGCTTTCCCCGGCAAAGTCAGCCACCTCCAGCACCGGCCTTGCGGCCAGCGCATGGCCTGCGGGCAGCACGGCCACCTCGTCCATGGCGGGCAGCGCAAGGGCACGCGTGCCCGGAGGCGCCTCGGCCAGCTCGGCCAGGCCCAGGTCGTAGCGCTGGGCGGCCATCCACTCCTGCAGCAGCGGCGCCTCCTGCGTGGCCACGCTGACGGCCACGGGGCCGTGCTCCGCATGCAGGCGCGCCAGCGCTGCGGGCAGCAGCGCATGGCTGAGGGCGGGCAGGCACAGCACGTTGATGCGCGCCTGGTGCGGCCGCGCCAGGGCCAGCGCATGCTCGACCACGCGGTCCAGCCCCTGCCAGCTGCGCTGCACCTCGGCCCACAGCGAGAGGGCGCGTGCCGTGGGCCGCAGCCGGCCCTGGGCACGCTCGAACAGGGCATAGCCCAGCAGGCTCTCCATCCGCGCCAATTCGCGGCTGACGGTGGGCTGGGAGCTGAACAGCATCTGCGCCGCCGCCGTGGCGCTGCCGCTGAGCATGAGCGCGCGAAACACCTCCAGGTGGCGGTGGGAGATGCGGGGCTCGGGGGACGTGTGCGGCAGCGCGGGGTCTTGCATGGCAAGAGCATATCGAAATCGAATAGACACCATAAGAACAAGCATTGGACTGAATGACCCCCATCCGCCATCATGCGCGGCAGTTCCCCTGAAAGAGACACCATGTCCAATCCCTTCTCGCCCGCCCAGCTCTGGGCCCTGGCCGACCAGCACGGCACGCCGCTGTGGGTCTATGACGCCGCCACCATCCGCGCACGCATCGCCCAGCTCAAGGCCTTCGACACCATCCGCTTTGCACAGAAGGCCTGCTCCAACATCCACATCCTGCGGCTGATGCGCGAGCAGGGCGTGAAGGTGGATGCGGTATCGCGCGGCGAAATCCTGCGCGCGCTGGCCGCCGGCTACGCGGCCGGCCATGGCGACGACCTGCACAGCGACATCGTGTTCACCGCCGACGTGATGGACGAGGCCACGCTGGCCTGCGTGGCCGAGCACAAGGTGCCCGTGAACGCCGGCTCCATCGACATGCTGCACCAGCTGGCCCAGGCCTCGCCCGGCCATCCCGTGTGGCTGCGCATCAACCCCGGCTTCGGCCACGGCCACAGCAACAAGACCAACACGGGCGGCGAGCACAGCAAGCACGGCATCTGGCACAGCGACCTGCTGGCGGCGCTGCAGGCCATCCGCGACGGCGGCCTGAAGCTGGCCGGCCTGCACATGCACATCGGCTCGGGCGTGGACTACGGCCACCTGCAGCAGGTCTGCGGCGCCATGGTCGAGCTGGTGCGCGCCACCCGCCAGGCAGGCCATGACCTGCAGGCCATCTCGGCCGGCGGCGGCCTGTCCATTCCCTACCGCGATGGCGACGCCACCATCGACACCGCCCACTACCACGGCCTGTGGGATGCGGCACGCAAGGACGCCGAGGCCATCGTGGGCCACGCGCTGGGCCTGGAGATCGAGCCGGGCCGCTTCCTGGTGGCCGAGTCGGGCGTGCTGCTGGGCCAGGTGCGCGCCACCAAGAACGCGGGCAGCAACCATTTCGTGCTGGTCGACACGGGCTTCAACGAGCTGATGCGCCCCTCCATGTACGGCAGCTGGCACGGCATGGAAGTGCTGCGCCGCGACGGCCAGGCCATGCCCCTGCGCGATGCCGTGGTCGCCGGCCCGCTGTGCGAATCGGGCGACGTGTTCACCCAGGGCGACGGCGGCGTGGTGCTGCCGCGCGCGCTGGCAGGCGCCTCGGTGGGCGACCTGCTGGTCATCCATGACACGGGGGCCTATGGCAGCTCCATGTCCAGCAACTACAACACGCGCCCGCTGGCCGCCGAGGTGCTGGTCGATGGCGACAGCACCCGCCTCATCCGCCGCCGCCAGACGGTGGAGGAACTGCTGGGCCTGGAGCTGGGCCTGTAACTGGGCCTGTAACTGGGCCTGTAGCGCGCAAGGCGCCAGGATTTCTGACGCAAAAAAAGCCCCGGAGCCTTCCAGCCCCGGGGCTTTTTCATGGACACCGAAGAATCACTCGCCGCGCGGATCGCGCGCCATCAGGTGCTGCACGGCCTCGGCCGCCTGCAGCCGGCCGTCCAGCAGCTCGACCACGGTTTCGGTGATGGGCATCTCCACATTCAACAGCCGCGCGCGCGCCAGCACGGTGCGTGCGCTGTACACGCCCTCGGCCACATGGCCCAGCGAGGCCACGGCCTGCTCCAGCGTGCGGCCCTGGGCCAGCAGCAGGCCCACCTTGCGATTGCGCGACAGGTCGCCCGTGGCCGTCAGCACCAGATCGCCCAGGCCCGACAGGCCCATGAAGGTCTCGGTGCGTGCGCCCAGGGCCAGGCCCAGTCGCGTCATCTCGGCCAGGCCGCGCGTGATCAGCGCGGCGCGGGCGTTCAGGCCCAGCTGCAGGCCGTCGCACAGGCCGGTGGCAATGGCCAGCACGTTCTTCACGGCGCCGCCCACTTCCACGCCCACGATGTCGGCATTGGCATAGACGCGCATGGCGCCGCCGTGGAAGGCGGCCACCAGGGCGTCGTTGACCTGGGCATGGCGGCTGGCCGCCACCAGGGCCGTGGGCTGGTGGCGTGCCACCTCGGCCGCAAAGCTGGGGCCGCTGAGCACGCCGCACAGCAGATCGGGCGCCACCTCGGCGCAGACCTCGTGGGCCATCAGTCCATGGGCCGCGGCCGAAGCGCCTGCGGGCACGGCCTCGAAGCCCTTGCACAGCCAGGCCACGGGTGCGGGCACATGCTGCAGCCGGCCCAGCCATTCGCGCAGGGCAGCCATGGGCGTGCCGATCACGATCAGATCGGCGGCCGCCAGATGGCCGTCGATCTCGCCATGCACCACCTGCAGCGCGGCAGGCAGTGCCACGCCCGGCAGGTAGCGTGCGTTCTCGCCGCTGCCGCGCATGGCCTGCGCCTGGGCAGCGTCGCGCGCCCAAAGGGTCACGACACGCCCGTCACCGCGCGAGGCCGCGCTCATCGCCAGCGCCGTGCCCCAGGCGCCTGCGCCAATCACCACTATGTTCATATCTGCTCGACGTTGAAGAAGCGACGTTGATGAAAAAAAGAGGCCCTCGGGCCTCTTTTCTTGTACCACAGCGATGCGACGCGCCTGGGCGCAAATCACATCGTCCGGGAATGGACCGGCTTACTGCGGCAGCGAGTTGCCGTCCGCCTGGGCGGCTGCCTGCTGCTGCTCGTACATGGCCTGGAAGTTGATCTCGGCCAGGTGCACGGGCGGGAAGCCGGCGCGCGTGACCACGTCAGCCACGTTGCCGCGCAGGTAGGGATAGATGATCTGGGGGCAGGCAATGCCGATCACGCCACCCATCTGGTCTTCGGGCACGTTGCGGATCTCGAAGATGCCGGCCTGCTTGGCCTCGACCAGGAACACGGTCTTGTCCTGGATCTTGGTCTGCACGGTGGCGGTCACGGCAACTTCGTAGATGCCTTCGGCCACGGGAGTCGCCTCGACGCCAAGCTGGATGTCCACGCTGGGCTGCTCCTGCTCCAGCAGGATGGCGGGCGAATTGGGCTGCTCCAGCGACAGGTCCTTGAGGTAGACGCGCTGGATCTGGAAGACGGGAGTGTCCTGTTCGGCCATGGAATCAGTCTTTCTGGGCAAAAAACCCTGGTGCGGTGACCAGGGCATCAAAAAAATCACCAACAAAATGCCCGCTGCCAAGAGCTTGCGCAGCGGGCACCTGGGCCAGCATTATGCAGTGCCCGTGTTTCAGCTTTGCAGCAGAGGCACCAGACCGCCGTCGGCGTCCAGCGCCATCAGGTCGTCGCAGCCGCCCACATGGTGGTCGCCGATGAAGATCTGGGGCACCGTGCGGCGGCCCGTGCTCTGCATCATCACGTCGCGCGCGGCCGGATCGGTGTCGATGCGGATCTCTTCGATCTGCTCCACGCCCTTGGACTTGAGGATCTGCTTGGCCCGAATGCAATAGGGGCAGACAGCGGTGGTGTACATCTTCACGGCTTGCATGTGCGTCTTTCTTCGAGTTTGCGGCGTGCCGCCGGCTGGCGCCCGGGGCGCGGAGCAGCGGCTTCCATCGCCGTCAGATGGGGGCGTCTCAGGCCTTTTCAACCGGCATGCCGGCATCGCGCCAGGCCTTCAGGCCACCGGCTAGGGCCTGGGCCTTTTCGTAGCCCAGCTTCTTCGCAATGCCTTCGGCACGGGAGGCGCGGTTGCCCTTGGTGCAGATCAGCACCAGCGGCAGCGCCTTGTTCTTCACGGTGGTGGGCAGCTTTTCCTCGAACTGGCTCAGCGGCACATTCTTGGCGCCGTTGGCATGGGCGGCCGCGTACTCTTCGGGCTCGCAGACATCGATGACCACGGCCTTTTGGCGGTTGATCAGTTGCACGGCCTGCGCCGCCGTCAGCGAGCCGCCGCCTGCGCCGCGCACCAGGGGCAGCAGCAGCATCACGCCGGAAGCCAGCGCAATCAGGATCAAATACCAGTTATCGATGATGAATTTCACGTCATTCCTTGGGTTGGCAAACCTGTCAATTCTAGAATGCTGGCTTTTGCCCCCGCGACAGCCCAGCTTTGTCGCATCGAGAGACTTAGAAAGCCGCCATGTACAAGCTCGTGCTGATCCGCCACGGTGAATCCACCTGGAACCTCGAAAACCGCTTCACCGGCTGGACCGATGTGGACCTGACCGCCACCGGCGTCGAGCAGGCCAAGAACGCCGGCCGCCTGCTCAAGGCCGAAGGCTATGACTTCGACCTGGCCTACACCAGCGTGCTCAAGCGCGCCACGCGCACGCTGTGGCACACGCTGGACGAAATGGACCGCACCTGGCTGCCCGTGCAGCACAGCTGGCGCCTGAACGAGCGCCACTACGGCGGCCTGCAGGGCCTGAACAAGGCGGACATGGCCAAGCAATACGGCGATGCCCAGGTACTGGTGTGGCGCCGCAGCTACGACACGCCCCCGCCGGCCCTGGAGCCGCAAGACCCGCGCAGCGAGCGCAGCGACGTGCGCTACGCCCAGCTGGACCCCAGCCAAGTGCCGCTGACCGAATGCCTGAAGGACACGGTGGCCCGCGTTCTGCCGTTCTGGAACGAGTCCATCGCGCCCGCCATCCTGTCCGGCAAGCGCGTCGTGGTCGCGGCCCACGGCAACTCCATCCGCGCGCTGATCAAATACCTGGACGGCATCTCGGATGACGCCATCGTCGGCGTCAACGTGCCCAATGGCATTCCGCTGGTCTATGAGCTGGATGCCGATCTCAAGCCCATTCGCCACTATTACCTGGGCGATGCAGAAGCTGCCGCCAAGGCTGCAGCCGCCGTGGCCGCACAGGGCAAGGCCTGAGCCGGGCCCGCTTGAGGTGAGCGCCTGCTGCGGAAATTGCGCTTGCTGCGCCGTTTTTAGGGAACCACGCGGGCGCTTGCCTTTCCAAGCGGGTGTATATTGACGCGGTTAAAGGGGTGATATGGGCCAGAAAATCAAAATTGCCGGCTGGGTTTCCGTAGGCGTAATCGCCGGAGCACTGACCACGGTTTCCTTGCAGACCGTGGCCCGCGGTGCCATGACCCCGCTGCCGCTGGAGGAAATCCAGCAGCTGTCCGCCGTCTTCGGCCTGATCAAGACCGACTATGTCGAGTCGGTCGATGACAAGAAGCTGATCACCGATGCCATCTCCGGCATGGTGTCCAGCCTCGATCCGCATTCGCAGTACTTCGACAAGAAGTCCTACAAGGAATTCCGCGAGGGCACCTCGGGCCGCTTCGTCGGCGTGGGCATCGAGATCACGCAGGAAGACGGCCTGATCAAGGTCGTCTCGCCCATCGAAGGCTCCCCCGCCTTCCGCGCCGGCCTCAAGACCGGCGACCTGATCACCAAGATCGACGACACGGCCGTCAAGGGCCTGTCGCTCAACGACGCCGTCAAGCGCATGCGCGGCGAGCCCAACACCAAGGTGCAGCTGACCATCCTGCGCAAGGATGAAAGCCGCAGCTTCCCCGTGACCATCACGCGCGAAGAAATCAAGACGCAGTCCGTCAAGGGCAAGGTGATCGAGCCCGGCTACGGCTGGATCCGCCTGAGCCAGTTCCAGGAACGCACGGTGGACGACTTCGTGCGCAAGGTCGAGGAACTGTACAAGCAGGACCCCAACATGAAGGGCCTGGTGCTGGACCTGCGCAACGACCCGGGCGGCCTGCTGGACGCTGCCGTCGCCATCTCGGCAGCCTTCCTGCCGCCGGATGTGACCGTGGTCTCCACCAACGGCCAACTGGCCGAGAGCAAGGAAACCTACAAGGCATCGCCCAGCTTCTATGCCCGCCGCGGCATGGGTGACCCGCTGCAGCGCCTGCCCGCCTCGCTCAAGAAGCTGCCGCTGGTGGTGCTGGTCAACGAAGGCTCGGCCTCGGCCAGCGAGATCGTGGCCGGCGCACTGCAGGACCACAAGCGCGCCATCATCATGGGCAGCCAGACCTTCGGCAAGGGCTCCGTGCAGACCGTGCGCCCCCTGGGCCCCGATACGGGCCTGAAGCTGACCACGGCGCGCTACTACACGCCCAGCGGCAAGTCCATCCAGGCCAAGGGCATCGTGCCCGACGTGATGGTGGATGAGACGCCCGAAGGCGACCTGTTCGCCGCCCTGCGCATGCGCGAGGCCGACCTGGAAAAGCACCTGTCCAGCGGACAGGGTGCCGAGGTCAAGGACGAGGTGCGCGAGAAGGCCCGCGAGGAAGCCCGCAAGCGCCTGGAAGAGGAAGCCAAGAAGCCGCCGGCCGAACGCCGCCTGCCCGAGTTCGGCACCGAAAAGGACTTCCAGCTGCAGCAGGCGCTCAACCGCCTCAAGGGCCAGCCCGTCATGGTCAGCAAGACCCTGACCGAGCGCGAGCCCGAGAAGAAGGAAAACTGACAGCGCGGCGCGGACCGGGTCCGCGCCTGCACCAAGCCGGGCCTTGCGCCCGGCTTTTTCACGTCTGGAGACGCGAATGAACGACGATCAACTGCTGCGCTACTCGCGCCACATCCTTCTCGACGAAATCGGCATCGAAGGCCAGGAGCGCATCCTGGCAGCGCATGTGCTCATCATCGGCGCAGGCGGCCTGGGCGCGCCCGCCGCGCTGTACCTGGGCTCGGCCGGCATAGGCCGTATCACCCTGGTGGACGACGATGCGGTGGACATGACCAACCTGCAGCGCCAGATCGCGCACACCACGGATCGCGTGGGCCAGCCCAAGGTGGAATCCATACGCACGGCCGTGCACGCCATCAACCCCGGCATCCGCATCGACTGCCGCCAGCAGCGCGCCGACGACGCGCTGCTCGACGAGCTTGTGCCGCAGGCCAGCCTGGTGCTGGACTGCACGGACAACTACCGCACGCGCCACATGATCAACGCGGCCTGCGTGCGGCACAAGGTGCCCCTGGTGGCGGGGGCGGCCATCCGGCTGGACGGCCAGCTCATGGTCATGGACCCGCGCGACGAGAACTGCGCCTGCTATGCCTGCGTGTTTCCGCCCGACGCGCAGTTCGAGGAAGTGCAGTGCTCGACCATGGGCGTCTTCGCGCCCGTGGTGGGCGTCATGGGCACGCTGCAGGCGGCGGAAGCCCTCAAGCTGATCGCGGGATTTGGCACGCCTGCAACAAACCGCCTGACCATGTTCGACAGCCGCAGCCTGGATTGGAGTAGCATGCAAACCACTCGTGTACCGGAATGTCCCGTTTGCGGTAACAAGGCGTAGGAATCGGCTGACCTCCACGCCGATCCCTCACTGGCACAATCGCCCGCTGTCGCGCAGGACAATGGAGGCCGGGCTCCACCGGACTCCGATTGCCATCCGCGTCCCTATTGGATACAGCCGTGAAATTGCGCACCTATCTTGTTGAAGACAACCCTACGATCCGCGAGAACCTGATCGCCACGCTCGAAGAACTGGCCGATGTCGAGGCCGTGGGCATCGCGGAGACGGAGAGCGCGGGGACGGACTGGCTTCAGCAGAACCCCGACGCATGGGATCTCGCCATCGTCGACCTGTTCCTGCGCCAGGGCAGCGGCCTGGGTGTGCTCACCGCCTGCCGCGAGCGCCAGCCGCACCAGAAGATCGTGGTGCTCAGCAACTATGCCACCCCGGACATCCGCAGCCGCTGTGCCCAGCTCGGCGTGGATGCCGTCTTCGACAAGTCCAATGAAATCGACGCACTCATGGACTATTGCATGAATATCGATGCGGCGTCACTCAACCAACTCAAAACAGCCTGAACCCAAAGCACTGCATTTGATTTTTCACCAAAGAAAAAGGCTGCACGACTTGATAATCGTGCAGCCCGTATTTTCTATTGACTGAAAATCAATCGATCAGCCTGTTCTTCAGTGCGTAATACGTCAGATCGCTGTTGGACGACAATCCCATTTTCTCCATGAGTCGCGTGCGATAGGTGCTGACCGTCTTTACGCTCAGTGAAAGCGACTTTGCAATATCACCTGCGGTTTCGCCACGCGCGAGCTTGAGGAAGACCTGGAACTCACGCTCTGACAGCTGTTCATGGGCTGGCGCGTCATCCTTGCGGTTGAGCTGCTGGGCCAGCAGGTCGGCCACGGCGGGCGTCAGGTAGCGGCGGCCCAGGGCCACGGTGCGGATCGCTTCGGCAATCTCCTGGGGATCGCATTCCTTGTTCAGGTAGCCGCTGGCGCCCTGGCGGATCAGGTTGATCGCGTAGTGCTCCTCGGGATAGCCGCTCAGGATCAGGATGCCCATGTCCGGCGCCTTGGCGCGCAGCATGGCCAGCGCGTCGATACCGCTTTGGCCCGGCATGGACAGGTCCATCAACAGCACGTCGATCTCGTGGGCACGCACCAGATCGATGGCCTCGCGGCCATTGGCGGCCTCACCGACTACACGCAGGTCCACGTGTTCCGAGAGAAACTGACGCAGGCCCGAGCGCACAATTGCATGGTCGTCCACAATGCCAATTCTGATCATGAATACCTCTTTTTCGGGGGACCAGCGGGATCGCTGGTCGTGCAAACAATATATGGTAACGGCCGGCGCAGGAACTGCCCCGGCAGCCGATAACACGAATTATGCAGAATATCGGCGAAGATCTTGTAGGTGAGAGGATGCTTATGCGTTGGATAAATTTCCGAAGAATTGCGATCAGCCTGGCATTCGCCATCGTCGCGGCCGTGCTGCTGGTGAGCATTAACGAGGCCAGCTACAAGCGCTCCACCAAGGCGCTGGAGGCCATGACCCAGACCCAGAACACCCGCTCGGAGATCAGCCAGCTGCTGCGGCTGATGCTGGATGCGGAGACCGGCCTGCGCGGCTACCTGCTCACGGGCGAGGAGCGCTACCTGGAGCCCTACAGCAAGGCGATCACGGCCATCAACTACAACATGGACGAGCTGCGCCAGATCTTCATCTACGACCCGCAGGAGCTGGCGATCTTCACGCCGCTGGCGCGCCAGGTCGAACGCAAGATGAGCGAGATGGAACTCAGCCTGCGCCTGTACCGCCAGGGCAACGAGGAGGCCTGGCGCTTCGTCATGTTCACCGACGTGGGCATGGAGAACATGGACGCCATCCGCGACTACACGGGCAAGCTGCTGTCAGGCATAGACCAGCGCTCGGCCAAGAACCTGCAGGACATCGAGCACACACTGTCGCTGTCACGCATAGGCATCGCCACGGTCACGGCCCTGGGCGTGCTGGGCTTCTTCATGTACCTGCGCCAGGCCCACGCGCTGCAGCAGGCCCACCAGCGCGAGCAGGAGATCCAGCGCGACGAGCGCAACCGCCTCGAAGCCCTGGTGCGCGAGCGCACGGCCACGCTGACGGAGCTGGCCAACCACTTGCAGCAGGTGCGCGAGGACGAGCGCGGCCACCTGGCGCGCGAACTGCACGACGAGCTGGGCTCGCTGCTGACGGCGGCCAAGCTCGACGTGGCGCGCCTCAAATCCAAGATCGACCTCAGCGCACCGGACGTGGGCGAACGCGTCAGCCATCTGGTGGAGACCCTCAACAGCGGCATCGCCCTCAAGCGCCGCATCATCGAGGACCTGCGCCCCTCTTCCCTTTCCAACCTGGGCCTGACGACGGCGCTGGAAATCCTGGCGCGCGAGTTCGGCGAGCGCAGCGGCATCGAAGTCACGGCCAACCTGGAGCAGGTGGAACTGCCGGAATCCACCCAGCTCACGGTCTACCGCATCGTCCAGGAGTCGCTGACCAACATCGGCAAATATGCCAAGGCCAGCCATGTCCTGGTCTCCGTGCACAACTATCCGACCTATGTGACGGTGCAGATCCAGGACGACGGCGAAGGCTTCGAGACCTCGGCCATGCGCCCCAACTCCCACGGGCTAGCCGGCATGCGCCACCGCGTGGAGGCCGCAGGCGGCCGTCTGACCGTCTCGTCCGAACTGGGCAAGGGCACGGCAATCTCCGCCGTCATCCCGCTGGCGCCCATTTCCACGGACAAAAGCGCCGGTACGGTCGCCACCGCCTGAAGCGGCAGCACCCGCCATGCAAAAGCCCCTGCGCGCCCACGCGCCAGGGGCTTTTTTCATCGCCGGGCCGCCCCAAGATGAAAAGCAGCCCCCTCGGGGGGGGGCAGCGGACCTTGCGCAGCAAGGGTAGCGTGGGGGCCATTTTCCATGCGCGCTCCTGAATGGCTGCAGCCGGCGGCGGCTGCAAGCCCTGCGCAGCCGGAGCATTCCTACACCACCCCCCCGCCTAACCCTGACGCCATGCCACGCCGGCCACCGTCAGATACACCTTTGGCGGCTCAGTACAGTCGAACCCATGCAAACAGCACTTGGCCCATCCGCCCCGTGCCGTTTCTTGGAAACGAACAACCCAAGGAGTTTTACATGCTGCACTACGCCATCGTGTTCTTCGTCATCGCCCTGGTAGCCGCCATATTCGGTTTTGGTGGTATTGCGGCAGGTGCTGTAGGCATCGCCAAGATCCTGTTCTATATTTTCGTGATCATGGCTGTCGTCACCTTTGTGATGAGCCTGATCAAGAAGTAGCGGCGGCGCCGCCTTCAGCCCCCTGCCAGCCCAAGCCCGCTTACCGCGGGCAGCCAGCCCGGCAGCCCGACCGCCTTTCGCATTCATGCCAGTTTTGAGGAGATAGAACCAATGAGCCAAGCCGAGAAAGCCGTGAACAAAGCCGCCGATACCGCCAAGGACGTTGCCCAGGATGTCGCGGATGCCGCCAAGGAAGCCGTCAACACCACACGCCGCACTGCAGCGAATGCGCTGGACAAGGCCGAGGAAGGTGTCCAGTCCATCGAGCGTGAACTGAACCCCGTCATCGATGACCTCGCAGCACGTGCCCAGGAACTGGCCACACGCGGCATCAACTTCTGCGCCGACAGCTCCGACCGCGCCCGCCGCCAACTGCAATCGGCCACGGAAGCCACCACGCGCTACGTCATCGAACAGCCTGGCCGCTCCATCCTGCTGGCTGCAGCCACGGGCGCTGCCCTGGCCACCGCGTTCTTCATGAGTTCCCGCTCGCGCAAGTGAGCTGCCGCCGAGTCCCCTGAGTTCCCTCGAGTACCGTTACTCTCAATCTTCTTGTCCAGGAAAGAACTGATCATGCAAAAGTACACCCGTGCCATCGCTTTCGCTCTCGTCGCCGGTGCCACCGTGCTCGGTACCACCGCCTGCTCCGTGGCCCGCGACCAGCAGTCCGTGGGTTCGTATGTGGATGATGCCGGCATCACCACTGCGGTGAAGGCCAAGATGGCAGAAGACAAGAGCGTCTCGGCCACGTCCATCAGCGTCGAGACCCTGAACGGCACGGTGCAGCTGTCGGGCTTTGCCAAGTCCGAATCGGAAAAGGCCCGCGCCGCCGAGATCGCCCGCACCACCAAGAACGTGCGTGAAGTGCGCAACAGCATCGTGGTTCGTCCCTGATGCAGGCCCCTGCGGGGGCTGATCCAAGTACAAGGCCGGAGACTTCCGGCCTTTTTTCATCCAGGGCTCCAACTGCCGCACGGTCCGCCGCAAGGATTGCTGACCATTGCAGCCGACGGCAGGTACGACCCCTTTCCACCGTGCGCCGGACATACGGCGTAAAGTGACCGACATGCGAGTCTTCAACTGCGATGCCTGTGGCCACCCGGTCTTCTTCGACAGCGTTCAATGCGTGCACTGCGGCGCCACCCTGGCCTTCCTGCCCGAGCGACTGCATGTGGCCTGCCTGCGCCCGGTTTCCGGCACGCGGGACAGCGTGCTGTGGGAGAGCCTGTCGTCGCTGACGAGCGGCAAGCCGCCAGGCCGGCTCTACAAGATGTGCAGCCACCGGGGTCCCGTGGGACAGTGCAACTTCGCCCTGCCCGCAGACGATCCCCATGCGCTGTGCGAGTCCTGCCGCCAGACACGCTGGCTGCCCGATCTGTCAGACCCGTCCAATGCGCTGCGCTGGACCCGGATCGAGGCCGCCAAGCGCCAGCTGTTCTACACGCTGGCCCGCCTGGGCCTGGGTCCCCGGCCTGGAGAGGATGGGCCGCGCTTCGAGCTGCTGGCCGACCTGCCGGGGCAGGCGCCCGTGATGACCGGCCATGCCAACGGCACCATCACGCTGAACGTGGTGGAGGCCGACGATGCCGAGCGTGCCCGGCGCCGCCAGGCCCTGCACGAGCCCTACCGGACGCTGGTGGGCCATCTGCGCCATGAATCCGGCCACTTCTTCTGGGACAGGCTGGTGGTGGGCGCAGGCCGTATCGAGGAATTCCGCCGCCTGTTCGGCGACGAGCGCCAGGACTATGGCCAGGCCCTGCAGAACTACTATGCGCGCGACCCGATGGATGAGCAGTGGCGCGACAACTTCGTCAGCGCCTATGCCACCTCCCACCCGTGGGAAGACTGGGCCGAAAGCTGGGCCCATTACCTGCACATGGTGGATCTGCTGGAGACTGCGGCCAGCTATGGCACCTGCATCACCATGCCTGGAGGCTCAGGGACAAGTACAGGCTCGGGCACGCAGCCGGCGCTGTGCGTGCAGGACCCTTTCGCGGTCCATGCACAGCCGGACTTCGGCACCATGCTGGACCAGTGGGTGCCGCTGACGCTGCTGACCAACAGCCTCAACCGCAGCCTGGGCCATGGCGATGCCTATCCGTTCGCCCTTTCGGCCGGGGCCAGGCGCAAGCTGGAATTCGTGCACGCCGCCGTGAATGCGAGCGCCACGCGGCAGGCTGCCTTCTAAGAAGGAACTTCGAGAGGGCCCTGGCCGCCCTTGCCGAGCCTCAGGACAGCCAGGTGGTCAGGGGATCAAGGCGCGCGATCAGCTCGTGCGATCACGACCCACGATTGGCCTGCACCTTCTGCAGAAGGCGGGTACGCACGCTGGGAGAGACGAACTTGTCGATCTCGCCATCCAGCGTGGCGATCTCGCGCACGAAGGTGCTGCTGATGAACTGGTAGCGGTCGCTGGGCGTGAGGAAGACGGTCTCCACCTCGGGCATCAGCGTGCGGTTCATGCCGGCGAGCTGGAACTCGTAGTCGAAGTCGGTGACCGCACGCAGGCCGCGCACCATGGCCTTGCCGCCGCGCTCGACCACGAAGTCGCGCAGCAGGCCATGAAAGCTCTCGACCTGGACATGGGGATAGATGGACACGGCCTCGCGCACCATCTGCATGCGCTCCTCAAGATTGAACATGGTCTTCTTGTGGTGGCCCGCCGCCACGGCAACGATGACGTGGCTGAACAGCTGGGTCGCGCGGCGCACCACGTCTTCATGACCCAGCGTGATCGGATCGAAAGTTCCGGGATAGACGGCAATCACGTCGTGGCTCATGGCGGTCGCTTTCATTGGCTGCGCGTGCCCTGTCCGGCACGGATGGCGCATTATGCATTGCGCTGCAGCATGGCCGGTCGGCTGTGCGACAGCCGCGCTCCTGCCAGGGAACGCGGCCGCCGCAGCGCCCTTTACTCGTCCTGCGGTGCCTTGCGCAGCAGGTGGGCGTGGACGGCGCCCGCCTTCAGATGGCGGAACAGCTGCAGGCCACCGGCCTCGGCCAATTGCTCCTCGGTCCAGGCCTGGGGCGCCTCCAGATAGACATAGCCCGTGGCGGACACCGCCTGCGCGGCGGCCTTCAGCGCAGGCTCGAACAGATCGGCATGGTCGAAGGGCGGATCGATCAGCACCAGGTCCAGCGTGCCCGGCGCCACCTGGCGCAGGCAGCCGATGCCATCGCCGCGCAGCACGCGCACGGACTGGGCGTCCAGGCGCTCGCGCAGGCGCTGCAACTGCTGGACCAGAGTGGCGTCCTGCTCGTTCATCAGCACATTGGTCGCGCCGCGCGATGCGGCCTCGAAGCCCAGCGCGCCCGTGCCCGCGAAGGCATCCAGGCAATGCCAGCCCGTCAGGTCCTGGCCCAGCCAGTTGAACAGGGTCTCGCGCACGCGATCCGGCGTAGGCCGCAGGCCCGGGTGCTGCGCCACGGGCAGCCGCGTGCGGCGCCATTGGCCGCCGATGATGCGGACCTCGCCTGCGCCCACCGGCGCCGGCCGTCCGGCCTTCGCCTTGGCGGCAGCAGGCGCTGCGGCAGCTGCCTTGGGTGCTGCGGCCTCGGCCGTGGCCTTTTCCAGCCAGCGCTTGCCGGCAGGGGTATGAATTTTGATGCTGTTGCGGCTCATTGTTTGCCTCCCACGACGACGGTCACCATGCGCTCGGGCTGCAGCATGCGCTGCATGGCCTCGCGCACATCACGCACGGTGAGCGCCTGCACGCGCTCGGTCCAGTGCTCCAGGTAGTCCAGCGGCAAGCCGTTCCAGGCGATGTTGGACACATTGCCCAGCAGCTTGCGGTTGCTGTCGATGCGCAGCGCAAAGCCGCCGATCAGATTGTCCTTTGCGGCCTTGAGCTCCTTCTCGGTCGGGCCTTCGGCCACGAAGCGGCGCAGCGTGTCCTGCGACACCTTCAGGGCCTCGGCTGCCTGGTCGGGGCGCGTCTGCAGGGCGATCGTGAAGGCGCCTGCGTCCAGGCCCGGCGAGAAATCGCTGTAGACGCTGTAGCTCAGGCCGCGCTTTTCGCGCACTTCCTCGGTCAGCCGCGAGGTGAAGCCGCCGCCGCCCAGGATGTGGTTGCCCACCAGCACGGCCATGAAGTCCGGGTTGTTGCGTGCAATGCCCGGCTGGGCGATCAGCACCTGCGCCTGGGCCGAGGCGAAGGGGATGTTCTCGTTGACCGGCGCCTTGAGCGCCTGCACCTTGGGCACGTCGGGCAGGGGCGCGCAGGCACTGGCGTCCTGGCCCTGCGCCGCCTGCAGCGGAGCCAGCAGTTGCTGCACCAGCTGGTCGGCCTGCTCGCGGCTGACCGCACCGACGATGCTGACCTTGGCGCGGCAGGCCGCGATCAGGCGGCGGTGGAAGGACTGCATGTCGGACAGGTCGATGTGCGCGAGGCTCTCGCCCGTGGCGCGCGCGCCGTAGGGATGGGTGCCGAACACGCCCTGGCTCAGGGCCTTGCCGGCCACCGTGCCGGGGCGCGTGTCCGATTCCTTGATGGCCGCGGTCCAGCGCTCGCGCTCGCGCAGCCACACGTCCTGCGGCCAGCTGGGGTTGGCGATCTGGCGCGCCGCCAGCGCCACGGCGCGCTGCAGCAGCGCAGGCTCGGTCAGGGAGCGCAGCCCGTAGCTGAAGCTGTCGCGGCCCGCCTGCGCGCCAAAGCTGGCGCCCAGATCGGCCCAGGCCTGGCCCAGGCCGTTTTCATCGAGAGCAGGCGCGCTGCCCTGGGCCGTGACGCCCTTGGAGGCCATCAGCGCCACGGCGCTGGCCAGGCCGACCTGGTTGGCGGGATCGCGCCGGCTGCCGGCATCGAAGTCCATCTGCACATCGACCATGGGAATGCCCGGGCTGTCCACCAGCCAGACCTGCGCCCCGCTGGGCTGGGTCCAGTGCTGGATGGGCAGCAGCGCCCATGCGGACGTGGCACCAAAGCCCATGCCCACGCCTGCCAGCACCGTGCTGGCCACCATTTTTTTCATGTTCTTCATCTTCACTCCAGCGTGCTTCGGGGGCATCAATGCAGGGGTCCGCCGATGCCGGCACCCGCATCGGGGCGACGGGGCTTGCCGCCTTCGGGCAGGGGTTGCGGCACCAGGGTGCCCACCGTGAGCTGGTCATCGCCAAAGTACTTGGCAGCCACACGCTTGACGTCATCGGGCGTGATGGTGCGCAGCTGGGTCAGCAGTTGGTCTTCCGCATCCAGCGGCATGCCCTGTATCCAGTAATTGCCCAGGCTCTGGGCCTGGCCCATGACCGAATCGCGCTCATAGACATTGGAGGCCATCCACTGCGTCTTCACGCGCTCCAGCTCGGCGGGCTCCACGCCATCCTTGGCGACCTTGGCCACTTCGGCGCGCAACGCCGCCTCGACCTCGGCGGCGGTCTTGCCCGTGGCGGGCACGCCCGTTAGCATGAACAGGCCGGGGCCACGGCCCATGAGGGACATGGAGCTGCCCGCGCCATCGGCCACGCGGCCTTCGCCCTGCACCAGGGCGCGCTCCAGGCGGGCGCCGTCATAGCCGTCCAGCACGGCCGACAGAACCAGCAGCGCCAGCGCATCGCGGTCGTCGGCCTGCAGGTCGCTGACGCGCGTCAGCGAGGGCGCGCGGAAGGCCAGGGCTACCAGGGCCTGCTCGGCCGGCTGCTTGACCTCGATGCGGCGGATGCCGATCTGCGCGGGCTCGGTGCGCGGCTTGCGCACCGGCAGGGCGCGTGCGGGAATGCTGCCGTAGTACTTCTCGGCCCAGGCGCGGACCTTGGCCACGTCCACATCGCCGGCAATGACGATGGTGGCATTGCCGGGCACATACCAGCGGCCATGGAAGTCGCGCACGTCGCCGGGCGTCAGCGCGTCCAGGTCGCTCATCCAGCCGATCACGGGGCGGTGGTAGGGCGAGGCCACGAAGGTCGCCGCCATCAGCTGCTCCATGAGCACGGCGCGCGGCTGGTCCTCGGTGCGCATGCGGCGCTCTTCCTTGATGACCTCGATCTCCTTCTTGAACTCGCTGTCGGGCCAGTGGTTGTTGGCGAAGCGGTCGGATTCGAGCTTCATCACGTCTTCCAGGCGGCTGGACGGAATCTGCTGGTAGTAGCCCGTGTAGTCGCGGCTGGTGAAGGCGTTTTCCTGCCCGCCCAGCGCGGCCACGCGGCGCGAGAACTCGCCGGGAGCCACCTTGCGCGATCCCTTGAACATCATGTGTTCGAGCGCGTGGGCCACGCCCGAGGTGCCATCGACCTCGTCCACGGAGCCCACGCGCACCCAGACCATGTGCACGGCCGTGGGCGCGCGCCGGTCGGGCTGCACGATGAGCTGCATGCCGTTCTTCAAGGTGAATTGCTGTGCCGAAGT
The DNA here is from genome assembly GCF_016516495.1 of Delftia sp. S65. Classification (NCBI taxonomy): domain Bacteria; kingdom Pseudomonadati; phylum Pseudomonadota; class Betaproteobacteria; order Burkholderiales; family Comamonadaceae; genus Delftia; species Delftia sp. S65. The sequence goes on from NZ_JACVUR010000006.1 coordinate 99,191, forward strand.
GGCGGTGCGCGTGCCGCCGGCGGCCTGGCTGGCCACCGTCTGCAGCAGCGATGAAGGGATGGAAGAGGATGCATCCGGGGCTGCCAAAGCAGCCCCGGTGCCCATGCAGGCCATTAAGCCCAGGAGGGTGAGTGCATGTTTCATAGAATGCTGTGATTCTAAGAACCTGCCGATGTTCAGTTTTTTCAAGAAAAAGCCCACCCCCTCCGCCGCCGAGATTTCCCCGGCGGACAGCAGCGCCGCGCCTGAAAAGGCCGGCATTCCCGCAACCCCACCGCAGGACAGCCCCCCTGCCCTGCCACCGGCCGCGCCAGCAGCGCCGGCCGCCGACACCGGCAGTGCCTGGTGGCGCAAGCCCTTTGGCGGCGGCAAGGGCGATGCCGCGCCCCCCGAGACCCCGCCTGCCCCAGCTGCTGCACCCGCGTCCACCATCGCGCCTGCGGACTTCATTGCCGCGCCCGAGCCCACGGCCAAGCCCGAGGCCGAGGGTGCCAGCCGTCAGAACTGGATGCAGCGCCTCAAGACCGGCCTGCGCAAGACCGGCAGCAGCATTGCCACGGTCTTCACGGGCACGCAGATCAACGATGCGCTGTACGAGGAACTGGAAGACGCCCTGCTGATGGCCGACACCGGCGTCAAGGCCACCGAGCACCTGCTCACCGACCTGCGCCGCCGCGTCAAGGAGGCCAAGGCCACCGACCCCGCCGCCGTCAAGGCGCTGCTGGCCGATGCCCTGGCCGACCTGCTGCGCCCGCTGGAAAAGCCGCTGGTCATCGGCGAGCACCAGCCCACCGTGATCATGGTGGCTGGCGTCAACGGCGCGGGCAAGACCACCTCCATCGGCAAGCTGACCCGCCACCTGGCCGACGAAGGCCAGAGCGTGCTGCTGGCCGCCGCCGACACCTTCCGCGCCGCCGCGCGCGAGCAGCTTGGCGTCTGGGCCAACCGCAACACGGTGGAGATCGTCAGCCAGGAAGGGGGCGATCCTGCGGCCGTGAGCTTTGACGCCGTCACCGCCGGCCGCGCGCGCAAGAAGGATGTGGTGCTGGTGGACACGGCAGGCCGCCTGCCCACCCAGCTGCACCTGATGGAAGAGCTGCGCAAGATCCGCCGCGTGGTCAGCAAGGCCGACGCCACGGCGCCCCATGAGGTGCTGCTGGTCATCGACGGCAACACCGGCCAGAACGCGCTGGCCCAGGTGCGCGCCTTCGACGATGCGCTGCAGCTCACGGGCCTGATCGTCACCAAGCTCGACGGCACGGCCAAGGGCGGCGTGCTGGCTGCCATTGCCCAGGAACGGCCGATCCCCGTGTACTTCATCGGCGTGGGCGAAAAGGTCGAGGACCTGGAAACCTTCAACGCCCGGGAATTCGCGCAGGCGCTGCTGTCCTGAGGCCACCCGGCACACCACCACCCGAAGGAGCGCGCTGCGCTCCTTTTTTCATGGGCATGCGAGCGCAGCGAAGGCCCAGGTATGCAGGCAAGGGTTTTCCCTTGATTCGAATCAAGCCGCAGGTTTTATGCTCTGCATTGATTTATAAGAAGAACGTTGTTTTATACAAGAAACAATCGATAGCCCTCAGGCATTTCTTTTGCTTGTACCTGCCTTGCCTTGTTCCCCGGAGTTCCCCATGAAAGCCCCCACCTTGCTCGGCGCTGCCGCCCTGCTGGCCGCAGCCGCATGCCAGAGCGCCCTGGCCCAGGATGCCGCCGCGCAGCAGCAACTGGCCGCCAAGCCTTTCACCATCGTCGCGCCCTTTCCGCCCGGAGGCCCGGTCGATGCGCTGGCCCGCCTGCTGTCCACGGGGTTGGCCGAGCGCTACAAGCAGACCTCGGTGGTGGAGAACAAGCCCGGGGCCAACGGCAATATCGGCATCGACATGGTCAAGCGCGCCGCGCCGGACGGCCATACGCTGCTGGTCGTGCCCCAGGGCAACCTGACCATCAATCCCACGCTGCTGGCCAGGCCCGGCTACAGCGTGGAGGCGGACTTCGCGCCCGTGGCCTCGCTGGCCAAGGCGGCCAATGTGATCGCCGTGCACCCTGGCGTGCCCGCCAAAACGGTGCAGGAGCTGGTGGTCCTGTCCAAGGCCAGGCCGGCCACCATCAGCTATGCCTCGCCCGGCGTGGGCTCCAGCCTGCATCTGGCCGGTGAGCTGTTCAAGCAGCAGACCGGCGCCGACATCCTGCACGTGGCCTACAAGGGCACGGCGCCCGGCCTCAACGATGTGCTGGGCGGCACGGTGCCAATGATCGTGGGCAATGTGCCCGCGCTGCTGCCGCATGTGCAGTCGGGCAAGCTGCGTGCGCTGGCCGTGACCGACCCGGCCCGCAGCAAGTACCTGCCCGAGGTGCCCACGCTGGCCCAGGCGGGCGTGCCGGGCATTGCCATCTCGTCCTGGTACGGCGTGATGGCGCCAAAGAAGACGCCGCCGGCCGTGCTCAGGCAGCTGGAAAAGGATATTCAGGAGATCTTCAACACGCCGGCCGTGGTCAGGCAGCTGGATCTGCAGGGGATCGAGCCCTGGGTGGTCACGGGCAGCGCCTTCGGTGAGCTGATCCGCAAGGAGACAGCGACCTGGGTGCCCGTGATCAAGGCCGCCAACGTCACGCCGCAGTGATGCGGGGCGCGGCGGCCATGTCTGCAGTGTCCGCCACGTCCCGGGTCGAGACCTGGGAGCGCAGCCACTGCGCATAGTCGGCCATGCAGCGCTCGGTGCGCATGGTGATCTGCGGCACGCTGTAGCTGTGGCCGGCGCGCAGCAGCCGGGCAAGGCGCTCCAGCACGTCGGGCAGGGTCTTGCAGACCAGCCGCCACTCGGGCGTGGCGTGCATCTCGCCCTCCCACACGTAGTGCGAGGTGATGGGTTCCACCTGCACGCAGGCCGCGGCCTGCTGCTGCACCAGGCTGCGCGCCAGATGGGCGGCCTCCTCGGCGCTGGGGACGGTGGTGGCCACCACGCACAGCGTGGACCAGGGCGAGGCGGGGTTCTTGGCGGAAGTCATGGAGGCATAGTCTACGGTTGCGCGCTGCAGGCCGGTACTGGCCTTTGCGGCGTCAGGCCATCAGCCCCTTTTGCCGCGCCTGCAGCCGCGCCAGGCCCAGCAGCGCATCGGTGAAGGGCGTGTCCACGCCGCACAGCTGGCCCATTTCGCGCACCGCGCCCACGAGGGCGTCGAGCTCCACGGGCTTGCCCGCTTCCACGTCCTGCAGCATGGAGGTCTTGAAGGCGCCCAGCTTGAGCGTGACCGCATGGCGGTCTTCGGGCGATTCGTTGATGGGCAGGCCGATGCGCGCGCCGATCTCCTTGGCCTCCAGCATCACGCGCGTGATCAGGCCGCGCACCAGCTCGTCGCCCAGGATGCGGTCCGAGGTGGCACCCGTCAGCGCGCTGACGGGGTTGACGGTCATGTTGCCCCAGAGCTTGTACCAGGCGTCGCGCTGGATGTTGTCGGAGACCTTGGCCTCGATGCCGCCACGCTGCAGCAGTTGGGCCAGTGCCGCCAGGCGTGGTGTGGGCGGCTGGCCGGGCCCTGTGGCCAGGGGCTCGCCCAGGATGAGGCTGTTGCCGAAGTGGCGGCGCACCACGCCGGGCGCATCGTTGGAGCAGCTGGCATGGACCACCGAGCCCAGCACCTGACCCAGCGGGATGGCTTGCGCAATGCGGCCTTCAGGGTCCACGGCTTTCAGCTGCCTGCCGCGCACGCTGGCATCGACACCGCCTTGCAGAAACCACCAGGGCACGCCGTTCATGGCCGTGAGCACCACGGTCTGCGGGCCGATCAGCGGGGCAATGCGCTCGGCGACATCGGGCATGCCCGGCGCCTTGACGGAGATGATGACCAGGTCCTGCACGCCCAGGGCGGCCGGGTCCTGTTCGGCGCGCAGCGCGAAGTGCTCGCGCTGCTCGCCGTGCACCAGGGTCAGGCCCTGGGTGCGCAGGGCCTGCAGTGCAGCGCCGCGCGCCACGGCGCTGAGCTGGCAGCCGGCGCGGGCCAGGGTCGCGCCCATCCAGCCGCCGATGGCACCGGCGCCGAAGATGCAGGCCTTGTCGAATGAAATGCTTGTCTGTTCCATGGTCATGCGCGGGAAGCTCCGGGTTCAAAGATCGAGATAGCTGCTGTCGCGCCGGTTCACGCGGCGCACCAGGTGGTCGAACACATCGCGGGCACCGCCGTGGCTGGCGTTGAAGGTCAGCGAATCCTCATTGCAGCGCCGGGCCATGGCGTCGGAGACCATGCGCGGCGCGCCCATGGACAGGGTGGCCATCTGCACGTCGCAGGCGCGCTGCAGCGTCCACAGCACCACGAAGGCCTGGGGCAGATCGCTGCCCCAGCTGAGCAGGCCATGGTTGCGCAGGATCACGGCCTTGCGGCGGCCGATGCTGGCCAGCAGGCGCGGCCCTTCGTCGGCATGGATGGTGATGCCCTCGAAGTCATGGTAGGCCACCATGCCGTGCAGCTGGGCGCTATAGAAGTTGCTTTGCGACAGGCCCTGCTCCAGGCAGGCCACGCCCATGCCCGAGGTGGTGTGCGTGTGCATCACGCAGTGCGCGCCCGGCAGTCCGTCGTGGATGGCCGCATGCACCACGAAGCCGGCCGGATTCACCGGATGCCGCGAGCCGTCCAGCACCTCGCCGCGCACATTGATGCGTACCAGGTTGCTGGCCGTGACCTCTTCGTAGTGCAGGCCGAAGGGGTTGATCAGGAACTGCTTTTCACCGCCCGTCACGCTGTCGGGCAGGCGCACCGTGATGTGGTTGTAGATCAGTTCGTCCCAGCCCAGCATGGCAAAGACGCGGTAGCAGGCGGCCAGTTCGATGCGGGCGGCCCGCTCATCAGGGTGCATGGAGCAATTCATGGTGTGGGTTCTGAGGTGGGTCGTGGGGAAATCAGGCATCCAGCCCCTGGTCCAGCGCCTGGGAAGCACGGCCCAGCTTGTCCAGGATGCGGTCCAGCATGGCGCGCTCATCGGCCGTCAGGGCATTGAGCAGGGCCGCCTGGTAGGGGCGGGCGCGGGACAGCACCTCGTCGAAGAGCGCCTGCCCTGCTTCGCTCAGCTGCAGCAGGTGGCGCCGCGCGTGCTGCGGATCGGCGCGGCGCAGCACCCAGCCCCGGTCGATCAGCGGCTGCAGCGCGCGGCTGATCTGGGCCTTGTCCATCAGGCTCAGGCGCGACAGCGCGCTGGCATGCAGCTCGCCATGGCGCTGGATCTGGCCCATGAGCCGCCACTCGGTCAGCCCCACGGGCGATGCCGGTGCGATGTAGTGGCGCGTCACCTGGGTCTGCAGCGCATTGGACAGCGCGCCCAGGCGGAAGGTGATGAAGTCCTCCAGCGCCAGCGTCTGGGGGCAGACCTGCGTGTCCGGTGCAGGGCCGGTGGCGGCATCGGCGGCAGGGATCGTGGATGTGCGTGGGCGGGGCATTGGGCGGAGGGAACCGGGCGGCAATGGCGATTGCGATGGCCGCATGATCCACCAATGTTGACATATCAACATTGGTGGCAACCCTGAGAGCCCTGGCGGCCTGCAGGCCACCAGCGGGCGCATGGGTTTCACCCTGCGCCCGCGCCGCGCTCAGCGCTTGAGCAGTTCGTTGGAAGGCAGTGTCTCATCCAGCAGCTTGCGCGCCGTCTCCACGCCCGCCACGGGCAGCAGCGCCGGGTCCAGCAGGCCCACCTGCACCAGCACGCTGGCCTGGTCCCAGTAGATGTGCTCGTGGTAGAGCTTGTCGCCCCGGAACTTGACCACGGCCAGCAGCGGGATCTCCACGCGCCGTCCCGTGGGCCGCACGCCGGGCAGCATCCACGGGATCTCGGTGGTGTGCGTGAAGCAGAACAGCATCTCGTCCACCACCTGCGAGGCGCCCACCGTGCGTGAAATCGGGGTCAGCGACGTGTCGGGCGGATTGCTGTTGACGAAGTGGTTCGTATAGAACGCGTGCAGGTTGCTGAAGCCCACGCCGCCGGTCATGGTCGGGATGTGGTTCACATAGGGCTCGGCCACCATGGTGGCCATGGTGTCGTCCACGTTGCGCGTGGCGAATTCGTACTCGCAGTGCTTGTCCCACAGCGCGGCCAGGTCAAAGTGCGGGCCGATGGCGGACTTGAGCGTGGCAATGCTGCGCTCGTGCGCCATCAGCGCCGAGGCGCGGTGGAAGTGATCGCCGCCCTTGCGCGCGAAGGCATGGTCCACGCCTGGATAGACATGCACGGCCACGCCGGGGCGCCCGCCCAGCGCCTGGACGATGCGCTGGCGCGCCTCGGGCGGGCAGAAGGCGTCGAGCTCAGCCACATGCAGGGTGAGCGGGCAGCGGATGCGCTCGGCCTCGTCCAGCGCCGCCTCGATTCCCACGCCGTAGTAGCCGACCACCGCATCGGCATCGGTGCGGCAGGCGGCCAGGTAGGCCAGCTTGCCGCCCAGGCAAAAGCCCAGCACGCCGGCCTTGCCGTCCGTGACCTCGGGGCGCTGGCGCAGGGCGTTCAGGCAGGCCTGGATGTCCTGCACGCCCAGGGCCTCGTCGAATCCCTTATAGAGGCCGAAGGCGCGCTCCCAGTCCGCCGGCGTGTAGCCCAGCTCCACATCGGGCTGCTGGCGCCAGAACAGGTCGGGCACCAGCACCACGTAGCCTTCTTCGGCGTAGTAGTCGGCCACCTCGCGCATGGTGGCGTTGACGCCGAAGATCTCCTGCGCCAGCACCAGGCCAGGGCCGCTGCCCGAGGCCGGCACGGCCAGGTAGGCGTTGAAGCTGCCGCTGCCGTCCAGCGCGTTGATGCGCACATGGCGGCTTGCCGGGGGTTCTTTCTGCTGCATGGGTCTGTCTCCGTTTCAAAGGGTGGGGAAAGCTGCGGTGCCGCTTTTTTCATGGCCCGTCATACGCATTCGGGGTGCCGCACCGTCACCTGATAGTAGCCCGCGTGAAAGGCCAGGGGCTCGCCGTCGAAGCGTTCGCAGCGCTCGACCTGGCCGATGAAGATGAGGTGGTCGCCGCCATCGTATTGCCGGACGTTGCGGCAGACGAAGCGGGCCAGCACGCCATCGATCAGGGGCACGCCGGCCGGGCCTTCCGCGCAGTCCAGGCCGCCGAACTTGTCTTGCTGCGGCGTGGAAAAGCGCCGCGACAGAAGGTGCTGGCCCGCAGCCAGCACGTGGATGGCGAAATGGCTGGCGCCCTGGAAATCGCAGACGCTGGGCGCCTGGCGCGCCAGGCTCCACAGCACCAGCGGCGGGTCCAGCGAGACCGAGGAGAACGAGTTGGCCGTCATGCCCACGCGCCGCCCGTCCGGCGCGCGCGTGGTGATGACGGTCACGCCCGTGGTGAACTGGCCGAAGGCCTTGCGCAGCTCGCGCGGATCGAAGGAGCAGGCCGTGGCGGGGGCCGGGGTTTCGCATGTGCTCATGGCGGCCTCTGCGGCTAGGCGGGGACGGCTGCCATGGCGGCGATGGCCGCGCAGCTGTCGATGTAGTGGTCTGCCTCGCCCGCGTCCGCGAACCAGGGGAAGAAGGTGCGCGGGTCATCGAAGCCGTTGGCAAAGGCGCTGGCCAGCGGTGCCAGCGTGCCCGCGCTGGCCAGCAGCTTGAGCACATGGGGTGGCGGTGGCGCCAGCAGCATGTTGGTCCACTGCGTGACCCATTGCGCATAGCCGAACCAGTAGCGGTCGAAGGTCTGCTGCATCCAGGCGGCGTCGAATGCGCCATTTCCGTCACGATTTCCGTCACCATTGCTGCGCGCCAGGATGCTGCGCAGATAGGTGTCGGCGCACTTGGCCGCGTTGTTGGAGCCCTGGCCCGTGATGGGGTCGTTGAGCACCACCACGTCGCCCATGCCCAGCACCTTGCGCCCCGACGGCAGCGTGGCCACGGGCTTGCGCACCGTGGGGGCGAAGCGGCCCGCGAGGATGCCGTTGTCATCGGTCAGCGCAATGTCGCGGCAGCGCTCGGCCTCCCAGGGCACGAAGGTGTCGAGGATCCAGCGGCTGCGCTCCAGGTGCTGCTCGGGTGTCTTCACATCGCCCCAGCAGTCCATGGGGCCGCCGGGCACGCCCTCGAACACCATGATCTCGCAGTGGCCCGTGGTCGTCAGCGCCGGGAACACGAAATACTCGCCCACGCCCGGCAGCAGGTTGAAGGACACGGCGGAGAACGGCTCGCGCGGCTTCATGCCCGTCACATAGGTCAGCGCCAGCGCGCGCTGGGGCTGGTCGAAGCGCGAGCGGTGGGCATCGCGCTCGAACAGCCTCGATATCTCGCCCTTGCCGCTGGCGACCAGGGTCAGGTCATGGCTGCGCGTGCATTCCTCCAGCTCGGCGATGCCCGCATCCTTGAGCACCAGCTCGCCGCCCTGGCGGCGGAAGTCGTCCATCCATGCGGGGATCTTCAGGCGCTGGTCCACGGACTGCGCGCCCGCGTTCAGCCGCGCCGCCCAGTCGATGGCCTTGTCGACCGATTTCCCGCCGTGCTGCGCCGGATGCGGCACGCACAGGCCGATGCCCTCGACCACCGGGCATTCGCGCGACCAGTGGTCCAGGCCCAGGCCGCGCTCTATCTGCAGCGCGCTGTCGAACATGCACTGGCTGGACATGACCCGGCCCTGGGCGATGTCCTGCGCCGTGCGGTTGCTCAGTATCGTGACCTGATGGCCCGCGGCCAGCAGGCCCAGGCCCAGTTGCAGGCCCGACTGGCCGGCTCCGACGATGGCGATTTTCTTCATGGCTGTCTCCTTGCGGCTCCGTGTCCGTACTGCGTACTAGTCCATCAATTGGGGAATGGCGGCCACGGCGCGCTCGGGCCCCATGGCGCCGTAGCCGCCGTCCACCGCGTAGTCGGCCCCGGTCACGAAGCTGGCATGGTCCGAGCACAGGAACAGCACCACCTGCGCCACCTCGTGCGGATCGCCCACGCGGCCCAGCAGGTGAAAGGGCGCGGCCACGCGGTCGGTCTTGGCGCGGTCGCCGCCACTGAGCCGGTCCATCACCGCCGACCAGGTCCAGCCCGGACAGACGCTGTTGACGCGGATGCCATCGGCCGCCAGGTCCATGGCCATGCTGCGCGTGAGCTGCTTCATGGCCGCCTTGCTGGCCGGGTAGAGCCAGCGCCCCGTCTGCGCGGCCTCGGAGGAGATGCTGGTGAAGTTCACCACGGCCCCGCCACCGGCAGCCACCATGTGCGGGTGCACGGCCTGCAGCATGGCCACGGCGCTGGCCACGTTCACGTTGAACGAGGCCAGCCAGTCGGCACGCGGCGACTGCATGCCCTCATCCACATAGGAGCAGGCCAGGTTGACCAGGATGTGCACGCCGCCGTGCCGGCTGCATGCCTGCTGAACGCAGGCGGCGACCTGGGCGTCGTCGGTGATGTCGGTGCGCACGAAAAGCGCGCCCTCGCCCAGCGCATCGGCCAGCACCTGGCCGTTGTCGGCATCGATGTCGGCAATGACCACCTTTACGCCGGCCGCGTGCAGCGCACGCACCACGCCGGCGCCTATCAGGGTGGAGCCGCCGGTGACGATGGCGCTTTTGCCTTCGAGTCCCTTGAACATGACGCTTGTTCTCCCGTGTGGATGCCAGGCCGGGCTGGCCTGTGCAGCACACGTTACGGGGGGCCGGGCCGCGCAGGCATCCGGCAAGCGCAGGCACTGTCCCTGGCGCGCAGAAATCGGCTCCCGGGGAATGGTCCGAATTGTGGGAGCGGGTGGTTTTTGCTACGTTCTGCCCAGCCTATGGAACACGCCATGCACACACCGCTGCCGCTGCAGCGCTACCGGCTTTTCGAGAGCCACGACATGGACGAGGCCCGCGAAAGCGTGGCGCGCGTCTTCTGTCCGCATGGCCTGGGCATGCTGCGCCCGCGCGCCGAGCTGGACGCCTGCCACCACAGCGCGCCGCTTTCCCGCAACGTCAGCCTGAACTATGTGCAGTACGGTCCCGGCGTGCACATCGAGCCCGGCTACCTGCGGGACTTCTTCCTGCTGCAGATTCCCCTGCGCGGCAGTGCCGAGATCCGCTGCGGCGCGCAGCAGGTGGATGCCACGCCGCGCCTGGCCTCCCTGCCCTCGCCGACCGAGCCGCTGTCCATGCGCTGGGCCGACGACAGCCCGCACCTGATCGTGCGCATGGCCCGCCCGGCCCTGGTGGCGCGGCTGGAGGCGCTGCTGCAGGCGCCCGCAGGCCGGCCCCTGGTGTTCGATCTGGGCGTGCCGCTGGACCAGCCTGCGCTGGCACCGCTGGTGCATTTCATCGACTGCCTGCGGCACACGCTGGATGCGGGCAACGCCCTGCAGGCCACGCAGGCACTGGCCCAGCATGCGGAGGAATACCTGCTGACCAGCCTGCTGATGTCGGCCACGCACAGCCACAGCCGCGCACTGGCCGGGGACAGCCGACGCAGTTTGCTGCCGCGCGGCGTGCGCAAGGCCCAGGAGTACATGCAGGCCCATGCCGACCAGCCCCTGTCGCTGGCCGATGTCTGCCGCGAGGCCGGCTGCAGCGCGCGCACGCTGCAGGCCGCCTTCCGCCAGCACGCGGGCATGGGGCCCATGGATTTCCTGCGCCAGCTGCGGCTGGACCGCGTGCGCGCCGAACTCCAGGCAGCCAAGGGCCCGGGCGTCGCAGCCGGCTCCGGCGTGCGCGACGTGGCGCAGAAATACGGCTTCCTGCACCTGGGCCACTTCGCGGCCCAGTACCGCAGCCGCTTCGGCGAGCTCCCGTCCGAGACGGCGAGCCGCCGCGTGCAGGCCTGAGGGCCTGACTTTGCCGGATCAGCCCCGGCCCACGAAGGGCATCTTGGTCGCCATCACCGTGTGGAACAGCACATTGGCCTCCAGCGGCAGGCTGGCCATGTAGAGCACGGACTGGCCCACCACATCCGCGTCGATCAGCGGCTCCACCGCGATCTCGCCATTGGCCTGGGGCACGCCCTTGGCCATGCGCGATGCCAGCTCGGTCATGGCATTGCCGATGTCGATCTGGCCCACGGCGATGTCGTAGGCACGGCCGTCCAGCGCAGCCGTCTTGGTCAGGCCCATGACGGCATGCTTGGTGGCCGTGTAGGCGCTGGAATTGGGGCGCGGCGCATGCGCGGAGATGGAGCCGTTGTTGATGATGCGGCCGCCGCGCGGCGACTGGTCGCGCATGGTGCGGAAGGCCTGCTGCAGGCAATAGAACATGCCGTTGAGGTTGACATCGACCACCTCGCGCCACTGCTCGGGCGTCCAGTCCAGGAAGGAGCCGGGCGGATTGCCCCGGCCCGCGTTGTTGAACAGCAGGTCCACGCGACCGAAGCGCTGCACCGTGCGCGCGAACAGCTGCTCCACGGCAGCCGGGTCGCTGACATCGGTGGCAATGCCCAGCATGCGCTCGCCTGCGCCGTACTTTGCCTGGGCCTCGGCGCAGGTCTCATCCAGCGGCGCCTGCCGGCGGCCCGCCACCACCACCTGGTAGCCGGCGCCCGCCAGGGCCAGCGCCACGGCCTTGCCCACGCCGGTTCCTCCGCCCGTGACCACGGCCGTCTTTGCGTTCTTCATCTCCATTGCTTGTCCATCCTGTAGTGCATGTGTTGCAGCCGCCGCCCGCGCACCGGTGGCGGGCGGCGCCGCTGCATTGTCGGCGACGCGCCGGGCCTGCGGACTGTGCCGCAGGCGACACCATCGCCGCACTGCGGACGAAGCTCAGGCAAAGCGCCAGGCAATGGAGCCCAGCGGCCCGTAGTCCACATGGAAGCTGTCGCCGGCCTGGGCCGTGACGGGCCGCGTGAACGAGCCGGCCAGCACCACCTGGCCTGCGTCCAGCTGCTCATCCCATTGCGCGAGCCGGTTGGCCAGCCAGGCCACGCCCGTGGCCGGATGGTTGAGCACGGCGGCCGCCACGCCGGACTCCTCGATCACGCCGTTGCGCTGCAGCAGCGCCGACACCCAGCGCAGATCCACCGCGTCTGGGCGCACGGGCCGCCCGCCCATGACGATGCCGGCATTGGCCGCGTTGTCGGCGATGGTGTCGCGCACCGTGCGCATGGCCTGGGTATCGCGGTCCTTTTGCTCGATGCGGGCGTCGATGATTTCCACGGCGGGCACCACCCAGTCGGTGGCGGCCAGCACATCGCACAGGGTGACGCCCGGCCCCTTGAGCGCGCGGCCCAGCACGAAGGCCAGCTCCACCTCCACGCGCGGAGCGATGAAGCGCGCAAAGGGAATGTCGCCGCCGGGCTCGAAGAACATGTCGTCCAGCAGGGTGCCGTAGTCGGGCTCGGTGATCTGCACGGCCTGCTGCATGGCACGCGAGGTCAGGCCGATCTTGTGGCCCCTGACCGTGCGGCCCTCGGCGCGCTTGAGCCGCATCCAGGCGCGCGAGATGGCGTAGCCGTCCTGCACCGTCATGTCCGGATGGCGGCGGGAAAAGTGCCGGACCTGCACCCGGCTTTTTTCGCTGGCGTGCAGCTCGGCCGCCAGGCTGTCTATGGTGTGTTGCGCAAGCATGGGCGCCCCTTCAGCGCGCGGCGGCGCCATCGTCGGCCCAGGCCAGGTAGCTGTCGGACACGCCCTGGCGCTGCATGGCATCCCACTGCGCCACCGAAGGCGTGGGCATCTGGAAGGCATCGCCCACGCGGCCATACCAGCCGGGGTTCTGCAGCCGCGCGATCAGCTCCATGGGCGCGGGGTCGAAGTACATGAGCTCGCCATCGACCACGGCCGCATCCATGACATGGGCGGCCAGCACGTCGGCCAGCACCAGGCTGCGCACGCCGTCGATATCGATGATCTGGCGCACGCGGCACTCGAAGGACGCAGGGCTGTCCACGATGCGCGGCGCCTTCACCCGCCGTGCATCGCCCAGGACCAGGCCGGCCTGCGCCGACTCGTCCACCTGCGGGCCGAACTCTATGGCCGTCACCGCCATGCGGCGCGCCAGCGGCTCGGACACCAGGTTCACCACGAACTCGCCCGTGGCCGCGATGTTGCGCGCCGTGTCCTTGAGCACGCCCTGGCGCGAGCCGATGCACACGCACAGCAGCGGCGGATCGCCCGACATGGCGTTGAAGAAGGAAAACGGCGCGACGTTGACCGTGCCGTCCCCGTCCACCGAGCTGATCCAGGCGATGGGACGGGGCAGAACCAGGGAGTGCAGGATGTTGCTGCGCTGCTCGCTGTTGAGCGATTGCATTTCAAAGTACATGGGATTCCGGAGGGAAAGGGAAAAAGGGAGGGCGTCGCGTCACTCGTTGCCGGCGCGCGCCGCGTCCTGCTCGGCCTGGGCGATGCCGGGGGCGCGCGCATTGGACTGGTGCAGTTCCACCAGGTTGCCGGCCGGGTCGCGCAGGAACAGCTGCTTGAGGCTGGGCGATGCCACGTTGTCCAGCGTGAAGTAATCGACGCCGCGCGCCTGCAGCTCCTGCTCGGCGCCGAGGATGTCGTCCACGGCCAGCGCGATGTGGTTGGACACGGGGTCCCTGCCCGGGCCCTGCGCATAGCGCGACGGCCCCTCGCTGCCGAGGATGTGCAACTGGCTGCCGTTGGGCAGGTTGATCCAGGAGCCGTAGATGCCGGGGATCTTCCAGCGCGCGGCGTCCTGGGGCAGGTTCAGCACTTCGCGGTAGAAGTCGAGCATGGCGTCGGCCTGGGCGTGGTTGACGCCGAATCCGACATGGTGGAGTTCCAGAACTTTGATGGGCATGGGATGTCCTTGCAGATTTGTGTGCCGCCAAATAATACGCTTAACGTACTATACACAAAGCGTAATATATGAAAGCCGTAAAATCAACCGCCCTTTCTTCTCCCGGCTTCAACCCGCCTTCAACCCGCCTTCAACCCGCCTTCAACCCGGTTTCACCCGCTTTCATCCACTCCCATGAGTCCGCGCAAGACCGCTGCCGCACCGGCCCCCGAATCCACCCCCCTCGCCAACGCCCCCGAAGCGCTGCGCCCGCACCTGGCCCTGATGGCCCAGACCGCGCAGCCCGGCACCGACACGCCGGCCGCCGGCCTGGGCCTGCTGCTGCTGTGGCTGGCCGATGATGTGGAGCAGCGCGCCAACGCATCGCTGCAGGCGTTCGGCCTGTCCGAGAGCAAGCTCGACGTGCTCATGATCTTCGGCCTGGCCGAGCGCGGGCTGCTGGGCGACACGGTGGTCACACCGTCCTATATCGCCAGCTACGTCGGCGTGACGCGCTCGTCGGTGACGGGCCTGCTGGACTGGCTGGAAAAGCGCTCACTGCTGGCGCGCAGCCTCAGCCAGGAAGACCGCCGCAGCTTCGACCTGGCGCTCACCGACCAGGGCCGCGAGGTGCTGGCCCGCGCGCTGCCGGCCTTCTGGCGCATGTGCGAATCGCTGGTCGACTACCTGGACGAGGGCGAGCGTGCCAGCCTGCAGTCCATCCTCTTCAAGGCCTGGACGAGGATGAAGGCGCAGCAGGGCGTTTGATCCTGGGAGCGCGGCAGGCCGCCCTGGCTGCCGCAAGCCTGCGCAGCCGGCACGGTGCCATATTTCGCGCGGGCATAAGCTCAATCTTGCTTGTGCAAAATTTCCTTTGCGATCAATGCCTTGCGCCGCGCATGGCTCGCTATAAGGAAATGTGAATTCCGTCGTGGTGCGCGCCGGGGCCGGGTGTTGCAATGCCTTCAGAGGCCATGCCGGCAGGCGCCATGTGGGCGCCGGCGCCGGGCCTGGCCGAGCTGGAGGAACCACGCCTTGCCCACGCGCAGAAACACATTGCTCTGGTCGCTTGCCGCCACGCTGGCGCTGCCCGGCCTTGCGGCGGCCGCCGCGCTGAAGATAGGCGTCACGCCCGGTTCGCTGGCCGACTCCGTGGAGGTCGCCGCCAAGGAGGCGCGCGCCCAGGGGCTGGACGTGCAGGTCATCGAGTTCACCGACTGGACCACGCCCAACACGGCGCTGGCGGCCGGCGACATCGACCTCAACTACTTCCAGCACCAGGCCTTCCTGGACAACGCCATCCGCGAGCGCGGCTATGCCTTCACCAGCGTGGCCACGGGCCTGCTGCCCAACATCGGCCTGTACTCGCTCAAGACCCAGCGCTTTGCCGATCTGAAAGAGGGTGCGCGCGTCGGCGTGGCCAACGACCCCGTCAACCAGGGGCGCGGCCTGCTGCTGCTGGAGAAGGCCGGCCTGATCCAGCTGCGCGAAGGCAAGGGCCCGCGCGCGGGGCTGGACGACATCGTGTCCAACCCGCGCAGGCTGCGCTTTGTCGAGATCGAAGGGCCGCAGCTGGTGCGCGCGCTGGACGATGTGGACCTGGCCCAGGGCTACCCGGCCCACTTCGTCAACGCCGGGCGGCCGCAGGTGGCCGGCAATGCGCTGCTGTATTCGGGCATTGACGACCTGTACTACGCCATCCGCTTCGTCTCGCGCCAGGACAACGCCCGGGACCCGCGCATTGCGCAGTTCGTGCGCATCTACCAGACCTCGGGCGCCGTGCAGGCGCAGATCCACAAGTCATTCGCCGCCAACGACAGGCTGTACAGCCTGCCGTGGCGCAAGCCGTGACGCGGCCCCTTCCTGCCTTTTTCGAACCTTTTTTTCCGGAGATCCCGATGAAGCTTTCCCGTGCCCTGATCGCCCCGCTGGCCGCCCTGGCCCTGTTCTCCGCCCACGCTGCCGACAAGCTACGCATCGGCGTGGTGCCCGGCGCCTACGCCGACTCGGTGGCCGTGGCCGCCAAGGAGGCCAAGGCCCAGGGCATCGATGTGCAGGTGGTGGAGTTCACCGACTGGACCACGCCCAACGTGGCCGTGGACTCGGGCGACCTGGACATCAACTACTTCCAGCACCAGCCCTTCCTGGACAACGCCATCCAGAAGAACGGCTACAAGCTGGCCAGCGCGGGCACGGGCATCCTGGCCAACGTGGGCCTGTACTCGCTCAAGCACAAGGCCATCGCCCAGGTGCCGCAGGGCGGCAAGGTGGGCATTGCCAACGACCCCGTGAACCAGGGGCGCGGCCTGCTGCTGCTGCAGAAGGTGGGGCTGATCAAGCTCAAGCCCGGCGTGGGCTACCTGGGCAGCCTGGACGACATCGTCGAGAACCCCAAGAAGCTCAGCTTCGTCGAGGTCGAGGGGCCGCAGCTGGTGCGCATCACGGGCGATGTGGACATCGCCCAGGGCTACCCGCACTTCATCGTGGCGGCCAAGGCCTTCGATCCGTCCAGCGGGCTTGCATATTCGGGCATCGAGGATGCGCGCTTTTCCATCCAGTTCGTGGTCAAGGCCAACCGCACGCAGGACCCCGTGGTGCAGAAGTTCATCCGCATCTACCAGAACTCCGATGCGGTGAAGGCCGAAGCCCAGCGCGCCTTCTCCAACGACAAGCGCCTGTACAACCTGGCCTGGGTCAAGCCCTGAGCGGCAGGGGAGGACTTCAGCCATGTCAACCAGCATTGCAGCCAGGCAGCCCCTGGCGGACAGGCCGGCCCACGAGGCGGACAGGCCGGCCCATGACGCGGGCAGGCGCTCATCGGCAGCGGCCGGCACCACGCGGGAATCCATCCGTGGACCCGGCGCCGTGGCCTTCAGCGGCGTGGCCAAGACCTACCAGTCTTCGGCCGGGCCCGTACAGGCGCTGGACGCGATCAGCCTGGAGATCGCGCCGGGCAGCATCTTCGGCATCATCGGGCGCAGCGGCGCGGGCAAGTCCAGCCTGCTGCGCACCATCAACCGGCTGGAGCAGCCCAGCAGCGGCCAGGTGCGGGTCGATGGCGTGGACATCGGCACGCTGGACGAATCGCAACTGGTGCAGCTGCGCCGGCGCATCGGCATGATCTTCCAGCACTTCAACCTGCTGTCGGCCAAGACGGTGCATGACAACGTGGCCCTGCCCCTGCAGGTGGCGGGCCTGCCGCGCGCACGCATCAATGCGCGGGTCAATGAGCTGCTGGCCCTGGTGGGCCTGCAGGAGAAGGCAGACACCTATCCGAGCCGGCTGTCGGGCGGGCAAAAGCAGCGCGTGGGCATTGCCCGCGCCCTGGCCACCGACCCCGAGATCCTGCTGTGCGACGAGGCCACCTCCGCCCTGGACCCCGAGACCACGCAGTCCATCCTGGAGCTGCTGCGCACCATCAACCGCAAGCTGGGCATCACCATCGTCCTGATCACGCACGAGATGAGCGTGATCCGCGAGATCGCCGACCGCGTGCTGGTGCTGGAGCAGGGCCGCATCGCCGAGCTGGGCGAGGTCTGGAAGGTCTTCGGCAACCCGCAGCACCCGGCCACGCGCGCCCTGCTGGCACCGCTGCAGCACGGCCTGCCCGACGACCTGCGCCAGCGCCTGCTGAGCACCGCGCCCGCAGGCCGCCACGAACGCATCCTGCAGCTGACCTACCGCGGCGAGGACGGGCTGGAGCCCGACTTCCCGCGCATCGCCCAGGCCCTGGGCGGCCGAGTGCGCCTGCTGCATGGCGGCGTGGACCGCATCCAGGGCCATGCCCAGGGGCAGCTGCTGATCGCGCTGGGCGGCGGCACGGCCGCGCATGACTGGCACACATTGACGCAGGGCCCGGCGGCCATTGCGCATGACATCAAGGATCTCGGATATGTCGCTGAATCTGTCCATTCCCATTGAGCGCTATGGCAACGCGCTGGCCGACACGCTGATGATGGTCGGCGTCTCGGGCGGCATCGCGCTGGCGGCGGGCATTCCGCTGGCGGTGCTGCTCATCGTCACCGCGCCCGGCGGCTTCCTGGCCTCGCCGCGCACGCACCGTGCGCTGGGCAGCGTGATCAACGGCTTCCGTGCCACACCCTTCATCGTGCTGCTGGTGGCGCTGATCCCGTTCACGCGGCTGGTGACGGGCACCACCATCGGCGTGTGGGCGGCCATCGTGCCGCTGGCCATCAGCGCCACGCCGTTCTTTGCGCGCATCGTCGAGGTCAGCCTGCGCGAGGTCGATCCCGGCCTCATCGAAGCCGCCCAGGCCATGGGCTGCCGCAAGTGGGACATCGTGCGCCACGTCTACCTGCCCGAGGCCCTGCCCGGCATCGTGGGCGGCTTCACCATCACCCTGGTGGCGCTGATCAGCTCCTCGGCCATGGCCGGCGCCGTGGGCGCGGGCGGCCTGGGCGACCTGGCCATCCGCTACGGCTACCAGCGCTTCGACACCCAGGTGATGCTGCTGGTGATTGCCGTGCTGATCGCGCTGGTCACCGTGGTCCAGGTGCTGGGCGACCGCTACGTGCGCCGGCTGCGCAGCCGCTGACGCTGAAAACAGGCACCACGCCTTTCCCTCCGGGGCCGCCGCCTGGCGGCCCTCTCCCCACCGACTCAGCAACGAGGCACGGAATGACCACACCGGATGCCCTGGGCGCAGCCTTGCCCGGCAACACACACCACACCCCGGGCGGGGCGCTGCGGCGCCTGCCCCTGCCGCCCTCCCCTCCGCACCGCATCACCAGCGAGGCCGAGGCCCTGCAAGCCGCCCAGGCCCTGGCCGATGAATGGCGCGTGGACGCAGCCGCCCGCG
The DNA here is from genome assembly GCF_016516495.1 of Delftia sp. S65. NCBI lineage: Bacteria > Pseudomonadati > Pseudomonadota > Betaproteobacteria > Burkholderiales > Comamonadaceae > Delftia > Delftia sp. S65. The sequence continues at coordinate 117,652 of NZ_JACVUR010000006.1, forward strand.
ACCACGAGCGGCGCCTGCCCTGGCAGGAAATCGAGCGCCACACGGCCAGCGGGCTGGGCGCCATCACCGTGCCCCGCGCCTACGGCGGCCTGGGCGCCTCGTACGAGACGCTGGCCCAGGTCTTCGTCACGCTGTGCGCGGCCGACCCTTCGCTGGGCCAGATTCCGCAGAACCATTTCGCCGTGCTGCAGAACCTGCGGGACATGGGCAGCGAGCCCCAGAAGCGCCGATGGTTCGCCGACGTGCTGGCCGGCCACCGCCTGGGCAATGCCGGGCCGGAGCGCAAGGGCCGCGCGGCCCATGTGCTGGAGGCCACGGCGCGCCTGTCGCGCGATGCGGCAGGCGGCCTGCGCGTCAGCGGCACTCGCTTTTACTCCACGGGCTCGGCCTTCGCGCACTGGGTGCCGTTTCGCGCCCAGGACGAGGAAGGCCGCATCGTGCAGGTCTGGGTGCGGCGCGATGCGCCAGGCGTGACCGTGTTCGACGACTGGGACTCCTTCGGCCAGCGCACCACGGCCAGCGGCAGCGTGCAGCTGGATCAGGTGCAGGTACAGCCCGAGGACGTGGTGCCTGCCTGGCAGTTCGAGGCCACGCCCTCGCTGTCCGGCCCGGTGTCGCAGCTGATCCAGGCTTCCATCGACGCGGGCATTGCCCAGGGCGCGCTGCGCGACGCGGTGGACTTCGTGCGCGACAAGAGCCGGCCCTGGATGGACTCCGGCGTGGCGCGTGCCAGCGACGATCCCCACCTCATCCACGAGGTCGGCCAGCTGCAGATCGAGGTGGACGCGGCCTATGCCGTGCTGCTGGAGGCCGCGCGCACGCTGGATGCGCTGGCTGCAGCGGCGGGTGGCGCGGTGGACGAGCAGGCCAGCGCCCAGGCCTCGGTGGCCGTGGCCGAGGCCAAGATCCTCACCACCGAGGCCGCGCTGCAGGCCGGCGAGCACCTGTTCGCGCTGGCCGGCTCCTCGGCCAGCCGCGCTGCCCACCGCCTGGACCGCCACTGGCGCAACGCCCGCGTGCACACGCTGCACGACCCCGTGCGCTGGAAATACCACCTGCTGGGCAACTACCTGCTCAACGGCGCCCTGCCGCGCCGCCACCAGTGGAACTGACCGCCATGACACAGACATCGACCCAAGAGCTGCAGGCCCTGGCCTCCACACCGGGCAGCCAGCCCGCTCCCGCAGCGCCTCCCGCCCGGCCCGCCCACATCATCGGCAGCGAGACCGAGGCCCTGGAAGCGGCCCGCAGTTTTGCCGCCCTCATCGCCCCCGGCGCCCTGGCGCGCGACCGCGACCGCCTGCTGCCCTGGCAGGAGGTGGAGCAGTTCAGCCAGAGCGGCCTGTGGGGCATCACCATTCCCCGGGAGTACGGCGGCGCGGGCGTGTCCACAGCCACGCTGGCGCGGGCCATTGCCCTGATTGCGGCGGCCGATGGCAACTTCGGCCACATTCCGCAGAACCACTACTACTCGCTGGAAGTGCTGCGCGTGGGCGGATCGCCCGCGCAAAAGGCCTTCTTCTATGACCGTGTGCTGCGCGGCGAGCGCCTGGGCAATGCGCTGGCCGAGATCGGCCACCGCGACTTCCAGCGCCGCACCCGGCTGCTGCGCGAGAGCGGCGGATGGTTCGTGCAGGGGCGCAAGTTCTATTGCACGGGCGCCCTGTTCGCGCACTGGATTCCCACCCTGGTCAGCGCGCAGGAAGAGGCGCCGGGGCAAGGCGAGCGCATGTATCTGGTCTTCATCCCGCGCGATGCGGCCGGCGTCACCGTCACCGACGACTGGGATGGCTTCGGCCAGCGCGTGACGGGCAGCGGCTCGGTGCAGTTCGACCGCGTGCGCGTGGAGCCCGAATGGGTGGTGCCCTTCACCAGTTCCTTCGAGCGGCCCACCACCATCGGCCCCTTCGCCCAGATCATCCATGCCGCCCTGGACGCGGGCATTGGCCACGGCGCGCTGCAGGCCGCCCTGCCCTTCATCCGCGAGCATGCGCGGCCCTGGGTGGACGCGGGCGTGGCCAGCGCCACGCAGGACCCGCTGCTGCTGCAGCAACTGGGCAATGTCCACGTGCGCCTGCGCGCCGCCGATGCCCTGGTGGCCCGCGCGGCCCTGGCCGTGGACGCCGCCCAGCGCGCGCCCACGGACGACAGCGTGGCCGCCGCCTCGGTGGCCGTGGCCCAGGCCAAGGCGCTGAGCACCAGCGCCAGCCTGCTGGCGGGCAGCAAGCTGTTCGAGCTGGCGGGCACGGCCTCCACCCTGGCGGGACAGGGCCTGGACCGCTTCTGGCGCAACGCGCGCACCCACACCCTGCACGACCCCGTGCGCTGGAAATACCACGCCGTGGGCAACTACGTGCTCAACGGCATACGCCCGCCGCGCCATGGCGCGCTCTGACCTTTATCAACGACACAGGAATGCAATGATGACAACGACCTCCCCCACACTCTGGCCCCGGCTGGCCGCCTTCCTGGGCGCTGCCCTGCTCGCGGGCAGCGCCCTGGCCGCGCCCCTGAAGATCGGCGTGGTGCCGGGCATCTTCGCGGACTCGGTGGAAGCCGCCGCCAAGGAAGCCAAGAAGCAGGGCCTGGACGTGCAGGTGGTGGAATTCACCGACTGGGCCACGCCCAACGTGGCGCTGGACGCGGGCGACATCGACCTCAACTACTACCAGAACAGCAACTACCTGGCCAATGCAGCGCGCAGCAAGGGCTTCAAGTTCACCAGCGTGCAGGCGGGCATCCTGTCCTATCTGGGCCTGTACTCCACGCGCCACAAATCCCTGGCCGACCTGCCCACGGGCGCCAAGGTGGCCATTGCCAGCGACCCCGTCAACGTGGGCCGCGGCCTGCGCCTGCTGCAGCACGCGGGCCTGATCACGCTGCGCCCCGACACCGGGCTGCTGGGCACCCAGGCGGACATCGTCTCCAATCCCAGGAAGCTGCAGTTCGTGGAGATCGAGGGCCCGCAGCTGGCGCGCACCACGCCCGACGTGGATCTGGCCCAGGGCTTTCCGTATTTCATCATCGCCTCCAAGGCCTTCGATGCCAGCAAGGGCCTGGCCTACACCAGCTACGAGGACGACTCCTGGGCCATCCAGTTCGTGGCCCGCAGCGACCGCGCGGCCGACCCGCGCATCGCCCGCTTCCTGGACATCTACAAAAACTCCGACGTGGTGCGCAAGACCATCCACGCCTTCTACCTGAACGACCAGAAGCTCTACCGCCTGGCCTGGTTGAAGAACTGACGCAACGGACTGCAGGACCCGCCCCATGACGCAAGCCAAGCGCCACATCCACGTCAACGCCTTCAACATGAACTGCGTGGGCCACATACACCACGGCCTGTGGACCCATCCGCGCGACCGCTCCACCGAGTACGGCACGCTGGCCTACTGGACCCACATCGCCAGGGTGCTGGAGGAAGGCCTGTTCGACGGCATCTTCATCGCCGACGTGGTCGGCTACTACGACGTCTACCAGGGCGGCGTGGACCTGACCCTGCGCGAAGGCATACAGCTGCCCGTCAACAACCCCTGGCTGCTGGTCTCGGCCATGGCGGCGGTGACGCGGCACATCGGCTTCGGCCTCACGGCCACCGTGGGCGCGCACCAGCCCTATACCTTCGCGCGCGACGTGACCACGCTGGACCAGCTGACCAACGGCCGCATCGGCTGGAACATCGTCACCGGTTATGTGGACAGCGGCGCGCGCGGACTGGGCCAGGACGGCCTGGCCGAGCACGACAGCCGCTACGACCGCGCCGACGACTTCCTGGAGCTTTCCTACAAGCTCTGGGAAGGCAGCTGGGAAGAGGGTGCCGTGATCGCCGACAAGGCGCGGCGCATCCACGCCCTGCCCGGCAAGGTGCACCCGGTGGTGCACGAGGGGCCGTTCTACCGTGCCAACGCCATCCACATGAGCGCGCCTTCGCCCCAGCGCACGCCCGTGCTGTTCCAGGCCGGCACCTCGCCGCGCGGGCTGCGCTTTGCGGGCCGGCATGCCGAGGGCATCTTCATCGGCGCGCGCACGCCCGAGGCCGCGCGCGAGGCCTCGCGCCAGCTGCGCCAGGCCGCCGTGGACGCGGGCCGGCGTCCCGAGGACATCAAGATCTACGCCGGCGTGGCCGTGGTGCCCGGCCGCACCGAGGCCGAGGCGCGCGAGAAATACGCCGACTACCTGGCCCACGCCAGCGCGGAAAGCGGGCTGGCCCACTTTGCCGCCAGCACCGGCGTGGACTTTGCGCAGTACGGGCTGGACGACCCCATCTCCTTCGGCAACACCAACGCCATCCAGTCGGCGGCCCAGGCCGCGCAGAAGCAGGGCTGGACCACGCGGCGCAAGCTGCTGGAGCAGTTCACGCTGGGCAGCCGCTACGCCACCATCGTGGGCGACCCGTCCCAGGTGGCCGACGAGCTGGAGCGCTGGATCGACGTGGGCGAGATCGACGGCTTCAACCTGACCCGCATCGTCGCGCCCGAGACCTGGGAAGACTTCGCCCGCCTGGTCGTACCCGAGCTGCAGAACCGGGGCCGCTACCGCACCAGCTACGGCGAGGACGCCACGCTGCGCCAGCGCCTGTTCGGCCAGGGCGACCGCCTGCCCGCCAGCCACGCCGCCGCGCGCTGGCGGCGTTGAAGTCCTTAGCCACCCTCCCCCACCGGCCCGTGGCCCGGCCCTGCCTTGCAGGCAGGCCGGGTTGGCGGGCCTTTGAATTTGCAAAGCCATGACCACCACCCTCCCCTGCGCCACCGAGCCTGCGGCCTACGCGGCGCCCGGCCCAACCACAGACGGCCCGGCCGATCCCGACGCGCCCTCGCTGCCATCCCTGCAGGCGCGCTTTCGCCCGGTGTTCGACCGCATCGCCCAGGGTGCGGCCGAGCGCGAACGCACGCGCAGCCTGGCCCATGAACCCATCGCCTGGCTGCGTGACAGCGGCTTCACCGCGCTGCGCGTGCCGCGCCGCCTTGGCGGGGCCGGCGCCAGCGTGGAGCAGCTGTTCGCGCTGTGGACCGAGCTGGCCGAGGCCGACTCCAACGTCGCCCAGATCCTGCGCCCGCACTTCGGCTTTCTGGACCGCGTGCTCATCGACCGCGATGCCGCCACCCAGGCCCGCTGGCTGCCGCTGGCCGCGCGCGGCGCCGTGTTCGGCAATGCCACCACCGAGGTGGGCACGGGCACCCTGGGCACGCTGCAGACCACCCTGGTGCCCGATGCGCAGCCCGGCTGGTGGCGGCTGGACGGGCGCAAGTTCTACAGCACGGGCACGCTGTATGCCGACTGGGTGACCGTGGTGGCGCGCGCGGTGGAGCCGGGCAAGGAGGACCAGACCGTGCACGCCGTCGTGCCCACCTCGGAGGCCGGCGTGCAGCGCTTCGATGACTGGCGCGGCTTTGGCCAGCGCCTGACCGGCTCGGGCACCACCGTGCTCAGCCAGGTGCGCGTGCCCGACGACGCCGTGATCCGCTTCCCGCGCGCCCAGCCCACGCCCCTGGTGGCCTATTTCCAGCTGGCCCACCTGGCCACCCTGGCCGGCATTGCCCGGGCCTTGCAGCGCGATGCCATCGCCTATGTGCAGGCGCGCCGCCGCGTGTTCAGCCACGGCAGCGCCACCCTGCCCAAGGACGATCCGCTGGTGCAGCACATCGTCGGCCAGCTGGCCGGCACGGCCTACATCGCAGGACTGGCCGTGGCCGACGTGGCCGCCGAACTGGGCCGCATCGCGCGCGAGCGCGAGGCCGGGCGCGAGGTGCCGCTGCAGCAGCTGCACGCCCTGGAGCTGCGCACGGCCCAGGCCCAGGTGGCCGTGGTCGATCCCGTGCTGCAGGCGGCCGCGCGGCTGTTCGAGGTGGGCGGCTCCAGCGCCCTGTCCGAAGACCTGGCACTGGACCGCCACTGGCGCAATGCGCGCACCCTGGCCTCGCACAACCCCGTGCTGTACAAGGCCCGCTCGGCGGGCGACATCCTGCTCAACGGCGCCGACCCCATCTACTACTGGCACGTGGGCGTGACGGGCGTGACGGGCGTGGCGGGCTGAAGGCCCTTGCACGGCCGCGCTGCGCAGGGACAGGCGCAGCGGCCGTGCGCATATCGCCAGAACGCATTAGCACATGCCATGCGCCACAAAATCCCTTTCAGAAACAAGCACTTGCCAAGGCACCCAAACCGATAAGCAAATGCGTTAAGTTTCTTTCGCCATACCGGCGTTCGGCCCTGTAATGAAGGCATCCATCCCACCTCGTCCGGGCTGGCAGTCTTCGCAAACCGCATGCCGCGCTGCCTCCTGGAACCCACGCCAAGGAGTTTCCATGAGCCGATCGCTGAAGACTGTCATCGTCAATGGCAGCCTGAGCCGCCCCTCCCGCACCCGTGTCCTGCTGGACGCCCTGCATGCCCGCCTGGGCCAGGAGCTGCCGCTGCAGGCACAGGTCATCGACCTGCTGGACCTGCAGCCCCACCTGGGCGCGGCCCTGTCCAAGAACGACCTGCCGCCGGCCACGCTGCAGGCCATCGAAGCCATCGAGCAGGCCGACTTCCTGATCGTCGGCGCGCCGGTCTTCCGCGCCAGCCTGCCTGGCCTGCTCAAGCACCTGTTCGACCTGATCGACCTGGACGCGCTGCAGGGCACGCCCGTGCTGCTGGCCGCCACCGGCGGCAGCCCGCGCCACGCCCTCATCCTGGACCACCAGCTGCGTCCGCTGTTCGGCTTTTTCTCGGCCCTCACCCTGCCCATTGGCGTGTACTCCACGCCCGAGGACATCCAGGACGGCCAGGTCCACAGCGAATCGCTGCGCCAGCGCATCGAGCTGACCGTGCAGCTGTCGGCCCCGGTGCTGCGCGGTGCGCTGCAGCAGCTGGTGCAGGCCCAGGCCCAGGCACAGCCGCCTGTTCCCGAAGCCGCCGACCTGGCCCTGGCCGGGCAGCCCGCGTGAGCCAGGCAGAGGCCGTCCCTGCGGACCCGATAGCCACTGCGCAGGATCTGGCGCAGCGCCTTGCCGCCACGGCGGCCCGGCGCGATGCTGCAGGCGGCACGCCCAAGGCCGAGCGCGATGCGCTGCGCGCCAGCGGCCTGCTGGCACTGAGCATTCCGCGCGAGCTGGGCGGCCTGGGCGCGGACTGGGTGCAGACGCTGGAGACGGTGCGCATCCTGGCCACGGCAGACGGCTCGCTGGCCCATGTCTACGGCTTCCAGCACCTGCACCTGGCCACCGTGCAGCTGTTCGGCCAGCCCGCCCAGTGGCGGCCCTGGCTGCTGCAGACGGCACGCCACCGCTGGTTCTGGGGCAATACGCTGAACCCTCTGGACCGCCGCACCACGGCCACGCGCCAGCCCGGCCACTGGGAGTTCTCGGGCAAGAAAAGCTTTACCTCGGGCGCGCTGGACTCGCAGATGCTGGTGGCCTCGGCCATCGATGCCGACAGCGGCCAGCTGCTGATCGGCGTGGTGCCCACGGAGCGCACGGGCATCACCTTGCTGCGCGACTGGGACAACATGGGCCAGCGCCAGACCGACAGCGGCTCGGCCCTGTTCGAGCGCGTGCGCGTGGAAGCGGCAGAGCTGCTGCTGGACCCCGGCCCGCTGTCCACGCCGCATGCCGCGCTGCGCCCGCTGCTGGCCCAGCTCATCCTGGCCCATCTGTTCCTGGGCATTGCCCAGGGTGCGCTGGAGCAGGCGCGCGGCTACACGCTGAACGAGGCGCGGCCCTGGTTCAAGTCCCCTGCCGATGCGGCCGGCGCAGACCCCCACATCCAGGCGCTGTATGGCGAGCTGTGGGCCGCGCTGGAAGGCGCGCGCCTGCTGACCCTGCAGGCCGCGCAGCGCTTTGACGCCGCCTGGCGCCGTGGCCCGGCGCTGACCGCCCACGAGCGCGGCGAAGTCGCCGTGGCCGTGACGGCCGCCAAGATTGCCACCACGCGCTCGGGGCTGGACCTGTCCAGCCGCATCTTCGAGGCCACGGGCGCGCGCGCCACGCACGCGGCGCTGCGCTTTGACCGCTTCTGGCGCAACCTGCGCACGCAGACGCTGCACGACCCGCTGCACTACAAGCTGCAGGAGCTGGGCGACTGGGTGCTCAACGGAACCCATCCGCAGCCCAGCTTCTACTCGTGACGCCGCGCCATGAACACCCGTCTGCCCACCTGGCCGCCCGGCAAGTCCTCGGCAACACCTGCGCCCGTACCTGCAACCGTGCCTGCGCCCGCAACCTCTGCCGCGCACGATGACGGCGCCGCGCCCGCGCCGTGGATACTGCAAGACCCGGCCTCGCAGGCCCTGCTCAAGACCATGGGACAGGTGGCCGCCAGCGAGGCCGGCGTCCTCATCCTGGGCGACAGCGGCGCCGACAAGGAAATGGTGGCCCGCCACATCCACCGCCTGAGCCCGCGCCGCCACGGCCCCTTTGTCGCCGTCAACTGCGGCGCGCTGTCCGAGGCCCTGATCAACGCCGAGCTCTTCGGCCACGAAAGCGGTGCGCTGACGGGTGCCTTCGGCAACCTGCCCGGCCGCTTCGAGGACGCCCACGGCGGCACCCTGCTGCTGGACGAGATCGACGACCTGCCCCTGCACATCCAGAGCAAGCTGGTGCGCGTGCTGCAGGACAAGGCGGTCACCCGCATCGGCGCCAGCCAGCGCACGCCGGCCGATGTGCGCGTGCTCGCGGCCAGCAGCGCGCCGCTGCACACCAAGGTGGCGGCGCGGCGCTTTCGCGAAGACCTGTACTACCTGCTCGATGTCGTCACCCTCACCGTGCTGCCGCTGCGCCAGCGCCCGGCCGACATCCTGCCGCTGGCGCGCCACTTCATCGCGAGCTACTGCCAGCGCATGCGCTACGCGCCCATGGCACTGAGCCAGGACGCGCAGCGCAAGCTGCTGGAACACGACTGGCCCGGCAACAGCCGCGAGCTGGAGAACGTCATCCACCGCAGCCTGCTGCTGACCCAGGGCATGCACATCGGCGCGGGCGACCTGCACATCGCCAGCAGCCAGGGCGAGCCCGATCCCGTCCCCACACGCGAGGCCGAACACGGCGCCCAGGCCGCCGCCGCCGAACTGGCCCTGGGCGAAGCGCTGGACAGCCTGTGCGACGTGCATGCCGAAGGCCTGGAGCAGCACGTGCTGGGCGCCCTGCTGCTCAAGGCCTGGCAGCGCAACCGCGGCAACCAGGTGCAGACCGCGCGCCAGCTGGGCATCAGCCGCAGCGTGGTGCGCGCGCGGCTGCAGCGCCTGGGCCAGGTGCCGGGCGAGGCCGCGCCACCGTCTTTTCCATCGTCCCCGGAGATCCCATGAGCCAAGACCCCCACGCATCGCCAGACATCTTCTGGTTCCTGCCCACCTCGGGCGACACGCGCTACCTCGGCACCTCCGACTTCGGCCGCGCCCCCACCAACGCCTACATGCGCCAGATCGCCGTCACGGCCGAGGAGCTGGGCTACGACGGCCTGCTGATTCCCACCGGCAGTTCCTGCCTGGACCCCTGGGTGGTCGCCTCCAGCCTGGTGCCCGTCACGCAGCGCATCAAGCTGCTGGTGGCCCTGCGCACCTCGCTGGGCGCGCCCGTGTCCAGCGCGCGCCAGGCCGCCACGCTGGACCAGGCCCTGGGCGGGCGCCTGCTGCTCAACGTGGTGCCAGGGGGCGATGCCACCGAGCTGGAGGCCGACGGCATCTTCCTGGCCCACGACGAACGCTATGCCTATGCCGATGAGTTCCTCACCATCTGGCGCCGCCTGCTCGCCGGCGAGGCCGTGGATTTCGACGGCAAATACTTCAAGGTCAAGCAGGGCCGCAACTTCTTTCCCCCGGTGCAAAAGCCGCATCCGCCGCTGTACTTCGGCGGCTCCTCGGACGCCGCCCACGACCTGGCCGCGCGCCAGGTGGACGCCTACCTCACCTGGGGCGAGCCCCCCGCCGCCGTGGCCGAAAAGTTCGCCGACATCCGCCGCCGCGCCGCGCAGCAGGGCCGCCAGGTCCGCCTGGGCGTGCGGCTGCACGTCATCGTGCGCGAGACCAACGAGGAGGCCTGGGCCGATGCCGAGCGCCTGATCAGCAAGCTCACCGACGAGGACATCGCCCGCGCCCAGGCCGGCTATGCGCGCATGGACTCCGTGGGCCAGTCGCGCATGGCCGCGCTGCACGGCGGGCGGCGCGACCGGCTGGAGGTGGCGCCCAACCTCTGGGCCGGCGTGGGCCTGGTGCGCGGCGGCGCGGGCACGGCCCTGGTCGGCGATGCCGCCACCGTGGCCGAGCGCCTGCGCGAGTACGCCGCGCTGGGCGCGGACAGCTTCGTGCTCTCGGGCTACCCGCACCTGGAGGAATCCATCCGCTTTGCCGAGCTGGTCTTCCCCCTGCTCGGCAAGCGGGCCGTCACCACCAGCGACCAGGCCCAGACCGGCGGCGCCTTCGACATCCGCAGCATCCAGCGCAGCCAATCCGCATCGTGAGCCGCCCGGGGCCCCGGCCCCCGGACAGACCGGAGTCTGTGCACGCAACGCGATCAACGCCACAATCCGCCCGTCCCCCACGATGAGAGCGTGACGTTGCCATGAGCCTGAGAATCGATGACGAAATAACCTTCCGCAGACTCGAGGTGCTGCTCGCCTTCCTGGAGACAGGCAATCTCGCCAAGACGGCGGAACGGCTGGAGACCAGCTCGGTCAGCGTGCACCGCGCCCTGCACGCGCTGGAGGCCGGCATGCGCTGCGCCCTGTTCCGGCACGAGGGGCGCAACCTCAAGCCCACCGAGGCAGCGCAGACCCTGGCCGATGTCGCCAGGGAAGTGCTGGCCACCATGTCCGAGGGCATACGCGCCACGCGCGAGGTGGCAGGCTACTCGGCGGACCGCATCCGCATCGGCTCGCTGTACTCCCTGACCAACCGCACCGTGCCGGCGCTGGTGATGGCGCTGAAGCTGCGCCGCCCCGATCTGCAGACCGAACTGGTGCTGGGCTCGAACGCCGGCCTGCTGGAGCGGCTGCGCAACGGAACGCTGGACGCGGCGCTGATGGCCATGCCGGACAACGCCGCCGACATGCAGACGCAGCTGCTGTTCGAGGACGACATTTTCTTTGCCGCGCCCGTGGGCTCGCCCTATGCGCATCTGGCCGAGGTCGATCTGGGCGCCATGGCGCGCGAGAACTTCGTGAGCCTGGGCGAAGGCTTTGCGACCTATGGCGGCTTCATCGAGTCCTTCCGGGTGGCCGGCTTCACGCCCAACGTGGTGATGAAGACGGATGACATCTTCTCGCTGATGAACCTGGTCAGCGGCGGCGTCGGCTACACGCTGCTGCCCGGGCGGGTGCGCGGCGTGATGCCGCAGAAGGTGCAGCTGATACCGCTGCAGGCCAGGTACCTGATGCGCCAGACCATCGTGCTGACCTTTTTGCGCTCCCGCGAACGCGACCCCAACCTGCTGGCCCTGCTCAGCGTGTGCCGGCTCGCGGACGGGCAGCTCGGCTGACCCGCCGTGCCGGGGGCGACAGCCCCGCTTCGCCGGGTTAACCCTTCATTGTTTCTCTCTGCGTAATTGTTGGCGCTCGCGCTTTATTGATGCGCTCCGGGCCGCCGCGTACCGTGCATACCAGCATGCACACGTATTGCAGGCGCATAAAAAACCGGAGACATCGCATGAATTCCCATTGGATATCGATTGGCGCGTTGATAGGCATGTTCGTCCTGGCGACGGCACTGCCCATCAACATGGGCCTGCTGGCCTTTGTCGGGGCCTTCCTGGTCGGCACCCTGGTGGCCGGCATGGGGACCAAGGCCATCATTGGCGGCTTTCCCGCCGACCTGTTTCTGACGCTGGCGGGCATCACCTACCTGTTCGCGCTGGCGCAGAACAACGGAACCATCGACTGGCTGGTCCGCATGGCGGTGCGCGCCGTGCGCGGGCGCATTGCCGCCATACCGTGGATCATGTTCTTCATTGCGGCCCTGCTGACGGCGGTGGGCGCCGTCAGCCCTGCGGCCGTGGCCATCATCGCGCCCATTGCCCTGGGCTTTGCCGCCAAGTACGGCATCAATCCGCTGATGATGGGTCTGCTGGTGATCCATGGCGCGCAGGGCGGCGGCTTCTCGCCCATCAGCATCTACGGCGGCATCACCAACAAGATCGTGGCCAAGGCGGGCCTGCCGCTCAACGAGATGGCCACCATGCTGGCCAGCATGGGGGTCAACCTGGCCGTGGCCGTGCTGCTGTTCTTCCTGATGGGCGGCGCCCGGCTGATGCGCATGAAGGCCGATGCCGATGGCAGCGTGCCCGCCACGCCGCGCGTCTCGCATGCCCAGGGCGGCGCCCAGGTGTATGGCGACGCCGAAGGCGAGGCCCTGTCCGAGGAGCGCAACACGGCTGCACGCTCCAGCGACTCGCTGATGCGCGCCGCCCCTGAACAGGACGCCGCCCCGCAATCGCGCAGCTACCAGGTGGCCACCGTGGTCGGCCTGCTGGCGCTCGCGGTCCTCACCCTGTTCTTCAAGCAGGACATCGGCTTTGTCTCCATCACCATCGGCCTGGTGCTGACGCTGATGGCGCCCAACCTGCAAAAACGCGCGCTGGGCCAGGTGTCCTGGCCCGAGATCATGCTCATCGTGGGTGTCAGCACCTATGTGGGCGTGATGGACAAGATGGGCACCATCGACTTCGTAGGCCACAGCGTGGCGCAGCTGACCTCGCCCCTGGTGGCGGCCTTGCTGCTGTGCTTCGTGGGCGCCGTGGTGTCGGCCTTCGCCTCCTCGACGGCGGTGCTGGGCTCGCTGATTCCGCTGGCTGTGCCCTTCCTGCAGGGTGGCTCCGATGTGAGCGCCGTCGGCTTCATCGCGGCCATGGCCGTGTCCTCGACCATCGTGGATGTCAGCCCCTTCTCGACCAACGGCGCCCTCGTCCTGGCCAATGCCAAGGGCGTGGACCGCGACCGCTTCTTCCGCCAGCTGATGGTCTACGGCGGCCTTGTCACCCTGGTGGCGCCGCTGCTCGTGTGGCTGCTGTTCGTGGTCCTCTAGCCAGGCACTTCGACGGAACGCCCGCCCCCTGCCCCCTCCATGTCACGCCAACCCCTGATATCCCATGACTGACCCCTCCTGGAACCTCAAAGCCGGGGAGCGCGCCGCCAGGCTGGCGCGCGCCCGGGCCGCCCTCGGGCCGCGCCTGGCCGGCAAGCGCGTCGATGCCGGCGCCATCACCGAGCTGCTGCACGCCGTGCTGGCGCCCGGCGACCGCGTCTGCCTCGAAGGCAACAACCAGAAGCAGGCCGACTTCCTGGCCCGCGCCCTGGTCCAGCTCGATCCGCAGCAGGTGCACGACCTGCACATGGTGCAGTCGGTGCTGGCGCTGCCGGAGCACCTGGATGTGTTTGAAAACGGCATCGCGCGGCGGCTGGACTTCAGCTTCTCCGGCCCGCAAGGGGCGCGGCTGGCCAAGCTGGTCTCGGCCAGGCAGCTGGAGATCGGGGCCATCCACACCTACCTGGAGCTGTTCGCGCGCTACTTCGTGGACCTGACGCCCAAGGTGGCCCTGGTGGCGGCCCACGCGGCCGATGCCCAGGGCAACCTGTACACCGGCCCCAACACCGAGGACACGCCCGCCATCGTCGAGGCCACGGCCTTTTCGGGCGGCATCGTCATCGCCCAGGTCAACGAGATGGTGGATGGCACCACCACGGCGCTGCCGCGCGTGGACATTCCCTCGGACTGGGTGCATTTCGTCGTGCAGGCGCCCCGGCCCAACGTCATCGAGCCGCTGTTCACGCGCGACCCGGCCCAGATCAGCGAAATCCAGGTGCTGATGGCCATGATGGCCATCAAGGGCATCTACGCCGAGTACGAGGTCCAGCGCCTGAACCACGGCATCGGCTTCGACACGGCGGCCATCGAGCTGCTGCTGCCGACCTATGGCGAATCGCTGGGGCTGAAGGGCCGCATTGCGCGGCACTGGGCGCTGAACCCGCATCCGGCGCTGATACCGGCCATCGAGGCCGGCTGGGTGGAGTCCATCCATTCGTTCGGCTCCGAGCTGGGCATGGAGGACTACATCCGGGCGCGCTCGGACGTGTTCTTCACCGGCGCCGACGGCAGCCTGCGCAGCAACCGCGCCTTCTGCCAGGCGGCGGGCCACTATGCCTGCGACCTGTTCATCGGCTCGACGCTGCAGATCGACCTGGACGGCAACAGCTCCACCGCGACGCTGGGGCGCATTGCCGGCTTCGGCGGCGCCCCCAACATGGGCGCGGACGCGCGCGGCCGGCGCCACGCCAGCGCCGCCTGGCTCAAGGCCGGGCGCGAGGCGCGGACGGGCCGCAGCGGCGCGGCAGGCACGCCGCGCGGGCAAAAGCTGGTGGTGCAGATGGTGGAGACCTTCCGCGAGCACATGCAGCCCGCCTTCGTGGAGCGGCTCGATGCCTGGACGCTGCAGGAGCAGGCCGGCATGGACCTGCCGCCCATCATGATCTACGGCGAGGACGTGACCCACATCCTGACGGAGGAAGGCATTGCCAACCTGCTGCTGTGCCGCAGCGACGAAGAGCGCGAGCAGGCCATCCGCGGCGTGGCCGGCTACACGGCCGTGGGCCTGGCGCGCGACCGTCGCATGGTGGAGAACCTGCGTGACCGCGGGGTGATCCGCCGTCCGCAGGACCTGGGCATCGACCCGCGCCAGGCCACGCGCAATCTGCTGGCCGCGCGCAGCATGCGCGATCTGGCCCAGGCCTCGGGCGGGCTGTACCAGCCTCCCCGCCGATTCAGGAACTGGTAGGAGAGACGATATGAGCGAGATACCCGCAGGGCTGGAGTCCCTGAGCTATTGCTTCGCAGGCGGCCGGCCGGCCGGCGCCTTTGCCCCCGTCCTGGTCGGCGTGGTCGGCTCGGGCAACCTGGAGGTGATGCTGGAGAGCACGGGCGGCGATGGCTGCGAAGTGCAGGTGCAGACCTCGGCACACGGCTTCGGCGCCATCTGGCAGGCCGTGGTGGAGGATTTCCGCGAACGCCACCCCGTGAGCGGCGTGCGCGTGTCCATCAACGACATGGGGGCCACGCCGGCCGTGGTCAGCCTGCGGCTGGACCAGGCCCTGGCCGAACTGCAGGGAGGCCAGCCATGATCAGCTACGCGGAATGCACGGCGCGCGAGCGCCTGGCGAAGCTGCTGGATGCCGGCAGCTTCCATGAATGGCTGCCGCCCTCCGAGCGTCTGACCAGCCCGCATCTGGCACAGCTGGGCGTGCCCAGCGCCTTTGACGACGGCGTGGCCATCGGCCGGGGCCTGCTGGGCGGGCGCACGGTGTTCGTGGCCGCGCAGGAGGGCGAATTCATGGGTGGCGGCGTGGGCGAGGTGCATGGCGCCAAGCTCGTGGGCCTGCTGCGCCGCGCCCTGCTGGAGCGGCCCGCGGCCGTGCTGCTGCTGGCCGAGTCGGGCGGCGTTCGGCTGCATGAGGCCAATGCCGGGCTGATCGCGGTGTCGGAGGTCATGCGCGCCCTGCTGGACGTGCGCGCCTCGGGCATCCCTGTGGTGGTCCTCATCGGCGGGGCCAACGGCTGCTTCGGCGGCATGGGCATCGTGGCGCGCTGCGCCGACCAGGTGGTGATGAGCGACATCGGCCGCCTGGCCATGTCGGGACCGGAGGTGATCGAGGCCTCGCACGGCGTCGATGAATTCGATGCGCGCGACCGCGCCCTGGTCTGGCGCACCACGGGCGGCAAGCACCGCTGGCTGTGCGGCGACTGCGATGCGCTGGTGGCCGACGATGTCGAGGCCTTCCGCACCGCCGCCATCGCCGCGCTGGACCACTCCCGCCCGGTCACCCTTGAAGGAATGCTGCAGGAGCATGCGCTGCTGCGCGCGCGGCTGGACACCCTGGATGCCCTCAAGGCGGACAGCGCCATCGGCCCGCAGGACGAGGCCATGCGCCTGTGGCAGGCCCTGGGCGTGCCCGACGCCTGGCGCGTGCCCGACCTGGACGCCGCCGCCGTGCGGGCCTTGCGCACGACGCCCGCCACGGGCATTTCACAGGAGTAGCCGCCATGCAATGGAACACACTTGCCGAGCACCTGTTCGGCCCGGGCCACCAGATTCACGCCAACGGCGATTTCCTCGAAGGCCACGCAGTGTTCGATGGCCAGCCCCTCACCATCGTCGGCACCACGGGCCACGCGCCCATCGGCGTGCGGCTGGCCCTGGCCCAGGCCCGGGTGGTGCTGGAGACGGTCGGCGCGCACCCTGGCCGCCCCATCGTGCTGCTGATCGACACGCAGGGCCAGCAACTGCGCCGCCATGACGAGCTGCTGGGCATCAACCGTGCCATGGCCCACCTGGGCACCTGCATCGACCTGGCACGGCGCCGGGGCCACCGCGTCATCGGCCTGGTCTATGACCAGGCGCTGTCGGGCGGCTTCATCACCTCGGGCCTGATCGCCGATGCCTGCTACGCCCTGCCCGAGGCCGAGATCCGCGTGATGCGCATCCCCGCCATGTCGCGCATCACCAAGCTGCCCGAGTCCCTGCTCAATGCCTTGTCCGAGTCCAACCCGGTGTTCGCGCCCGGCGTGGGCAACTACGTGGCCATGGGCGGCGTGCGCGGCCTGTGGCAAGGCGATCTGCAGGCGGCGCTGCGCGACGCCCTGGCCCACAGCCCGCGCGAGGACATGCGCGCACTGGACGGTGCCGAGCGCGGCGGCCGCAAGCTGGCCGCCGAGGTGGTGCAGCGCGTCCTGGCCGCTGGATGAAGGCAGGCCGCAGCATGCTGGACACCCTGCACCGCCACCAGCTGGTGGACCTGGGCCCGCAGGCCTGGGCGGACCTGCTGGAGCGCCCCTGGGATGCGCAGGCGCGCGAGATCCTCACGCACTGGCGCGACCATGCACTGCCGCTGGTGGTCGCGCGGCAGTCGGCCGACCATGCCGCCGCCGGCCTGATGGCGTTGGGCCTGCCTGCGCCCGGGCGCTGGCAGCGGCGGCGCATGGGCTTCGATGTGGCGCGCGGCGCGGCCATGGGCACCCGCGAATTTCCCTCGCTGGATGGGCTGATGGCCTCGCACACGATCTCGTACTCGGCCTCGCCCCTCGCCACATACGGCGCCTTGCAGCACTGCCTGCGCGCTGCCGGCGCGACGGGCTTTGTCTTCGGCAGCCACGGGTGGCAGTGCATCACGGGCCTGCCCTATCTGCGGCCAGGCTCGGACATCGACCTCTGGGTTCCGGTCGATGGCGCCGAACAGGGCGATCGGCTGGCCAGCCTGCTGCAGGCCATGCCGCAGGACGGCCCGCGCGTGGATGCCGAGCTGGTGTTTCCCGGCGGCTGGGCCGTGGCCTGGCGCGAATGGGCCGCCTGGCGTGCAGGCAGGGTGCGATCGGTCCTGGTCAAGGGCCTGCACGGGGTGGCACTGCGTGAAGACCATGAATGGTGTGCGTCGGCTGCGGCGCCTGGAGTTCCTGCATGAAACCTGCCCTTCTCCACCCGGCCCGGGCCTTGCCATCGACCGGGCATATCGGCCGCGCGGCCACGCTGGCCCTCTACGACGAGCTGTCGCTGACGCCCAAGCCCGGCCTGGTGACCCTGGTGGACCGCGGCAGCCATGACGACATGGATGCCCACAGCTTCATGCGCAGCCTGTTCGCGCTGCGCAGCTACTTCCCCAAAATGGCCCAGGCAGGCAGCCAGGGCGCATCGTTTCCCGTGCTGGAGCGCCTGGGCATCGAGGCGGAGCAGCGCATGCTGGCCGCCACCGGCGGCATCAACACCCACCGTGGCGCCGTCTTCATGCTGGGTCTGCTGTGCGCGGCCGGCGGCGCGGTGCTGGCCGCGCAGGCCTGCATTCCCGGCGCCGCATGGCTGCGCGAGGCCCTGTGCCGCCACTGGGGGGAGGCGCTGCACCAGCGCAGCCTGCGGGCCTCCGCCCTGCCCGGCGGCATCGCCGCGCGCCGCCACGGCCTGCGGGGCGCCTCGCAGGAGGCGGCCCTGGGTTTCCCCATCCTGTTCGACACCGCCGTGCCGGCGCTGGCCAGAGCGCATGCCAGCGGGCTGCCCGCTCCCTTGGCGCGGCTGCAGGCCCTGTTCCACATCATGGCGGTGCTGGACGACTGCAACCTCGCCCACCGCGCGGGCATGCAGGGGCTGCGCCATGGCCAGGATGCCGCGCGGCGCTTTCTCCAGGCGGGCGGCTGCGCGCATCCCGAAGGCCTGTCCAGGGCGCAGGCCATTTGCGACGATTTCGTGGCGCGCCGCCTTTCGCCGGGCGGCGCGGCCGATACCCTGGCGGCGGCCTGCTGGGTGCTGCGTGTCTGCGAGCGGCCATGAGCTTTGCACTGCTGTTTTCGGGCCAGGGTACGCAGCATCCCGCCATGCTCCCCTGGCTGGCGGACGATGCATGGACACAGGCAGTCTGCGAACAGCTGCAGGTTGCGCACTGGCGCGACAGGTTGGCGGATGCGCCGTGGTCCGAGTCCAACGCCGTGGCCCAGCCCCTGCTGGCGGGCCTGGCCATGGCCGCGTGGATGCAGTTGTCCCCGCAACTGCCCGCGCCTTCGGCCGTGGCGGGCTACAGCGTGGGGGAACTGCCCGCATTCGGTGCCGCGGGCGCGCTGGATGCCTGCGACATCGTCGCCCTGGCCGCGCGCCGCGCGGCGGCCATGGACCGCTGCGCGCAGCAGATGCCCGGCGGCGGGCTGCTGGCCGTCAGCGGCCTGCCGCCCGCACGCATGGCCGCCCTGCTGGAGACGACCGGGCTGGCCGTGGCCATACGCAACGGCCCAGAGAACCTCATCCTGGGCGGCTCCCATGCGGCGCTGGAGCAGGCGCAGGCGCTGGCAGTGCGCCAGGGCGCGCATGCCACCCGGCTGCGCGTGCAGGTGGCGTCCCACACCCCCTGGATGCGCCAGGCCGCCCAGGCCTTCGCACAGGACCTGGGCCAGGTGGCCGTGCACGCGCCCGCCGTGGCGCTGTTCAGCAACACGGCCCGGCGGGTGCGTGACGCCGCAGGCGCCCGGACGGCGCTGTCCGAGCAGATAGCGGGCACGGTGCACTGGGACGACTGCATGGACAGCATTGCCGCACGCCAGGTGCGGTGCGTTCTGGAAATCGGCCCCGGCCAGGCGCTGGCACGCCTGTGGAACCAGCGCCATCCGGACATTCCGGCCCGCTCCTGCGACGACTTCCGCAGCGCGGCGGCCATTGCCGGCTGGATAGGCCGGCACTGCGGGGACTGACGCCCCGGGGCCTTGCGCCTGAGCCTTTGCGCCGGCTTCGTGACCCCCTTGATTTCTAGACCCAGGAGACAACCACCATGAGCCAAGACCTTGCACCGTCCTATCCCCCATCTGCAGAGCTGGCCCGCAATGCGCGCGTGAGCGGGCGCGCCGCCTATGACCGGCTCGTCGCGGAGGCGGACGCCGATCCCCAGGCGTTCTGGGGCCGGCTCGCACGCGAGTTCGTCGCGTGGAAGCGCCCGTTCACGCGCGTGCTCGATGAAAGTCGCGCCCCGTTCTACGAATGGTTCAATGACGGCACGCTCAACGCCAGCTGGAACTGCCTGGAGCGCAACATCCAGCGGGGGCTGGGCGAGCGCACGGCCCTCATCTTCGAAGCCGATGACGGCGCGGTGACGCAGGTGACCTATGCGCAGCTTCTCGCCAGGGTCAATCGCCTGGCCAACGCCCTGCGCAGCCTGGGCGTCGGCAAGGGCGACCGCGTCGTCATCTACATGGCCATGTCGATTGACGGCGTGGCCGCCATGCAGGCCTGTGCACGCATAGGCGCCATTCACTGCGTGGTGTTCGGCGGCTTCTCCGCCACGGCGCTGCGCGACCGCATCGCGGACACGGGGGCCTGCGCCGTCATCACGGCAGACCAGCAAGTGCGGGGAGGACGGCAATTGCCCCTCAAGAGCATCGTGGACGAGGCCCTGGCCCAGCCCGGCTGCGAGCAGGTCCGCCACGTGCTGGTGGCACGGCGCACGGGTGGCGCCATCGCCATGCACCCGCCCCGGGACCTGTGGCTTGAAGAAATCACCGCAGCCCAGAGCGATGTCTGCGAACCGGAATGGGTGCAGGCCGAGCATCCGCTGTTCCTGCTCTACACCTCGGGCTCCACCGGAACCCCCAAGGGCGTCCAGCACGCCACGGGAGGCTATCTGCTGCATGCCGCCGTGACCTGCGCCTGGACCTTCGACCTGCAGCCCTGTGATGTCTTCTGGTGTACGGCGGACATCGGATGGGTGACCGGCCATACCTATATCGCCTACGGCCCGCTGGCGCTGGGCGCCACGCAGGTGGTGTTCGAGGGCGTGCCCACCTACCCGGACGCGGGACGCTTCTGGAAAATGATCGAGGCCCACGGGGTGACGGTCTTCTACACGGCGCCCACGGCCATTCGCTCGCTGATCAAGGCTGCCGACGCCGATGCGCAGGTGCACCCCGCGCGCTACGACCTGGGCAGCCTGCGCATCCTGGGGTCCGTGGGCGAGCCGATCAATCCCGCCGCCTGGCACTGGTACCACGAGCAGGTGGGCGGGGGCCGCTGCCCCATCGTCGATACGTTCTGGCAGACGGAGACGGGCGGGCACATGATCACGCCGCTGCCCGGAGCCACGGACCTCGTGCCCGGCTCCTGCACGCTGGCCTTCCCGGGCATTGCCGCCGCCGTGGTGGACGAGGCCGGCAACGAGCTGCCCTGGGGCGACAGCGGCATCCTGGTGATCAAGCGCCCCTGGCCCTCCATGATCAGGAACATCTGGGGCCATCCCGAGCGGTTTGTCGCCAGCTACTTTCCCGAAGAGTTCAAGGGCCGCTACTACCTGGCGGGAGACGGCGCGGTTCGCGATGCGCGCACCGGCTACTTCACCATCACCGGCCGCATCGACGATGTGCTCAACGTCAGCGGCCACCGCATGGGCACGATGGAGATCGAGTCCGCCCTGGTGGCCATGACCGACCTGGTGGCGGAGGCCGCCGTCGTGGGGCGGCCCGATGACACGACGGGAGAGGCCATATGCGCCTTCGTCGTCCTCAAGCGTTCGCGGCCCAGCGGCGCCGAGGCGGCCGACATCGCCAGGCTGCTGCGGGAGTGGGTGGCCAAGGAGATCGGGCCGATCGCCAAGCCCAGGGACATCCGGTTCGGCGACAACCTGCCCAAGACCCGCAGCGGCAAGATCATGCGGCGATTGCTGCGCAGCATTGCACGCGGCGAGCCCATCGTGCAGGACACCTCCACCCTGGATAACCCGGCGATCCTGGAGCAGCTGTCACAGGCCTGCTGAAGGCCAGGCTGCAATCCACAAGCGATGCAGCCCTGTCAGGCCGCGAGGCCTGCAAGGCAGCCCGCCCGTTCAAGCTCCCAGATGTTGGAAAGCAGTTGCCGGGCACGTCCCTCGCCAGCGACGGGCGCGGCAAGCTCGATGAACTTGTCCTCCAGCTCCCCATCCGACAACGGCAGCTCGGGATCGCCCTTGCGGTCCGGCTGGAACCAGCCATGGCAGCGGCCATCCCTGGTGACGATCTCCACGCGTGCCGATCTCTTGCCAGGGAAGGCCCGGTCGATTTGCGGGTCCACCGCAACCTGGACGCGCCCAAGCATTGCGCGAACGGCGGGATCGGCCAGGCGCTCCGGGGTGTACGCCGAAAGCCGCACGCTGCCATGGACCAGGGCCGTGGCCACCACGAAACGAAGACTGAAGCGGGCTTCGTTTTCCGTCGCAGGATCGGTGTAGCAGGCGATATCCAGGGCCGGGCCATAGGTGGCCACGGCCACGCTGCAGATGTCGTCCGCCCGCAGGGCATGCTGGCTGCGCAAGGCCAGCGCGGCGTCGATGGCGGCGAACGTATGGCCGCAGCCGACGTGGTTCTTGAAGGTGAGCCGGGTGATGTGAAAGTCGCTGCCCAACGTCGCACCGATGTCTGACCAGTCGGGTCCATCGCTGACTGCGCGGCCCAGGCCCAGTTCTCCATCCAGCACGTCCAGCGATCCCGTCACCCCCTGGTGCGCAAGCTGCGCGGCCAGCAGGCCGGCCTCCGCTGCGCGCCCGGCATGCAGGGGCTTGGACATCGAATCCATGCGAAATGCCTGCTGCAACCCGGCAGAGAAGGTGGCCGCCGTGGCCAGTGCATGGGCAAATTGCCCTGCATCCAGCCGCAGCGCATACCCTGCGGCTGCCGCTGCCCCGAAGACGCCCACGGTGCCGGTGTTGTGCCAGAAGCGGTAGTGGGCCCGGCCCAGGGTCACGCCGATGCGGGTGGAAACCTCATAGCCCAGCACCACGGCACGCAGGAAGTCCAGGCCACTGGCCCCTGCCTGCTGGCTTGCCGCCAGCGCCGCCGCAATGGTTGCGGCCCCGGGGTGGTACATGGCATCGCGGAAGCTGTCGTCCACCTCGGCGGCATGGGCCGCCGAACCGTTGAACAGTGCCGCCGCCCGCGCCGTGGCCATGCGGCCGTTTCCAAGCCGGCAGGACCCGCGGTCCAGGTCCTCGGCAAGCACCTGCTCCAACTGTGCAAGAGGGGCCGCGCCCAGCCCCGGGAACAAAGCGGCATACCAGTCGATCACGGCACGCTTGGCATGGTGGATGACGGCTTCGGGAAGCTCGGTACGGTCGTATTGAGCGGCAAACTGCCCGAACACTTCGGTCGCATGCATTCGTGGTCTCCTTGGATTGGCCCTCAATGAGGCCGTCTTTTTTTTGGAAGAAATGTGCAGTACCTGGCGCCCTCAGGCCAGAACCAGCACACCATCGGCAGCGCACACGCCCTGGCCCTGCGGCAGCACGAACACCGGGTTGATCTCCGCTTCGATCACGCGGTCGCCAAGCCGGGCGGCCATCGCAGAGAACGCGACGATGGCATGGGCCAGCGCATCGACATCGGCCCTGGGCCGGCCGCGAAAGCCGTCCAGCAGCGGCCAGGTCTTGAGCTCCCTGGCCATCTCCAGGGCGTCAGACAGGCTCAGCACACCCAGCTGAGAGCCGTCGTCCGGCAGCAACCGCAGCGTGGTGTCCTGGAACAGCTCGGCCGTCACGCCTCCCATGCCCAGCATCACGGCAGTGCCCAGCGCATCCTTGTGCAGGCCAAGAATCAGCTCGGTGCCACCGGCCACCATCTGCTGCACCAGGAACCGGTCCGGGCGCACGCCCGCCCTGGCCTGCACGTCGGCCACCATCACGCCCCACCGGGCACCTATGGTTTCCGCCGTCAGGCCGACGGCGACACCGCCCACATCGCTCTTGTGCGTGATCCGGGACGAAAGGATCTTGAGCACCACCCGGCCGCCCAGTTCGCGCGCGGCGGCTTCGGCCTCTTCGGCGGTGCGCACCACACGCTCGGCCGCGCACGGCACGCCGAAACGGCGGAAAACGGCCTTGGCCTGCGCTTCATCGAGGCAGCCGACGGGCAGGTCCAGTTCCTGCAGGGTGTCCTTGCCGACGACCAGCTCGGAAGGCGCACCCTGGAAGCCGTTGACGCGCAGCATGCCCGCCAGTGCGGCCGTGCAGCTTTCCGCCGCAGCGAAGGCCGGCACGCCGCGTTGCGTGAGCAGCGCGCCGATTTCCGGCGCATGCGGGCTGACGTAGGCCAGCACCGGCTTGTCGGAGTGGGGCAGGCAGTCCTGGATGGCACCGGCCAGCAGCTCGGGCATGGCCAGGCTGGAGGAGCCGACGATGATCACCAGCGCGTCGTAGCTGGGGCTTGCCAGCAAGGCATTGATGGCGCCGCGCAGCAGGTCGGGACGCAGGCCCGCCAGGGTCACGTCGATGGGGTTGCGGTCCAGCACGGCCTCGCTGCCGGTCTGCAGCGCGCGCAGTGCATCGGCGGTCGCCTGGTCAGGGGCCGGCGTGTCGAATCCGGCCACGCCCAGATCGTCCGACACCAGGGTGCCCGCACCGCCGGTGGACGTCAGGATGGCGATGCGCTTGCCGCGCAGCCTGCGGCCCGTGGCCAGCGCAGCGGGCACGTCCAGCAGGTCGGAAAAGCTTTGCGCACGAATCACGCCGACCTGCCGGAACAGCGCGTCGTACATGCGATCCGCACCGGCCATGGCGCCCGTGTGCGATACGGCGGCCTTGGCGCCGGCCTCGGAGCGGCCGATCTTGAAGGCCACCACGGGCTTGCCGGCACGCGCGGCCTTCAGGCAGGCTGCACGGAACCTGGCGGGATGGCGCACCGTCTCCACATACAGCGCGATCACCTTGGTGGCCGGGTCATCGGCCAGATGGTCTATGAAGTCGGCCAGTTCCAGATCCACTTCGTTGCTGGTGGAGATGAGCTTGGACAGGCCGATGCCACGCGCGGCGGCGCGCGACAGCAGCGAACCCAGGATGCCGCCGCTTTGCGAGACGACGCCGATGCCTCCGACGGGGAACTCGTCCATCTCCAGCGCGCCCGAGGGCGACAGCACGATCCGGTCGGTCAGGTTGACCAGCCCGATGGTGTTGGGCCCCAGCAGGCGCATGCTGCCGGCCGCCTCGATCAGCTGCCGCTGGCGGTGCGCCCCGTCCTCGCCCGTTTCCGTATAGCCGCTGGCCAGCACGATGGCTGCCGCACAGCCCAGCGCCGACAGCTCCCTGACGGCCTGGTGCGCACGCTCGGCGCCCAGCAGCACCACGGCCACATCAGGCACTTCAGGCAACGAGGCCACATCGGGATAGCAGGCCAGATCGCCGATGCGTTCCACGCGCGGATTGACGGGAAGAATGCGGCCGGCAAACCCGTGCTTTTGCAGGTAGGCCACCGGGCGGCCCGTGGTCTTTTTCAGGTCGGCAGAGGCGCCTATGACGGCGACGCTGCGCGGCGAAAGCAGCTTGGCAATGGCTTCGCTCATGGCATCACTCCTTGCCGGCCGTCTTGGCCAGGAAGGCCTCCACCGATGCGCGGTGTTCACTGCTGGTGTAGCAGATGCCCTGGGCCTGGCTGCCCTGGGCGAAGACATCGTGCGAAGACAGCTCGAAGCTCTGGTTCAGGATGGTCTTGGTCAATGCCAGCGCGGTGGAAGAAGCCGAGGACAGCTCGCGTGCCCAGGCCTGGGCGTCTGCCACCAAGGTCTCGGCACTGGCCTGGCGGTCCACGATGCCCAGCGCCAGGGCTTCCGGCAGCTTGACCTGGCGGCCCGTGAATATCAGCTCCTTGGCCTTGGCCAGGCCCACGCGGCGCGGCAGGAAGTACATGCCGCCGCCGTCCGGGATGATGCCGCGCAGCACATAGCTCCACGCGAAGCTGGCCCATTCGCTGGCGATCACGAAGTCGCAGGCCAGCGCCGTGTCTGCCCCCAGGCCCGAGGCCGCGCCGTTGACGGCAGCGATCACGGGCTTGGGCATGGTGTGCAGCAGGGCCTGGACATGGTGCACGCGCTGCTGACGCTGCCAGCCGTTGAAGCCCACCTCGCCCGCGGGAGCATTCATGCGCCTTTGCATTCCGGCGATGTCACCGCCTGCGCAGAATCCCTTGCCCGCGCCCGTCAGCACCAGGGCCTTGATGGCCTTGTCTGCCGCCACGCGCTCCAGGGCATCGATGAACTCGGTGCGCATGTCGTCACTCATGGCGTTGCGCTTGTCGGGGCGGTTCAGGGTCACGGTTGCCACCGCATCGGCGACATTCAGTTGGATCAGTTCGTAGTTCATGGCGTGCTTTGAAAACGATCGCAGCCAGTGCGATCAATCGGGATGGATGTTGTTTTGCTTGACGATCTGCGCCCAGCGCTTTTCCTCGGCCTGCACATAGGTGTCCAGTTCCGCCGCAGGTCCGGCATTGACCATCAGGCCCTCGTGCTCCAGCTTGCGAACGAAGTCCGGCGAGCGGGCCGCCTTGCGGGCCGCGGCGTTCAGGCGATCGATCACGGCGGCAGGTGTGGCTGCCGGCGCGTACAGGCCGTACCAGCTCTCGACGCGGTAGCCCGGGACGGTGACGGCGATGGGTGGCACGTTCTTGAATGCCGCAGACGGCTCGGCCGTGGTGACCCCCAGCACACGCAGCTTGCCGTTGTCGATGAAGGTGGATACCGCCGCCGCCGTGGCAAACATCATGTCCACCTGCCCGCCCATGAGATCGGTGAGCGCCGGGCCTGCGCCGCGGTAGGGCACATGGGTGAGCCGGACCTTGGCAAGATTGGCGAACAGCTCACCCGCCAGATGCGCCGAAGTCCCGGCGCCCTGCGAGGCATAGGTCAGCTTGTCGGGACTGGCCTTGGCGGCGGCCATCACGTCCGCCACCGTCTTGTACGGGCTGGCGGCGGGCACCACCAGCACGTTGGGGCCGCGGCCGATCAGGATCACCGGAGCAAAGGCCTTGTTGCTCCCGTACGGCAGCTTGGCCTGCAACGCCGGATTGACGGCGTGCGCGAACGAAGCCACGACCAAGGAATATCCGTCCGGCGCACTCTTGGCAACGTTGTCGGTGCCGATGATCGTGCCGGCACCGGGCTTGTTGTCCACGATGACGGGCTGGCCCAGGTCCTTGGCCATCTCGGCCCCCAGCGTGCGGGCGATCAGGTCCGTTCCACCGCCTGGCGCAAAGGGCACGACGAGGCGCACGGGCTTTTCCGGGAAGGCTGCAGATGCTGCGCTGCAGACAGTCGCGAGCACGGCAATGAACGCAATGGCCCTTGCACAACGGCGGGCGGCGAAACTGGGCATGGTGTGTCTCCTGGTTCTATGGACAGAGGTCCGGTCACTGCGCCAGCGTTGCGATGACGCTGGCGACTGGCTTGTGAAAGCTTAGGGAAACGCACCGCGCTTGTGACCCCCCATATTCCAACCAGTGAAATTCCAAAGCGGGCGCGCCAGAGCCTGCGGCTGCATTTCCCTTGCATTCGGTGGAATACTTGGCTTCCATCAGGCGCCCGTACCCGGGCAGGAAGAACACAGCTTTCGACACCGGGGCAAGCGCGTTCTCCCACCAGCGGCAGCAGCATGACGAACAGGCGATCCCCCATCCTCCATGACAAGCCGGGACAGTCCCCGAGCAACCGCTCCCTGGAAAGAGGCGTCGAAATACTCCGTGCGTTCAGGCCCGGCTCGGAGCTGCTGGGCAACAGCGACCTGGCGGAACGCACCGGCCTGTCCAAGGCCACGGTCACCCGGCTGACGCAGACCCTGGTGGGCTGCGGCATGCTGCAGGCCGACCAACCAAGCCGGGCCTTTCGCCTGGCCCCGGCGGTCCTGAGCCTGGCGCACGCCATGCGCACGGGCTCGACGGTGCTGTCGATTGCGGCGCCCCTGATGCGCACACTCGCCGAGACACGCAGGATCAACGTGGGCCTGGCATGTCCCGACAGGGACGAGATGGTCTACCTGGAATCCATCCGCTACAACCGCCGGATCGTGCTCAGGCATGTGGTCTCGGGCCAGCGCGTTCCCATGGAACTGACATCACTGGGGCGTGCCTACCTGGCGGCGGCGCCATCGGCCAGGCGCAAGGCCTTGCTCGACAGCTTCAGGCTCAAGAGGGGCGCCCAATGGCCTGCGCTGGAGCAGCAGATCCAGGCGGCGATCAAGTCCGTGAAAAGCCAAGGCTTCTGCGCCGCATCGTGGCAGCCGGAAGTGGTTGCGCTGGCCACGCCGCTGGTGACACCCGATGCCATCTATGTCCTGAACTGCAGCGTCTCCACCACGGAGCCTTTGCCGGCCATCGTGCAGGAGCTGCACCCGGCCTTGCTGCAACTGGGCCGGCAGATTGAAAGCCTGCTGGAAAAACTGTAATGCTCTCCCAGCAATATGCGCCCACCGCTGGCAAGCAGGGTTTCCAAAAATCGCTCAGACTAGGCACAAACGACTTTTGGCACTCCAAAAATGAGTGCAACCGTCTGAAAAACCCACGGAACTTTGGCTTTAGCACTCGGTCATAACGAGTGCTAATATGAAGGAATGGAAGAAAGGAACTCTGCAATGACAAACGCCTCCGGCTCCATTGCGACCACCTTGGCACCCGCTAACCCCTGGGCCCTGGTGCCGCCTCTGGGCAATCTGGATGCCTACATTTCCGCGGTCAACCGCCTGCCCATGCTCACCCTTGAGGAAGAGCAGGACTACGCCCGCAAGCTCAAAGAACACAGCGATCTGGACGCCGCAGGGCGTCTGGTGATGTCCCACCTGCGTCTGGTGGTGTCCATCTCGCGCCAGTACCTGGGCTACGGCCTGCCGCACGGCGACCTGATCCAGGAAGGCAACGTGGGCCTGATGAAGGCCGTCAAGCGCTTCGACCCCGATCAGAACGTGCGCTTGGTGAGCTACGCCATGCACTGGATCAAGGCCGAGATCCACGAGTACATCCTCAAGAACTGGCGCATGGTCAAGGTCGCCACGACCAAGGCCCAGCGCAAGCTGTTCTTCAACCTGCGTTCCATGAAGCAGGGCCTGAAGTCCGACGCCGCCATGGCCGAGGACGGCGCCATGCTGCGTGACACGCTGACCTCGGGCGAGATCGACGCCGTGGCAGAGAAGCTCAACGTCAAGCGCGAAGAAGTCATGGAGATGGAAACGCGCCTGGCCGGTGGCGACGTGCTGCTGGACCCCTCGCCCAGCGACGATGGCGAGCAGGCCTTCGGCCCCATCGCCTACCTGGCCGATGGCGCACACGAACCCACGGCCATGATCGAGTCGCGCCAGCGTGACCACCTGGCCACCGACGGCATTGCCATGGCGCTGGAATCGCTGGACGACCGCAGCCGCCGCATCGTCGAGGAGCGCTGGCTCAAGGTCAACGACGACGGCTCGGGCGGCATGACGCTGCATGAGCTGGCCGCCGTCTACGGTGTCAGCGCCGAGCGCATCCGCCAGATCGAGGTGGCTGCCATGAAGAAGATGAAGAAGGCCCTGGCCGAGTTCGCCTGATGGCCTGACGGCCTGGGCTGACAGGCCGCTTCACGACAAACCCGGATAATCTCCGGGTTTTTTATTGCCCGCAGCCTTTGCGGCCCCCACGCACCCCATGCCCGCCAGCGCCATCTCGCCACTACGCCGCCTCTTCGCCAATGCCTTGGCCACCGCCCTGGCTTCGGCCCTGCTGCCTTGCGCTGCCGTGGCGGGCGACAACTGGCCCAGCAAGCCGCTGCACCTGATCGTCGGCTTTCCCGCAGGATCTTCCCCGGACCTCACGGCGCGCGCACTGGCCGAGCCGCTGGAAAAGCGCCTGGGCCAGCCCGTCATCGTCGAGAACAAGGTGGGCGCAGGCGGCAACATCGCAGGCGAGCAGGTGGCCCGTGCGCGCGACGGCCATACCTTCAGCGTGATGATCAACGGCAACCTGACGATTGCCCGCCTGCTCAACCCCGCCGTGCGCTACGACCCTGTCAAGGACCTGCAGCCCGTCAGCCTGATCGGCGTGGCGCCCCTGGTGCTGGTGGCGCCGGCCGGCGCGCCCGAGGGCCGGGCCTTCCTGGAGGCCGCTGCCCAGGCCGGCAGCCGCTGGAGCTACGGCTCGCCCGGCGTGGGCACGGTGGGCCACCTGGGCATGGAGCTGCTCAAGAGCCGCTCCGCGCTCAGGCCCGAACACATTCCCTACCCCGGCTATCCGCAGGTGTTCAACGCCATCCAGGGCGGCGACCTGCAGCTGTCCATGCTGCCGCCCGCGCTGGCCATGGCCCAGGTGCAGGCCGGCAAGCTGCGCGGCGTGGCCGTGACCTCGGCCGCGCGCAGCCCGCTGGCGCCGGGACTGCCCAGCCTCAAGGAGCTGGGCGTGGGGGATTTCGATCTGGAGATCTGGAACGCCGTGGCCGCGCCCAAGGCCATGCCCGCCGCCCATGTGCAGAAGCTGGCCGAAGCGGTCAGCGAGATCGTGCGCTCGCCCGAGATGCGTGCACGCCTGGCCGCCCAGGGCTGGCAGGCTGTCGGCAGCTCGCCCGAGGGCCTGGCCCTGCGCATACGCCAGGACGTGACGGCACTGGGCCGCATCATCCGCGAACAGGGAATCCACGCGCAATGACGTGCTCGATCACACTGCCATGACCGCTGCCCAAGCCTTCACCGAACTCAACGCCTGGCAGGTCATGGCCTGGGGCCTGCTCTTCTTCGGCGTGCTGTACACGGCCGGCGGCTGGGGCATGACGGCGCTCACGCGCTGGCTGCAGCGGCGCGGCGTGGGCCGCGTGCTGGACAC
The DNA here is from genome assembly GCF_016516495.1 of Delftia sp. S65. Lineage (NCBI taxonomy): Bacteria > Pseudomonadati > Pseudomonadota > Betaproteobacteria > Burkholderiales > Comamonadaceae > Delftia > Delftia sp. S65. The sequence goes on from NZ_JACVUR010000006.1 coordinate 147,695, forward strand.
GCGCCCGCTCAAGCCCGACCAGTTGCGCCGCGAATGGCGCCAGTCGCTGCATTCGGTGCTGATCTTCGGCATCGGCATGATCGTGCCCTGGGGCCTTCTGCAATTGGGGTGGGCGCGGCTGGAGCCCGATGCAGGCCCCTGGCGCATTGCCATCGAAATCGTGGTGCTGCTGATCTGGAACGATGTGCATTTCTGGATCAACCACCGCCTGCTGCATACGCGGCTGCTGGGGCGCTTTCATGGAGACCACCACCGCTCCATCGTCACCACGCCGTGGTCCACCTACAGCTTTCACCCCATCGAGGCGCTGATGCTGGGCAACGTCATCCTGCTGCCCATGGTGGTGCATGACTTCAGCTTCTGGTCGCTGGCCTCGGTGCCGGTACTCAGCCTGCTGCTGAACGTCATAGGCCACTCCAACTACGACTTCTTTCCCGGGGTGTCCGACACGCATGCGCTGGCCGCCAGCCGGCGCCACCATCTGCACCATGCCCGGCCCAATGGCAACTACGGCTTTGCGCTGGCCTTCATGGACCGGCTGATGCGCACGCGCGTGGCCCTGCCCGCCACGGCCCGGCCCAGGACGGAATGAGCCGACCACCTGCTCGCCACGTCCAGCCACGGCTGCCCCGGCTGCCCCGGCTGCGCCACTGGCGCGACCTGCAGTCGCTGGCCTATCTGGTGGCGCTGCCGCTGATCGTGTGGTGGCAGTGGCAGCACGGCTGGAACCTGTGGCTCTACGGGATCGAGCTGTTCCTCACGCTGGGCGTGGGCGTCATCCACCACAACCACACGCATTTGCGCATGTGGCGCGGGCGCTGGGCCAACCGCATCACCGACTACTGGCTGACCCTGCTGCAGGGCCACCCGACCTTTGTGTTCTGGCCCGCCCATGTGGCCAACCACCACCGCTTCCGCCACGGCCCGCGCGACATGGCACGCACCTACCGCTTCGGTGGCGACCACAACCATCTGCTGGGCTACCTGCTCCACCCGCTGCAGGCCGGCTGGGTGCTGTACCCGCTGTTCCTGCGCTGGCTGGGCCAGTTGCGGCGGCATTGGCCCGGCGCCTTTCGCTACTGCATGGGCCAGTACCTGCTGTGGCTGGGCAGCTGGGCACTGCTGCTGTCGCTGGATTGGCAAAAGGCCTTGCTGCTGGTGATCGTTCCCCAGCTGCATGGCCTGCACTGGCTGCTGGCCACCAACTACCTGCAGCACGCCCATGCCGATGGCCGGCCGCTGACGCGCGGCCAGCGGATGGACAGCGCCACGCCACTGAACTACGCGCGCAATTTCGAGGGCTGGGTCAATCCGCTGCTGTTCAACATCGGCCTGCACACGGCCCACCACGAGCGGCCCCAGGCCCACTGGTCCGAGCTCACGCGCCTGCACAGCGAACACTACCGCCAGCGCGTGGCCCCTGCGCTCAACGAAGGCGGACTGCTACCCTACATGGCCCGCGTCTTCGTGCTCGGCACGGTCTGGCCGCCGGCGCGCACGCGTGCGCAAATGCCTCCCGGAACATACGACTGATACGACCCTGAACCCATGCCCGTCGCCTATTCCAACGTCTATCTGCATGCCGCAGGCATGTTCCTGCCCGGTGAACCCGTGGACAACGCAGGCATGGATGCCTACGTGGCGCCGCTCAACCGCCTGTCCGAGCGCCTCAAGCGCCGCATCCTGGCCGAGAACGGCATTGTCCAGCGCCACTACGCCATAGACTCCGAAGGCCGCACCGTCCACAGCAACACGGCCATGGCCGCCCAGGCCATCCATGACTGCCTGGCGCAGGCCGGGCGTGCGCTGGGCGATGTCGGCTTCCTGGCCAGCGGCTCGTCGGGCGGCGATGCGCTCATGCCCGGCTTTGCCAACATGATCCAGGGCGAGATGGCCGCGCCGCCCATGGAGACCCTGTCCGTGCACGGCGTCTGCGCCGCCAGCGTGGGCGCGCTGCAGGCAGCGGCCCAGGCCGTGGACCGTGCGCCCGACTCGCTGGCCCTGGCCGTGGCCAGCGAAATGCCCTCGCGCCTGTTCAAGCGCTCGCGCTTCGCGGCCCAGGGATACAACACGGACTTCGACGCCCACTTCCTGCGCTGGATGCTGTCCGATGGCGCAGGCGCCGTGCTGCTGGGCGGCCCGCAGGCCCTGCCCCAGGCGCCCGGCCTGCGCCTGAAGCTGCGCTGGACGCACCTGCGCAGCTTTGCGGGCGACTACCCGGTCTGCATGCAGCTGGGCCTGACGCCCGACCGCGCCACCAGCCACCTGGACTTTGCCGCCTGGGGCGATGCCGAGGCCGCAGGCGCGCTGTCGCTGCGCCAGGACATCCGCCTGCTGCCGCACCTGTTCGATGTCTGCATCCACGAATACGCCCACCTGGCGCACACGGGCTGGGTGCCCGGGCGCGGCATCGACCATTTCCTGTGCCACTACTCGTCCGAGCGCTTCATCCCCGTGGTCGATGAGCTGCTGGGCAAGGCCCAGCTCGGCATCCCGCGCGAGCGCTGGTGGAGCAACCTGGCCTGGCGTGGCAACACGGGCGCGGCCTCCATCTTCGTGATGCTGTCCGAGTTCCTGCGCACGCAATCGGCACGCCTGAAGCACGGCGATACCGTGCTGTGCTTCATTCCCGAATCGGGCCGCTTCACGGCCGGCTACATGCTGCTGGAAGTGGAGGATGCGGCCCAGGCTCCCACCGCCACCCCGGCCACGGCCACGGCCAAGGCCACAGCACGCAGTGCCACCGCCGAAGCTCCCGCTGCCCCGGACCTGCTGCCCGATGTCTCCACCATCGCCCCGCCCCACGACCCGAACCAGGCCCCGGCCACGCTGGCGCCGCTGCTGACCGAACTGGCCAGCCTCTGGCAGGACTACCGCTCGCGCGTGTGGCGCACGCCGCTGCTGCAGCGCATACGCACAGGCAGGCTGCAGACCGCCGACTACGTGCGCTGGATGAGCCACTGGGTTCCCCAGGTGCGCGAGGGCAGCCTGTGGATGCGCGAGGGCGCTGCCTCGCTGACCGGCGAGCACGCGGCGCTGGCCGCGCTGATCGACGTGCATGCGGGCGAGGAGCAGAACGACTTCCGCATCCTGCACGAGGACTACCTCAAGGCCGGCGGCACCGAGACCGACCTCACCCGCCTGCGCCGCAACCCCGGCGGCGAGGCGCTCAACGCCTACCTGCACGGCCTGGCCGCCACGCCCAATCCGATCGGCCTGCTGGGCGCCATCTACATCATCGAAGGCACGGGCCAGCGCATCGTGCCCAGCCTGCTGCCGCTGCTGCGCGCCAGCCTGCCGCTGCCGCCCGATGCCTTCCGCTTCCTGGAATACCACGGCGCCAACGACGAACACCACCTGGAGCGCTGGCTCATGGCCGTGCAGATGGTGATGGCGCTGGACGGCACAGACGGCAGCGGGGGCACGGCGGCGCAGGCCATCGTGCGCACCGCGCGCCACACGGCGGCGCTGTACCTGATGCAGTTCGAGCATGTCCTGCCCGAGGAGCACTGATGCAACCACCAGACTTCATCGAACCGCCCCACGACGAGCGCGACCCCAGCCCCTGGCGCGCGCTGTACCTGGACCAGAGCACGCCGCTGCCCGACGACGTCAAGGCCGCCTGGCTGCGTGACTGCAGCAGCGGCTCGCGCCAGTACCTGCTGCCCTTCCTGCGGCCGCTGGCACGCACCAGCATCGTGCTCATCCAGATCCTCAAGGTGCTGCTGCCGCGCAACTGGGCGCACTCCAGGCTGCTGCACCGGCTGCTGGCCTTCAGCATGAACCGCTTCGTCTCGCCCGAGGCCAACTGGCTCATCCTGCGCCATTTCCACCTGGGCTCGCAGATCCTGGCCTTTGTCGCGGCCAACGCGCCCACGCCCGTGTCCACCACACCGCTGGAGCCAGGCAGCATCGACGACATCAAGGACGACCTGTTCCTCAGGCACGACCTGAACCTGTTCAACTTCGTCATCCGCCTGAACAACGCGCTGCGCGCCGCAGGCCAGGAACTGCAGCCCGTGGCCGAGCCCGACTTCGCCATGCTGCGCAACCCGCCCCTGCGCCTTGAGGACATGCCGCGCGGGCGCCTGAACCTGCTGGACTTGCAAAGCGCCATCGAGGTCTACACGCCCGTCTACCAGCTGCTGCTGACCGACAACGACTTCTGGCGCGCCAGCAACTCGCTGCAGCTGGACGAGACCGTGGCCATCTATGCGGCCAAGATCCTCGCCTCGCCCGAGCACCTGGTCATGCTCAACAACAAGCACCCGCTGGTGCCCCTGTCCACCCTGCGCGCCGGCCACCGCCTGGTGCTGCACGGCCTGTCTACCGAAATGCTGCACTGCCTGCTGATGAAGGTCGCCAGCGGCGACATCCCGCTGCCTGCCCGCGAGCTGGCACGCATGCGCGAGGCGGCCCGCGCCCACGGAAGTGACGGCAGTGGCAGCAGTGACAGCAGCGGCAGCGCCAACAACGCCGACAGCACCGCCGCCGTCTGACCCAGGTCAAGAAACAGCGGCAGATGGCCGCCATCACGCGCGAAACGCGTTACATCGCGTTGCATTCAACGGCATAGCCCGCTAGCCTGCACGGCTTCTCCCGGGGCGCGCCGCCCGGGTCCACTGCCGGTGCCCTGGGTGGCTGTCTGCCCGCCCAGGCTGCGGCGCATCCTAGCCTGCGTGCCCCATGCCATCGTCGTCCTCCACGCCTTCAGCGGTTCGCTGCAGCGAATGCATGCGTTCGTCCCATTGCCTGCTGGGCCAATTGCCCGAGCCCGCATTCCAGCAATGGCTGCCGCACATCCGCGAACGCGGCCTGGCCAAGGGCCAGAAGCTCCAGGCGCAGGGCAGCGTCGCCCATGAATTCCAGGTGATCAAGATCGGCTTCGTCCTGGCCATCCGCCGTGGCGGCGACGGCGTGCAGCGGCCCGTGGCCCTGTTCGGCAACGGCCACGCGCTGGGCAGCCCGGGCTGGCTGCAGCAGCCCTCGGCCATGCACTTCGAGGCACTGGGCCCGGGGCGCATCTGCTGCGTGGACATCGCCACCATCACGCGCCGCGGCCTGGTCGATGCCGCCTTCGTGCGCGCGCTGGCCACCAGCTACACCTGCAACAACGCCCTGCTGGCGGAATGGGCCCACATCGTCCGCATCCCCGGCGTGCTGCGCCAGCTGGCCGCCACCCTGATGCAACTGGCCGTGCTGCAGTCAAGCCTGCTCGTGCGCCTGCCCAGCCAGGGCGCACTGGCCGCCCTGCTGGCCACCACGCGCGAGACCATTGCGCGCAGCCTTGTGCGCCTGGTGCAGCTCGGCGCGCTGGAGCGGCCGGATCGATGGCACTGCGTGCTGCAGCCTGCGGTGTTGTTGAGGATCAGTGGGGGTGGGGTGAAGGATTTGGAGTACCAGGGGATGGGAGGCTGAACACCCATACCAGGCTTCTTTTGTAGCCAACTGGCTACAATCCAACCATGTACAGCGTCATCGAAACCGAGACGTTTGCTGATTGGGTAGACAGCATTCGTGACATGCCAACTCGTATCCGCCTGCGTCGTCGCCTGGGCAAAGCCATGCGCGGAAACCTGGGAGACGTGAAATCCGTTGGCGAGGGCCTATGGGAGATGCGCGAGTTTTTCGGGCCAGGTTGGCGCATGTACTACATCCAACGCGATCATGTTCTGATCGTGATGCTTGGCGGCGGAGACAAGTCCAGCCAGGCACAGGACATTGCTGCGGCCAGGGCGATGGCCAGGGAGATCAAGCTATGAGCAACATCAAGATGCGGCCATTCGACATGGCCAACTACCTCGGCACCGAAGAGGAAATCGTGGAGTACCTGCGCCAGGCGCTGGAAGACAACGATCCGGCCGAACTGGCTGCGGCGCTGGGCGACATCGCACGCGCGCGCGGCATGACTCAGCTCGCTCGCGACACCGGACTTTCTCGGGAAAGCCTCTACAAAAGCCTGTCTGGCGAACGGGCGCCCAGTTCCGAGACGCTGTTCAAGGTGATTCAGGCCATGGGCTTCAGGCTCACCATCGCTCCTGCCGCATCGCAGCAGCCAGCAGCCTGACACTCGGATCACCCGCTTACTGTACCAACACCGCCTCTGCAGGCCTTTGCAACAGAGGCGGAATCTGCTCTGCCGGCATGGCGCGGGCGAAGAGCCAGCCCTGGTAGGCGTCGCAGTCCAGGATGCGCAGCAGGCGCAGTTGCTCGGCCGTTTCCACGCCTTCGGCGACCACCTGCAGGCCCAGGGTGCGGGCCAGCGCGATCACGGCCTTGACGATCTTGGCGTCGGCCGGGCTGTCGAGCATGGGGCCGATGAAGGTGCGGTCTATCTTCACGCGCGAGACGGGCAGATCGCGCAGGTGGGCCAGCGAGGAGTAGCCGGTGCCGAAGTCGTCCAGCACCACGCAGACGCCGGCCGCCAGCAGGCTGCCCAGCAGCTCGCGCGCCTGCAGCGGGTCGGTCATGGCGGCGGACTCGGTGACCTCCAGCTCCAGCAGGTGCGGCGGCACGCCATGCCGGGCCAGGCTGGCCATGAGGCGCTGCTGCAGGTCGGCCTGGCGCAGTTGCTGGGCCGAGAGGTTGACCGCCACGCGCAGCGGCATGCCTGCGCGCAGCCAGTCGCCGGCCTGCCGGCAGGCAGCATCGATCACCCATTCCCCCAGCGCCAGGATCAGCCCCGTGGATTCGGCCACGGGCACGAAGCGTTCGGGCGAGACCCAGCCCATCTGCTCGTCGTTCCAGCGCAGCAGGGCTTCCACGCCCTGGACCTGGCCGCCCAGCACCTGCACCTGGGGCTGGAAGTGCAGGCTCAGCAGACCCCGGTCCAGGGCACGCTTGAGGCGTTCGTGCAGCAGCACTTTCTCGGCCATGGCCTCGCCCATGGCGCTGGCATAGCGCGCATAGGAGGAGCGGCTGCGCTGCTTGGCGTCGTACATGGCCATGTCGGCATAGCGCATGAGGGTGGCCGCATCGCCCGCGTCCTGCGGATAGAAGGCTGCGCCCACGCTGGCACCGAAGTTCAGCGCGTAGTGGCCTATGGTGCAGGGCCGGCACAGCTCGTGCAGCAGCGCGTCGATGCGCTGGCGCAGATCGGGCTCGTTGCAGGGCTGCAGCAGGGCGGTGAACTCGTCACCCCCCATGCGCGCCAGCGTGGCCGAGCCGCCCAGCGCGACCTGCAGGCGGCGCGCCACCTCCTTGAGGACCTGGTCGCCCACGTCGTGGCCGTAACCGTCGTTGATGGCCTTGAAGTTGTCGAGGTCGAGCAGCAGCAGCGCAAAGGACGCGGGGCCGGCGCCCGATTCAGACTGCGCCTGCGAGATCGCCTGTTCCACCTGCAGCCCGAACTGCCAGCGGTTGAGCAGGCCCGTCAGCGTGTCGTGGGTGGCGTGGTAGTGCATGCAGGCTTCCATCTGGCGCAGCTGCGACAGGTCGCGCACAAAGGCCACGGCCACGCCACTGCCGTGCGGCGAGTGGCCCAGGGCGATGTCCACCGACAGGCGCTTGCCGTCCTTGCGCAGCAGCCACAGATCGCGCCCCTGGCCCATGGGCCGGCGCGCGGGCTGGGCGAAGTAGGACTGCAGTTGCGGCCCGTGGGCCGCCTGCGCCTCGGCCGGCAGCAGCATGTGCAGCGAGTGGCCCAGCAATTCAGCGGCGCCATAGCCGCTCATGGCCTGCATGGCGGGATTGGCCAGAAGGATGCGGCCGCTGCGGTCCACAAGCAAGATACCGTCGGGCGCGGCCTCCATGGCCACGCGCTTGAGGTCTTCGTCCAGCGCCTCGCCCGGTGCGGCGGGATCGCCGGCAACCATGCTCCAGCCCGCCGCCATCATGCGGACGCCCCGCTGCCGTGAAAGACCGATGCCGCCGCCTCCAGCGCCTGCGCCTGTCCGGCCAGCAGCTGTGCGTGCCCGATGGTGTCGCGCGCCAGGGCGGCATTGTGTTGGGTCATCTGTTCGAGCTGCTGCACGGCGGCCTGCACCTGCTGCACGCCGCCGGCCTGGGCCTGGCTGGCGGCCTGCATGCCTTCGGCCAGCACCAGTTGCTCGCGCATATCGGCCTGCACGGCCAGCATGGCCTCGCCCACTTCACGCGCCATGGCACAGCTTTGCGCCACCTGCTGCTGCGATGCCTCGATCAACGCCTTGATCTGGCGCGCGGCGTGGGCGCTGCGCTGGGACAGGCCGCGCACCTCGTCGGCCACCACGGCAAAGCCCTTGCCGTGTTCCCCCGCGCGTGCGGCCTCCACGGCGGCGTTGAGCGCCAGCAGGTTGGTCTGGAAGGCGATGCCGTCGATGAGCGAGCTGATCTGCCCCACCTGGTCGCTGGTCTGGGCCACGCCGCGCATGCCCTGGTCCAGTTGCACGACCATGCGGCTGCTCTGCCCTGCCATGTCCACGCCGTGCCGCGCGCGGGCGGCGGCCTCGCCGGCCTGGGCGCTGCTGCGCTCGATGGCGCTGGCCAGGGCCTGCATGGCCTGGGCCGACTGCTCCAGGCTTGCGGCCGCGGCTTCGGTGCGGTCGCTCAGTTCGGTGCTGCCCTGCTGCACGGCCAGCGCGCAGCGGCGCACCTGGTCGCTCTTGCCCTGGATGTCGCCGACCAGGGAGACCAGGTTGAGTCCGGTCTGCCGCACGGCACTGCCGATGGCTCCGATCTCGTCCGTGCGCTGCAGGAACCGTGCATCGGTCTGCTGCCCGCTGGCCACGGCCTGGGCCTGGCCGCGCAGCGCCGCCAGGGGCATGAGCAGCCGGCGGCGCAGCCACTGCCCGGACGCCGCGCAGGCCAGGCTCCAGATCAGCCAGGCCGGCCAGACCTGGGCCAGCGGCACGGCCGATGCCTGCAGCGCGGGTGACCACAGTCCGGCCGACCCCAGCAGCCACAGGCCGGCCACCACGGCCTGCACGCGCCAGGCCAGTGGCCGAAAGCGCCACCACCGCTGCAGTGCGCCCACGGCGCCGCGCCCCACGGGAAAGCCCCGGTGCAGGCCAAGTGAGCGCACGCCGGCATTGATCTGTTCATAGAGCGCCGCATGCTGCTGCACCTCGCGCGGCTCGGGCCGGGTGCGCACGGACAGGTAGCCGACCACGGCGCCCGCATGGCGTATGGGACTGGCGTTGGCGCGCACCCAGTAGTGGTCGCCGTTCTTGCGCCGGTTCTTGACCAGGGCGCTCCAGGGCAGCCCGCGCTGGATGGTGGACCACATGTCGGCAAAGGCGGCAGCCGGCATGTCGGGATGGCGCACGATGCTGTGGGCCTTGCCGTAGAGCTCGGCGGCCTCGAAGCCGCTGACGCGGATGAAGGCATCGTTGGCATAGACGATGCGCCCCTTCAGGTCGGTGACGGAAAGAAGCGTCTCTCCTTCGCTCAGAGGGTACTCACGCTGGGTGACGTACACGTTTCGCCGCATGGATCAGGTCTCTCGGAGATGGGCGGGGCGTCGGCATGACACCCCCAGGCGGGGCCCACTCTAAGCAGTCCTGAGGCGATGCACATCAGGGATGGTGTGCTGCAGCGCACCTAAACGCAGTCAATGTGACGGGGGTCACATTGGCTGCGGCGCGCGCAGGATCAGGAACGCTTTTCCTGCAACAGGGCCTTGACGTCGGCGCCCAGCACCTGCGGGCCGCCGCCGTATCGCTCATACACGCGCAGGCGGCCGGCCGTGTCATAGACATAGCTGCCGGCCGAATGGTCCAGCGTGTAGGTGCCTTCGGTCTTGCCGGGCACTTTCTTGTAGAAGAGCTTGAAGTCCTTGGCCACGGCCGCCGTCTCGTCCGGCGTGCCGTGCAGGCCGACGAAGCCGGGGTCGAAATTGCCCAGGTAGGCCTTGAGCACCTCGGGCGTGTCGCGGTCGGGGTCCAGGGTGACGAAGACGCCCTGCAGCCTGTCGCCATCGGCGCCCAGTTGCTGCTTGACCTCGACCAGCTCCTGCAGGGTGGTGGGGCAGACATCGGGGCATTGCGTGTAGCCGAAGAAGACCACGACGACCTTGCCCGCATAGTCCTTGATGCTGCGCTGCTTGCCGTCCACATCGCGCAGGGGAATGTCCTTGGCGTACTCTGCGCCCGTGACATCGACACCCTGGAAACTGGTCTTTGCCTCGCGCGAGCATCCGCTCAGCGCCAGGGCGCCCCATGCCATGGCGGTCAAGCCCAGAACGCGCAGCGCTGTCCGTTTGTTCATGCTTCCTCAACAAGGTAGTTGCCTCAGGCTGCGTGGCCGCAAAGGCTGCGCGCCGGCCCGGGCTGGAAAGGGAAAAGGCGAAAGCGTCCGCTGAAGGCGCTTTCGCACAGCCGCAAACCATAACCCATAACCGCAAGACCCCGGCGCCGCGGGGCCTGCCAGGGCCTACTGACCAGCCTTACTCGCCATCGCCCGGGCGCCCTGCCGTGTCCCAGGAAGCCGATGCACGCAGCAGCCGGTCCAGGTCGCGCTTGGCCTTGCCGGCATCGGCCATGCCCAGGCCTGCGGGCATGCGCATCATCCAGTGGCCCTGCGGGTCCACCACGTACAGGTGGTCCTGCAGCGCATGGCCGGGCGCCGGCTGCAGCCAGCCGCGCAGCACGGCCTCGGGCACGCGCAGCACCGTGGCCTGGGCCAGCGCGGGGCGCAGGTGCGCGGGCACGGGTGCGTCGTCGGAGATGAGCCAGACCCGGTCCAGCCGGTCCTTTTCGCGGCCCAGGGTTTCGCGCAGCTGGCGCTGCAGATAGAGATGGCTTTCGCAGGCGCTGCCGCAGGCACCGCCCGCCACGCTGAGAAGCAGCCACTGGCCCTTGAGCGACTGCAGCGGCAGCGGCGCGCCGTCCAGCGTGGTGGCCGTGGCCGAAGGCAGGGCCGGCTGGGCCGCGATCAGTTCGCCAAAGCTGCGCTGCTGGCCAGGCCGCAGCACGTAGTAGGTGAAATAGGAGGCCACCACGGGCGCGGCGCAGACCGCGAACACGGCCAGCATCTTCCAGCGGCCGCTGCGCGTGCGCTGCGCGCCGGCAAGGGCCGGCTGCAAGGGTGGCAGGCCATGGACGGTCATCTCCAGGGGAGTCTCAGGAGCGGGCATGGCGCGGGCGGACAAAGCGTCGGACGATTTGGAACCAGACATACAAAAGCGTGATCAGGGCCGCAAGTCCAAACCATTGGAACGCATAGCCATGGTGTTTCTCGACACCGGCCGTCACAACGGGCCAGTCGCGCCGCAGGCCTTCGCTGGCTTCGCCGGTCTGCAGCAGGCTCCATTCGCGCAGCGGCAGCCCGGAGGCCACGGCCCATTCGGCAATGTCCACATTCTGTCGGATGCGCGACTTTTGCCCATCAGGGTCTGCCCCTGCACGGCCGAATTCGTAGAGCCGGGACGGCGCGGCCTCCATGCGCCCCTCAACAGTCACCAGGCCTTCGGGCGTCTGCACCTCGGGCAAGGCCGTGCGGTCCAGAAAGTTGCGCGGCACCCAGCCGCGCTGCACGGCAATCACCACATCCTCATGCGGCGCGGCCAGCCGCAGCGGCGTCAGCACAAAGAAGCCCGGCTGGCCCTGCATCTGGCGGTTGTCCAGGTACAGTGACTGCCCGGCAATCCAGTGGCCCTGCAGTCGCACGGGCCGGTGCAGCCAGGGCGCCGCCTCGGTGTTCAGGGCAGCACCGGGCTGCATGGGCGCCAGCTGCGCGTTGTCCAACGGCGGCAGGCCCTGCTGGCGCTGCACGGCATCGAACAATTGCTGCTTGTAGGCCGCGCGCTGCAGTTGCCAGCGGCCCAGGGACAGTGTGATGGCCACGCCGATCAGCGCGGCCAAGGTGATCAGTACAAACCGCCAGCGGTCTGGCATTCTGGAAACACGCACCGGATAATCCACCCATGAAATTCGTGATCGTTCTCGCCCTGCTGGCCATTGTCGCCAGTCTGGGCAGCGCCTTGTTCTTCATGATGCGCCGCAATCCCGAAGACCAGGAGGGTGCGGGCGACGACAGGCGCCGCAGCCGCGCCATGTTCCGCGCACTGGCGCTGCGCGTGGGCCTGTCCATCGCGCTGTTCCTGTGCGTGCTGCTGGCGGCCAAGCTGGGCTACATCCATCCCACGGGCTGGACCGCCGGGCAATAGACAAGCCCCCTGCCCCCGCAAACAAAAAGAAGCGCCCAGGCGCTTCTTTTTGCATGGGGCGGGCAGACCCTCACATCCAGTACACAAGGACGTAGAGGAACAGCCAGACCACGTCCACGAAGTGCCAGTACCAGGCCGCGCCCTCAAAGCCGAAATGCCGCTCGGACGTGAAGTGCCCCGCATGCAGGCGCATGGTGATGAAGAACAGCATCAGCATGCCCACGAAGACGTGGAAGCCGTGGAATCCTGTGAGCAGGAAGAAGGTCGAGCCGAACACGCCCGAGGACAGCTTGAGGTTCAGCTCGGTGTACAGGTGGTAGTACTCGTAGCCCTGCACGCACAGGAAGACGAAGCCCAGGACCACCGTCATCCACATGAAGGCGATGGTGCGGGCGCGGTGGCCGGCCTGCAGCGCATGGTGGGCAATGGTCAGCGTCACGCCCGAGGTCAGCAGCAGCGCCGTGTTGATGGTGGGCAGCCAGAACGGGCCCACGGTCTGGAAGGGCTCGACGCTGTTGGCCGGCGAGGCCGTGGCGCCGGCCGCCATGCTGGGCCAGACGGCCTTGAAGTCGGGCCACAGCAAAGCGTTGTCCAGGCTGCCCAGCGCGGGCACCGAATGCGAGCGCGCCCACCACAGGGCGGTGAAGAAGGCGCCGAAGAACATCACCTCGGAGAAGATGAACCAGCTCATGCTCCAGCGGAAGGACAGATCGATCTTGCGCCCGTACTTGCCCGACTCGCTTTCATGCGCGGCTTCCCGGAACCAGAAAAAGAGCACGGCCAGCCACCAGACCAGGCCAAGGCCCAGGCTGTACATGCCCCATTCATGCCCATTGATCCAGTTGCCCGCGCCCAGAATCACGAAGAACAGCCCCGCCGCCGCCATGACGGGGTGGCTGGACTCGGCCGGCACGTAGTAGTAAGGCGTTTTGCCGTGGGTGGTTGCACTCATTGCTCAGCTCCTGAAATTCTTGGTTCTCGGTTTCCCGTCTATCACTCTCTGTCCCCGATGGCCGCGCCGCTCAGACCACGAGCTTGACCAGCGCGATCAATCCCAGCACCAGCACGAAGATGGCCGCCAGCCCCACTGCAATCACATGCAGCGGCGTGATGCGCTCCCCGTCCTGCTGGTACTCGCTTCCCCTGCGCACGCCGAAGAGCGACCAGGCCACGGCGCGCACCGTGCGCCACACGCTGGGCGGGCGGCGCGGCTCCCGTGGCTGCGGCGCATTCATGAGGCGGGCTCCTGCTTCGGCCCTGCCGCCACCGGCGCCTCGCCCGTGGGTGCGGCCGGCGTCCTGCCGCCCACCTCGAAGAAGGTATAGGACAGCGTGATCGTGGTCACATCCTTGGAGATGCGCGGATCGATCACGAAGGCCACCGGCCACTCGCGCTTTTCCCCGGGCTCCAGCGTGTACTGCGAAAAGCAAAAGCACTCCAGCTTGTTGAAATGCGCGGCCGCCTGGCGTGGCGCATAGCTCGGTATCGCCTGGGCCGCCATGCGGCGGTCCTGCACATTCTGGAACTCGTACATGACCGTGGCCAGCTCGCCCGGATGGACCTGGATGGAGCGCTGCGCCGGCTTGAAGTCCCAGGGCCCGCGCGCATTGGCGTCGAACTCCACGGTGATGGTGCGGCTCTTGTCCACCTGCGAGTTGGCGGGCAGCTTCACATCGCGCCCGGCCGTGCCGTTGCCCGGCACCTGGCGCTCGGACAGCGACAGGATGTTGATGCCCGTGAGCTCGCAGATGTGCTTGTAGATGGGAATCAGCACGTAGCCGAAGGCAAACATGCCCAGCGCCACCACGGCCAGCTTGCCCACCATCTTCGCGTTTTCACTGCGCACGCTCACGGACGTCCCTCCTGTTGCCTGCCCTCAATGGAGCACGGTGATCTTGATCACGAAGCCGGCCAGAAAGACCAGCGCCACCGATACCAGGATCAGCGCCAGCCTCAGGTTGGCTTTTCGTTGCTGTGCGTCCATGTGCATCTCCCTCGGGGCTTGCATCAACCGATGATGCGGGTGGCGGTGGCATCGAGCTTGGGCGGCGTCTCGAAGGTATGGAACGGCGCCGGCGAAGGCACTTCCCACTCCAGGCCCTCGGCGGCCTCCCAGGGCTTTTGCGGCGCCTTCTCGCCCTTGCCGCGCATGGCGGGCACGACGACGAAGAGGAAGAAATACACCTGCATCAGGCCGAAGCCCAGCGCGCCCAGCGAGGCCACCATGTTGAAGTCGGCGAACTGCATGGGGTAGTCGGCATAGCGGCGCGGCATGCCGGCCAGGCCCAGGAAGTGCATGGGGAAGAAGGTGACGTTGAAGAAGATCAGCGAGCCCCAGAAGTGGATCTGGCCGCGCGTCTCCGAATACATCACGCCGGTCCACTTGGGGGCCCAGTAGTAGTAGGCCGCGAACATGGAGAACAGCGATCCGGCCACCAGCACGTAGTGGAAGTGGGCCACCACGTAGTAGGTGTCCTGCAGCTGGATGTCGATGGGCGCCATCGACAGGATCAGGCCCGTGAAGCCGCCCATGGTGAACACGAAGATGAAGCCCACCGAGAACAGCATGGGCGTCTCGAAGGTCATGGAGCCGCGCCACATGGTGGCCACCCAGTTGAAGATCTTCACGGCCGTGGGCACCGAGATCAGCATGGTGGCGTACATGAAGAACAGCTGGCCCGTGACGGGCATGCCGGTGGTGAACATGTGGTGCGCCCACACGATGAAGGACAGGATGGCGATGGACGAGGTCGCATACACCATGGAGGCATAGCCGAACAGCTTCTTGCGGCTGAAGGCCGGCACGATCTGGCTGATGATGCCGAAGGCCGGCAAGATCATGATGTAGACCTCGGGGTGGCCGAAGAACCAGAAGATGTGCTGGTACATCACTGGGTCGCCGCCGCCTGCGGGGTTGAAGAAGCTGGTGCCGAAATGGCGGTCCGTCAGCGTCATGGTGATGGCGCCGGCCAGCACGGGCATGACGGCGATCAGCAGGTAGGCAGTGATCAGCCAGGTCCAGGCGAACATGGGCATCTTCATCAGCGTCATGCCGGGCGCGCGCATGTTGAGCACGGTGACGATGATGTTGATGGCGCCCATGATGGAGCTGGCGCCCATGATGTGCATGGCCAGGATGGAGGTGTCCATGGACGGGCCCATCTGCAGCGTCAGCGGCGCATACAACGTCCAGCCCGCGGCCGGAGCGCCGCCGGGCATGAAGAACGAGCCCACCAGCATCAGGCCGGCCGGGATCAGCAGCCAGAAGCTGAAGTTGTTCATGCGCGCGAAGGCCATGTCGGAGGCGCCGATCTGCAGCGGCAGCATCCAGTTCGCAAAGCCCACGAACGCCGGCATGATGGCGCCGAACACCATGATCAGGCCGTGCATGGTGGTCAGCTGGTTGAATAGCTCGGGGTTGACGATCTGCAGCCCGGGCTGGAACAGCTCGGCGCGGATCAGCAGCGCCAGCACCCCGCCCACCATCAGCATGGTGAACGAGAACAGCAGGTACAGCGTGCCGATGTCCTTGTGGTTGGTGGCGAACATCCAGCGCCGCCAGCCCGTGGGCGTGGCGTGGTGGTGATGGTCGTCATGCCCGTGTCCATGCTCGTGCTCATGCGCATGTTCGTGGCCCTCGCCCGCAGGGCTGTGGATGGGGGGAAGTACGGCGCTCATGCTGTTATCTCCAATCGCTCATCTGTCTTGCGGGCTCACTGGCCGGGGAACTTGCCGGTGCGGGCGGCCACGAACTCGGCCGGCTGCACCAGCTGGCCGGTCTTGTTGGACCAGTGGTTCTTTGCAAAGGTGACCACGGCGGCCAGCTCGGTATCGCTCAGCTGTTTCCAGGCGGGCATGGCGCCGTTGGCACGGCCTTCCAGCACCACATGCATCATCTCGGCCGTGGGACCCAGGACGATGGGACTGCCGTCCAGCGGCTTGATGGGACCGGCGCCCTTGCCGTTGGCCTGGTGGCAGGCCGCGCAGTTGGCGGCATAGACCTTCTCGCCGCGTGCCATCAGGTCGGGCAGGCTCCAGACCTTGCTGGGGTCGTCCTTCTTGGCGGCGGCGATCTTCTTTTGCTCGTCCACCCAGGCCTTGTAGCCGTCGCTCGACAGCACCTTCACGTGGATGGGCATGTAGGCATGCTCCTTGCCGCACAGCTCGGCGCACTGGCCGTAGTAGTCGCCGGTCTTTTCGGCACGGAACCAGGTGTCGCGCACAAAGCCCGGGATCGCGTCCTGCTTGATGCCGAAGGACGGCACCATGAAAGAGTGGATCACGTCATTGGCCGTGGTGATGATGCGCACCTTGCGGTCCACGGGTACGACCAGCGGGTTGTCCACCTTGAGCAGGTAGTCGTTGGGTGCCTTGGAGACATCGCCGCTGTCGGACAGCGCGCGGTGGCTGCTGTCCAGCGTGGAGATGAAGCTCAGGCCCTCGCCTTCGCCGTTGATGTAGTCGTAGCCCCATTTCCACTGGTAGCCCGTGGCCTTGATGGTGACATCGGCATTGGTGGTGTCCTTCTGCGCCACCAGCACCTTGGTGGCCGGCAGCGCCATGAGCACGACGATGATGAACGGCACGATGGTCCAGACCACCTCGACCGTGGCCGATTCGTGGAAGTTCGCCGCCTTGGCACCGCGCGATTTGCGGTGCTTCCAGATCGAATAGAACATCACGGCGAACACGCCGATGAAGATCACCGTGCAGATGATCAGCATCATCCAGTGCAGGTAATGCTGCTCATGCGCGATGCGCGTGACCGCCGGATGAAGGTTGAGCTGATTGACGGCCGGGCCGCCTGGCAGATCTGTCGTCGCATGCGCAAGGGAGCCTCCCCCTGCCACACTCATCAAGCCCCAGAGAACCAGCTTGGTGGAAATGCTTTTCATAGTTTTCACTTACATCTAAGCCTCGGGTTATCCACTCGCTCCGCTGCGCCGGCGTGGGGGCCGCGCAGCCAGACCGTTCAACGCCTGCCCAAAGGGCAACTCCCGGCCTCAACTGTCCGAGCATGCATGAAAGCGCCGCAGATGTGCCTGCGCGCAATCACCAATAGCGTGCCAGCCGGCATCAACGGCAGCTCGGACGTGGGACCAGGATTCGGGCGTACAGCCATCCCCGCCTGCGCCTGCAGGCGCATGAATTCGGAGGACAGCAGCAAGGTGGACGGAAGAATGCGCGCACGCCGGCCATTCAGGGCATGTGTGCCATGGGGGCCGGGAGCGGATTGGAAAAAGGGGCGCATGCGGCCCGGCATGCGGCACAGAAGAGGGGACAGCAGGGACAGAAAGACCAGTGCCCGCTCCCAGAGGAAGAGGCACTGCTGCAGCCGGTGATGATCAAACTCGTGGGCAGGCCGCTCCTGGATGGGTCGGCCCGTTCTCGTTCCCGTGGCAAAACGAAACACCAAATCGTCTCCCCTTTCGGCCTGCGGACCGCTGGTCTTTTCCCGGCCCGGGAAAGCGAGCCCAGGGAAAAGCTGTTGTCTCTGTCAGCTCGGGAAAAGTGTAGACGTTTTTGTTTTCGATCAATGACCGGAAAGCGACATTGGGGCTATCGCAAACCCGTGTTGCGCGGCTGGCGCAGCATGCTGCGCATGTCCTCCAGAGATACGGCGCTGCTGGACTCCAGGCGCACGCGCGGCTGCGGCTTGTAGGCGTGGCCGTAGACGATCTCGAAGGTCAGCGCCAGCTGCCCGTCGGGGCCGGCCAGGCGCTCGCGCAGGGCATCGTGCAGGCGCTGCTGCCAGCGGCGGCCGCGCAGCGCGGCAAAGCGCTGCGGATGGAAGTTGCGGCCCAGCTCGCGCAGCTCCTGCAGCAGCCGCTCGGGCGTGGCAAAGGTCAGCGTGATGTGCTCCATGTCCATCACCGGCTCGCTGAAGCCTGCGTGCACCAGCATGTCGCCCCAGTCATGCATGTCGGTGAAGGCCTGGCCGGCGGGCGGCCAGCCGAGCTGGGCGTAGATGGCGTGCAGCTCGCGCAACGTATCGGGCCCCAGGCAGGAGAACATCACATAGCCGTCCACGGACAGCGCCTGATGCCAGCGCGTGATCAGCGCCTGCGGGTCGGCCTGCTGGTGCAGGGCCATGTTGGCCCACAGCATGTCCACGCCGGCAGGCTCGGGCTCGCCGAAGCGCGTGGCGCCTCCGGTCCAGCGCGCGGGCTGCCACCAGCGTGCGCCCAGCTGCTCGCGGGCTGCGGCCTCATGCAGCGGCGAGGCTTCATAGACCAGGCATTCGGACTGCGCATAGCGCTGGCGCAGCAGCGCATGGGCCTGCAGGCCGCCGCGCACGGGCTGCCAGTGGCACCAGCGCTGGGGCGGCTTGACGATCCAGTCCAGCCGCTCCTGCATGCGGCGCGCCACCTCCTCATGCAGCCACGGCGAGGCCGCAGGCGCGGCCTGCTGCCAGCGCAATGCGGCGGCCGGATCGATGGTGGGGGGCAATTCGTGGGACATGGCTGGGCGGGGAATCCGGGCTCCTCGAAAGACAGGCGCCCGGCCCCGGAGCAAAGGGGTGGCGGACGCGGCGCGAGTATATTGACTCCATGCCCAACCTGCCTGCGTCATGGCTTTCGCACTGGCATGCCGGCCTGCCCAGCCAGTGCGCCGTCTGCCGCCGCTGGCCGGCGCAGCGCCTGTGCCAGGACTGCCGCTTGCGCTGGGCCAGGCCGCTGCTGCGCTGCGGGCTTTGTGCCATGCCGCTGCCAGCGGGGCACGGCGCCAGCGGCGGCCAGCAGGTCTGCGGCGCCTGCCTGGTCAAGCCTCCGCCACTGACGCACTGCCTTGCCGCGCTGGACTACGCCTATCCCTGGCACACGGTGATCGGCGACTTCAAATTCCGGGGAGACACCGGCCTGGCACGCAGCCTGGCCGCCCTGCTGCTGGAGCAGCACGGGGCCCGCGAGCAGCTGGAGCAATGCGATCTGCTGCTGCCCATGCCCCTGTCTGCCCAGCGCCTGCGCGAACGCGGCTTTCACCAGGCCCTGGTGCTGGCCCGTGCGCTGTCCGGCCCATCCACCCGCGGCAAGCTGCGGCACCAGGCCGTGCAGCGCGCCCACACGGCACAGGCCCAGCACGACCTGCCGCGCGCCCTGCGCCTGCGCCAGCTGCGCGGGGTCTTTGCGGTGCCGCCGGCGCAACTGCCCCATGTGCGCGGCCGCAAGGTCCTGCTGATCGACGATGTGATGACCACAGGTGCCAGCCTGCATGCGCTGGCCACCTGCCTGCGCCGCGCAGGCGCGGCCGAGGTCAGCGCCCTGGTGCTGGCGCGCACGCCCTGATCGTGGGGGTTCGGGGCCCGGGGGCATAGGCCGCCGCGAGACAATACGGGCCATGTTCCATATCGTTCTCGTCGCGCCGGAGATCCCGCCCAATACCGGCAATGTGATCCGTCTGGCCGCCAACACCGGCTGCAGCCTGCACCTGATCGAGCCGCTGGGCTTTTCCATGGAAGACCGCCTGATGCGCCGCGCCGGCCTCGACTACCACGAGTACGCGCCCGTGCGCCGCCATGCCGACTGGCAGGCCTTCCTGCAGGACTGCCAGCCGGAGCGCCAGCGCATGTTCGCCATGACCACGCACAGCAGCAGCCCCGCCCACGCCATCGGTTTCCAGCCCGGCGACTGGCTGGTGTTCGGCTCCGAAAGCAAGGGCCTGCCCGCCGAGGTGCGCGAGCAGTTCCCGCCGCAGCAGCGCCTGCGCCTGCCCATGCTGCCGCAGCAGCGCAGCCTGAACCTGTCCAATGCCGTGGCCGTGACCGTGTTCGAAGCCTGGCGCCAGCAGCAATTCGTGGGCGCTGCCCTGGCCGAGGGAGCAGCCGGCGCGGCCTGAGCGATCGGCCGGACCAGGCGGAAAGTTCCCGGCCGATTGTTTCAACAGCTGAAAAAGCGCATTGCCAATCCAAGGGTTTTTCCCGATTCCAAGCCGTCCTACATTTGAGTCATGGGCTCTACGTTACCAAGCGATTTCCGCGAAGAACGCCCTGTCCCAGAAACAAAACAAAGGACTTGAATCATGAAGAACACCCGCCGTTTTGCCGTCCTGGCCGCCCTCTCCATCTCCGCCATCGCCGCCCAGGCTGCCGGCTTCGACTATGCCGACAACAGCAGCTACCCGCCCGAAGTGAAGACCCAAAGCACGCTGACACGTGCCCAGGTCATGGCCGACCTCAAGGCCGCCCAGGCCAATGGCACCATGCCCTCCGTCGCAGAAGGCTACCTGCCCATCCAGAACACTGCCACCGCCACCGTGAGCCGCGATGAAGTGCGCCGCGAAGCCGCCGCCGCCGAGCGTTCGGGCCAGCTGAACTTCGGCGCCTGAGCCTCAGCCCCCCGCAACCGCTGCCACCACGCAGCCAGCCCGCAGGTGCCCCCTGCGGGCTTTTTTTCATCGCCGGGCCGCCCCAAGACGAAAAGCGCCCCTTGGGGGGCAGCGGACCTTGCGTAGCAAGGGTCGCGTGGGGGTCAGTTTTGCTTCAGGCCTTGGCGCCGTAGTTGCGGGCCACGGACTCGGCCACGCAGGCGGGCTTGTCCGCGCCTTCGCGCTCCACGGTCACCAGCCAGGTCATCTGCAGGCCACCGGGCTCGATGGGCTCGGCGGCCTGCAGCGTCAGGCGCGCACGCAGGCGGCTGCCCACGGGCACGGGAGAGGTGAAGCGCACGCGGTTGAGGCCGTAGTTCACGCCCATTTGCGCGCCTTCGATGTGAAAGCAGTTCTGGAAAAACTGGGGGATCAGCGACAGCGTCAGAAAGCCGTGCGCAATCGGCGCGCCGAAGGGGCCCTTGGACGCGCGCTCGGGGTCCACATGGATCCATTGCTGGTCGCCCGTGGCATCGGCGAACAGCTGCACCTGCTGCTGGGTGATGGTGATCCAGTCGCTGACGGCGACTTCCTGCCCCACGCAGGCACGCACTTCGGAATAGGAATGGAAGGTTTTCATGCCCCAAATGGTAGGGGCCGGTGCCGCGCGCTCCATGTCGGGCGCGCGACAGGCTAGGGTTAGTCCAGGGTGGATGTCACCTGGACGCGCGCTGAACAAAGAACAGGCCTGTGCCCACGGCCATCAGCAGCGCACCGAAGACCCGGTTCTGGCTGCGCACCGCACGCGCGCTGCGCATGAAGCCGCGCAGCGCGCTGGCGCTGGCCGCATAGCCGTGCATGACCATGGTGTCCACGGCCAGCATGGTGGCGGCCAGGATCAGCAACTGCAGCCACAGCGGGCGGCTGGTGGTCATGAACTGGGGCAGCACGGCCACCATGAAGATGATGCCCTTGGGATTGGTGGCATTGGTCAGGAAGCCCGTGAGCACGCGGCGGCGCACGCTGAGCTCGGGCATGGATTCCTGGGTGGCCAGGGGTGCGGCACCCGAGCGCCATTGGCTGATGCCCAGGTAGATCAGATAGCAGGCGCCGACGATCTTCACGGCGTTGAACGCCCATTCGGAGGCCAGCAGCAGCGAGCCCACGCCCGCGCCGGCGATCAGCAAGATGGTCAGCAGCCCCAGCTGCAGCCCGAAGATGGTGGCGCTGCTCTTGCGCACGCCATACGACAGGCCATGGCTCATGGACAGCACGGCGCCCGAGCCCGGGGAGACCGCAATGATCCAGCAGGCCACAAAGTAGGCGATCCAAGTATGCCAATCCATGCCAAACACCTTAAAAATACGGAGCAGGCCGCATCTTAAAACCGTGCAGCCGATATGACGCACTGCCGCGGCAAAGCCGGATGGGGCGGTGAAGCATTCGGTGGCATTTTTCATCGCCGGGCCGCCCCAAGATGAAAACGGCCCCCTCGGGGGGCGCCCGGCCAGGGGCAGCGGACCTTGCGCAGCAAGGGGAGCGTGGGGGGCATTTTCAACCCTGTCAGGAAGCTGACCCGGCTGTGAGAGTGAC
The DNA here is from genome assembly GCF_016516495.1 of Delftia sp. S65. Taxonomy (NCBI): domain Bacteria; kingdom Pseudomonadati; phylum Pseudomonadota; class Betaproteobacteria; order Burkholderiales; family Comamonadaceae; genus Delftia; species Delftia sp. S65. Next base: position 169,677 of record NZ_JACVUR010000006.1, read on the forward strand.
ACAATCAATTGCCCCAGGGTAAACACCAACTCCAAGATCCCGAGCTCCCATGGAACACAGCGCCCCCATCTGGCTGACCTACGGCTTTCTCTATCTCACCGCCGCCGTGCTGGCCGTGCCCATTGCGCGTGCCCTGGGCCTGGGCGCCATCATTGGCTACCTGGGTGCCGGCATTGCCATGGGCCCCTGGGGACTGTCGCTTGTCAGCAATGTGGATGACATTCTTCATTTCGCCGAGTTCGGCGTGGTGCTGATGCTCTTCGTGATCGGGCTGGAGCTGCAGCCCAGCCGCCTGTGGGAGCTGCGCCGGCCCATCCTGGGATGGGGGCTGGCGCAGATGCTGGCCTGCACGGGCGTGCTGTTCCTGGCGGCCTGGGCCTTCGGCTTTTCCTGGCGCGTGAGCCTGATCGCGGGCATGGGCCTGGCCCTGTCGTCCACGGCCATCTGCCTGCAGGTCATGGCCGAGCGCAACCTCATGCGCACGCCCAGCGGCCAGGCCAGCTTCTCCATCCTGCTGTTCCAGGACGTGGCCGCCATTCCCATCCTGGCGCTGATCCCCATCCTGGGCGCGGTCAAGGCCGCCAATGCCACGCACACCGACAGCCACCTGTGGCTGCAGGTGCTCAAGACCGTGGGCACCATCGCCGCCGTGGTGGTGGGCGGCCGCCTGCTGCTGCGCCCCCTGCTGCGCTGGATCGCGCGCAGCCGCACGCCCGAGATCTTCACGGCCACCTCGCTGCTGCTGGTGGTGGGCATTGCCATGCTGATGGTGCAGGTGGGCCTGTCCATGGCGCTGGGCGCCTTCCTGGCCGGCGTGCTGCTGGCCGACAGCGAGTACCGCAGCGAGCTGGAGACCAACATCGAGCCCTTCAAGGGCCTGCTGCTGGGCCTGTTCTTCATGGCCGTGGGCATGAGCATCGACTTCGGCGTGCTGCTGCGCGCGCCCTGGGCCATGGCGGCCATGGTGCTGGGCTTTCTGGCGCTCAAGGGCGCCGTGCTCTACACCCTGGCCCGCGTGCTGAAGCTGCCCTGGCGCGAGCGCCCGGTGTTCGCCCTGCTGCTGGCCCAGGGCGGGGAGTTCGCCTTCGTGGTGTTCCAGACGGCGGCGCAGTACAAGGTGTTCCACCACAGCATCTCGTCCATGCTGGTGGCCGCCGTGGCCCTGTCCATGCTGATCGGCCCGCTGGTGCTGGTGCTGATGGACAAGCTGCTGCTCAAGCGCTTTGCCGACATGAAGGATTGCCAGGTCGACGGCGCGGGCCAGACTGCCAGGCCCCATGAAATATCGGAGCCGCAGGACGCGCAAATCATCATTGCGGGCTTTGGCCGCTACGGCCAGATCGTGGCACGCGTGCTGCTGACCCAGGGCGTGCCGGCCACCATCCTCGACCACAGCGTGGAGATGCTGGAAGTGGCCCACACCTTCGGCTACCGCGTGTTCTTCGGCGATGCCACGCGCATGGACCTGCTGCGCATTGCCGGCGCGGACAAGGCGCGGGTGCTGGTCATCGCCGTGGACTCTTCCGAGCAATCGCTGAAGATCGCCGCCCGCGTGCGCAAGCGCTTTCCGCACCTGGAGATCGTGGCCCGCGCGCGCGACATGGCCCACTGGTACCAGTTGCGCGACCTGGGCGTGCACCATGTCGAGCGCGAAGTCTTCGAGTCCAGCCTGGTGTCGGCGCGCACCGTGCTGGAACTCGCTGGCCACAGCCCTGCCGAGGCCCAGCGCACCACCACGCGCTTTCGGGAGCACAACCTGGAGCTGATCGAGCGCATGTACCCCCACCACAAGGACCAGGCCCAGCTCATTGCCGTGGCCAAGCAGGGCCGCCAGCAGCTGGTCGAGCAGATGGCCAAGGAGCGGCAGGAGGCCCAGGCGCAGCAGGAGAAGGACCAGGCGCCGCAGGAAGCCCCGCCGCCGCCCGGCCCCTGAAAACCGGGCCTCAGGCCGCGCCCAGCGCCCGCACCATGTGGTCCACGAACTGCGCCAGCTTGGGCAGCTGGCGGCGGTCCGGCAGATAGACCAGGTGCACCGGTCGCGGCAGTGGCACGCAGTCCTGCAGCACGGGCACCAGACGGCCCGCGGCCATGTCGGCGGCCAGCAGCACCTCGGGCTGCAGGATCAGGCCCAGGCCGCGCAGCGCCGCATGGCGCAGCCCGTCGCCGCTGTTGCAGCGCAGGCGGGCGTCTTCGGGCCACTGCACCGAACCCGAGCCGTCGCCGCGCAGAATCCATTCCGAGCGGCGCTGCCAGACCGCGTAGCTCAGGCAGTCATGGCGCGCCAGATCGTCCACGCCACGCGGATGCCCGCGCCGCCGCAGGTACGAGGGCGCCGCCGCAATCACCATGCGATAGGGCTGCAGCGGCCGCGCCACCAGGCCTTCGCCGCCCACGGGGCCGATGCGCACGGCCACGTCGATGTTCTCGCCCACCAGGTCGGCCATGCTGTCGCTCAGTTGCAGGTCCACGCGCACCAGCGGATTGGCCAGCTGGTAGTCGGCCACCAGCGGCGCGATCACATGGTTGCCCAGCGTGGTCGGCGCGCTGATGCGCAGCAGGCCCTGCGGGGCACTGCGGCTGCGCTCCACGGCAGACTCGGCCCAGCGCAACTGCTCGAAGACCTGGCGGCTGTCCTCGTAGAAGCTGCGCCCCACCTCGGTCAGGCTGTGGCGCCGCGTGGTGCGCTGCAGCAGGCGCGCGCCCAGATGGGTTTCCAGTTGCTGCACATGCTTGCCCACCATCACGGCCGAGATGTCCAGGCGCCGCGCGGCCTGGGCAAAGCTGCCGTCCTCGACCACGGCCATGAAGACCTCCATATTGCGCAGCTTGTCCATGGATTGCTAACCAATGCTTAGTAGTACAAAAATATTTCGCTACTTTATGGCATGAGCGATTTGCAAAACACTGGAGGCCTGTTCACTCCTTCCGAAAGAAAACCGCATGAAGATCCTGCTCATCGGTGCCACCGGCACCATCGGCCGCGCTGTCCACGCCCTGCTGGCCCCGCGCCATGAGATCGTCACCGTGGGCCGCAACAGCGGCGACCTGCGCGCCGACTTCACGCAGCCCGAAACGCTGCAGAAAATGTTCGAAGCCGCCGGCCAGGTGGACGCCATCGTCAGCACGGCCGGCAAACTGCACTTCGGCCCGCTGTCCGAGATGACGGCCGAGCAGTTCAACTCCGGCCTGCAGGACAAGCTGCTGGGCCAGGTGCGGCTCGCCCTGCTGGGACAGCGCTGGCTGCGCGACGGCGGCTCCATCACGCTGACCAGCGGCGTCGCCGCCACCGAGCCCATCCGCCACGGCGCCAATGCATCGACGGTGAATGCCGCCCTCCACGGCTTCGTCACCGGCGCCGCGGTCGAACTGCAGCGCGGCCTGCGCATCAATGCCGTGAGCCCCACCCTGCTGACCGAATCGGCCCAGGCCTATGGCTCGGTCTTCCCCGGCTTCGAGACCGTGCCCGCCGCGCGCGTGGCCCTGGCCTACCAGCGCAGCGTGGAAGGCGCACAGACCGGCAGGGTCTTCGAAGTGCTCTGATCCCTGTCTTGCGGCGGGCCCTCGGCAAAGTCCTTGCGTGCCCGCCCAAAAAGGCTGCGTGCTACGCTGCGCGCCACCATGTTCAACCCCACCCAAGCCGATGTGCGGCGCTTTTTCTGCGGCGTGCGCACCAAGATGCTGAACGGCGCGCCGATGGAGGCCATAGAGACGCTGGCCAGCCTCTGGATTGCCGAGCATCCCGAGTATTTCGATGACCTCGCCGACGTGGACGCCGCCCTGCTGCGCGACTACGACGCCACGCCCGGCGTGACCAATCCTTTCCTGCACCTGTCCATGCACCTGTCCATCAGCGAGCAGTGCAGCATCGACCAGCCGCGCGGCATACGCCAGGCCGTGGAGCTGCTCAGCCGCCGCCTGGACTCGTTGCACGACGCCCACCACGCCACCATGGAATGCCTGGGGCAGATGCTCTGGGAAAGCCAGCGCTCGGGCCGCCCCCCGGATGGAGAGGCCTACATTGCCGCCGTGCAGCGCCGCGCCACCAGCGACGGCGCCAAGGCCACGGGCGGCGCATAGTCCCGGCCGTTCAGCGCCTCAAGACAAAGCCCGAAACAAAGCCCGAAAAAAGCCCGCAGTTGCGGGCTTTTGCTTTGGAGGAAAGGCGCGACCTACTGCGATTTCTGGCCAAGGCGGAAATGGGGCTGGGGCAGGGTCTGCAGCTCGCCATCGAGGCTGCCGATGTAGTTGGCCAGCGCCTTGAGTTCGCTGTTGGTGAACTGCTTGGCAATGCCGGCCATCACGCCGTTGCTGCGGCCGATGTGGGGGTTGCCTTCGGTCTTGTAGGACTTGAGGGCAGAGTACAGATAGTCCGCATACTGGCCCGCCACCTTCGGATAGCTGGGGTCGATGGGCTTGGAAAAACCCTGGCCGTGGCAGGAGACGCAGGCCCCTTTTTGCAGCAGCGCGGCAACCTGGGTGCTGGGCTCGCGGACCTTGGCGTCGGCGGCCTTGGCCACGCCATGCTCGGCGTAGTACGCGGCCACGTCGGCCATGTCCTGCTCGGTCAGCGGATCGGCGATGCCGCGCATGGTGGGGTGCTTGCGCTCGCCCTTCTGGTAGGCCTGCAGCGCGGCCACGATGTAGGGTGCGCCCTGTCCTGAAATCTTGGGGACCTTGTACACCTCGGGGAAGCTGGCCTGGTAGCCCTGGATGCCATGGCAGCCAATGCACATGGCGATCTTCCCCTCCCCTGCCTTTGCGTCACCTTTGCTTTGCTGGGCCTGTGCCACAGGGGTCACAGATGCGACAGTCAGCGCCAATACCGTGGTCAAAGTTTTTATCATTTTGCGCGCACAATCCTTCAAGAGTTCTGACGGATGCCTACTGCTGAGCGGGTAGCGCGAACGATTATGGCAGTCACCGTCAAGCGTCCCCATCAATACTTACGCTGATACCGCCCATGAAATTTCAAGGTTCCGAGAACTACGTCGCCACCCAGGATTTGATGCTCGCGGTGAATGCCGCAGCCACCTTGCAGCGCCCGCTGCTGGTCAAGGGAGAGCCCGGCACGGGCAAGACCATGCTGGCCGAGGAAGTGGCCGCAGCGCTGGACATGCCGCTGCTGCAGTGGCACATCAAGTCCACCACCAAGGCCCAGCAGGGCCTGTATGAATACGACGCCGTCAGCCGCCTGCGCGACTCGCAGCTGTCCGACATCGACGGCGGCGAGCGCGTCAAGGACATCCACAACTACATCATCAAGGGCGTGCTGTGGCAGGCCTTCACGGCAGACCGGCCCGTGGCCCTGCTGATCGACGAGATCGACAAGGCCGACATCGAATTCCCGAACGACCTGCTGCGCGAGATCGACCGCATGGAGTTCTACTGCTACGAGACGCGCGAGATGATCCGCGCCAAGCACCGGCCGCTGGTGTTCATCACCTCCAACAACGAAAAGGAGCTGCCCGACGCCTTCCTGCGCCGCTGCTTCTTCCACTACATCAAGTTCCCCGACGCCGACACCATGCGCCAGATCGTGGCCGTGCACTTCCCCAAGCTGCAGGGCGAGCTGCTGACCGCCGCGATGAAGGTGTTCTACGACGTGCGCAACCTGCCCGGCCTCAAGAAGAAGCCCTCCACCAGCGAGCTGATCGACTGGCTCAAGCTGCTGGTGGCCGAGGACATTCCCGTGGAGTCGCTGCAGACCGCCGAGGGCAAGGTCGCCGTGCCGCCGCTGGTGGGCGCCCTGCTCAAGAACGAGCAGGATGTGAGCCTGTTCGAGAAGCTGGTCTTCATGAACCAGCGCAACCGCTGAGGCCTGCGCCCATGCCCCATCCAGAACACACCAACGACACGGGCGTGCCGGCCCTCACCGGCCAGGTGACGACCATTCCCGTGGCCGGCGCGGTGGCGCACCAGGGCTTTGTGCGACCCGTGGTCATGCGCTTCAACGGCGTGCGGCTGGAGCCCCTGGCCCTCGCCCATGAAGCCGGGCTGCGCGAGGCCGTGCAGGACGGCCAGCTGTGGCGCATCCGCGTGACCTCGGCGCCCGAGCCCGGTGATGTGCGCGCCTATATCGAAGCCGCCCTGGAGCAGCGCAGCCTGGGCAAGCGCTTCGCCTTTGCCGTGCTGGACGACGACAGCGGCAAGGTGCTGGGCACCAGCAGCTACCACGACATCCTGCCCGAGGTGCGCCGCGTGGAGATCGGCTACACCTGGTACGCGCGCAGCGTGCAGCGCACCCATGTCAACACCTCGGCCAAGCTCATGCTCATGGGCCACGCGTTCGACACACTGTCCTGCCATGTGGTGGGCTGGCGCACGGACTGCTTCAACTTCGCCAGCCAGCGCGCCATCGAGCGCCTGGGCGCGAAGAAGGACGGCGTGATCCGCGGCCACGCGCTGCGCCGCGACGGCACCATCCGCGACACCGTGATGTACAGCCTGCGCAGCGGCGAATGGCCCGAGTCGCGCGCCCAGCTGCTGGACCAGTTGCAGCGCCATTCGGACGGCAGCACCGCCGTGGCGCGCACATGAGGGCGCGTACGCCGGGCCCTCGGGAGATGCCATGCTGATCGACTTCTTCTACACCATGCGCGCGGCCAAGCTGCCCGTCTCGGTCAAGGAGTTCCTGACCCTGCTGGAGGCACTGCAGGCCGGCGTGGTCGGCCCCAAGAGCGACGACGCCTGGAGCCTGGACGACTTCTACCACCTGGGCCGCACCGTGCTGGTCAAGGACGAGAAGCACTACGACAAGTACGACCGCGCCTTCGCCGCCTACTTCAAGGGCGTGGAGATGGTGGCCGACCTCACGCGCGAAATTCCCCAGGACTGGCTGAAGAAGCTGCTGGAGCGCGAGCTCTCGCCCGAGGAAAAGGCCGCCATCGAGGCCATGGGCTGGGACGAGCTGATGGAGACGCTCAAGAAGCGGCTCGAAGAGCAAAAGGAGCGGCACGAAGGCGGCAACAAATGGATAGGCACGGGCGGCACCAGCCCCTTCGGCCACGGCGGCTACAACCCGGCCGGCGTGCGCATCGGCGGGCCGGGCCGCAACAAGAGCGCCGTCAAGGTCTGGGAGCAGCGCGCCTACCGCGACTACGACGACACGCAGGAGCTGGGCACGCGCAACATCAAGGTCGCGCTGCGCCGGCTGCGCAAGTTCGCCCGCGAAGGCGGCGAGCTGGAGCTGGACCTGCCCGACACCATCCGCAGCACGGCCGCCAACGCGGGCTACCTGGACATCAAGATGATCCCGGAGCGCCACAACAACGTGAAGGTGCTGCTGCTCATGGACGTGGGCGGCACCATGGACGAGCACGTGCAACGCGTGGAAGAGCTGTTCTCCGCCGTCAAGAGCGAGTTCAAGCACCTGGAGTTCTACTACTTCCACAACTGCGTCTACGACTTCATGTGGAAGAACAACCGCCGCCGCTTCGCCGAGAAGTTTCCGACCTGGGACATCATCCGCAAGTACAACAAGGACTACAAGCTGATCTTCGTGGGCGACGCCACCATGAGCCCCTACGAGATCCTGCAGCCCGGCGGCAGCGTGGAGTACATGAACGAAGAGCCCGGCGCCGAATGGCTGCAGCGCCTGACGCATGCCTTCCCGCGCTTTGCCTGGATCAACCCCGAGCCGCCCGGCGTCTGGCAGTACCGCCAGAGCATCAGCATCATCCAGCAGCTCACGGGCAACCGCATGTACCCTTTGACACTCAAAGGTCTGGAAGACGCCATGCGCCTGCTGTCAAAATAGGCCGATGCCCAAGCTCCCCCCCGCGACAGCGCCGGCCCGAGGGCCGGCGTTTTTGTTTCTGTTGAGTGCAGCCCTGATGCTCGGCGGCTGCAGCCTCCTGCCGTCCAAGAATGATGACAAGGACACGGACCCGTCGCTGATTGCAGCGACCGGCGACCCGGCCTTCTCGCTCGTCGTCGATGCGCCCAAGGAAGTGCGCGAGCTGCTGGAAAAGCACCTCGAACTGCGCCGCTACCGCTACCAGAGCGATCTGCAGCGGCGCGAACTCACGCGGCTGCTGGGCGCCACCGACGCCAACGTGCGCGACCTGATCGGCACGCTGGGCTACTTCAGCCCCACGGTCACGGTGGAGATCAAGGAAACGCCCGAATCCGAAGAGGCCCCGCTGCAGGTCACCGTCAAGGTGGACCCGGGCGAGCCCGCCACCATTGCGCGCAGCCAGGTGCGCTTTGCGGGCGTCAATGCCGATGATCCCGACGGCGCCTCCCAGCGCGCCACCATCGAAGAGGACTGGCCGCTGCAGCCCGGCCAGCGCTTCAGCCAGGCCAACTGGAGCCAGGCCAAGAGCCAGGGCCTGCGCACGCTGCAGTCGCGCCGTTACCCGCTGGCGCGCATCGACTCCAGCCTGGCCGACATCGACGCCGACACGCATGAGGCCGATGTCAGCGTGGCCTATGCACCCGGCCCGGCCTACACCTTCGGCCCGCTGCGCATCGAAGGCGCCCAGCGCTACGACCCCGTGGGCACGGCCCGCATCGCACGCCTGCCCGAGGGCGAGGAATACGACCAGACCGCCCTGGTCGACGCCCAGCTGCGCCTGGCCAGCAGCGGCTACTACGACTCCGTCTTCCTCACGCTGGCCAACGTGCCCCAGCAGGGAGAAAGCGCCGCCGAGGATGAGGAGGCCCTCAAGCGCAAGGGCGCCCAGGTCACCACGCCCGTCATCGCCCAGGTGCGCGAGGCCCAGATGCAGAAATGGGTCTTCGGCGTGGGCATGAGCACCGACACCGGCCCGCGCCTGAGCGTGGACCACATCCACAACCGCCTGCCCTGGCTGGGCTGGCGTGCCGTCACGCGCATGCGCTTCGACCGCAAGAACCCGCTGATCTCCACGCAGTGGACCGCCCTGCCCGATGAAACCCTGTGGCGCTGGTTCACCACGGCCAAGGCCGAGCGCGCGCCCTCGGGCGACTTCGATGTCAACAGCCTGCAGCTGCGCGCCGGCCGCACCAAGTCCGAAGACCACATCGACCGCAACTACTACCTGCAGTACGACTACGCCAAGACCCAGGGCGAGGGCGCGCCGCCGTCCAGCTCGTCGGTCACGGCCAACTACGGCTGGACCGGGCGCTACTTCGACAGCACGCTGGCGCCCTCCTCGGGCTTCGGCTTCGCCTGGGAAGTCGGCGCGGGCACCACGCTCACGCCCCAGCGCACGCCGTTCGGCCGCGTCTCCGGCCGCTGGCTCAGCCTGATTCCCATCGGCGAGGTCGACCCCGAGACCAAGCGCCGCAGCCGCCTGGCGCTGCGCGCCTCGGGCGGTGCCTTGCTGGCCCGCAAGGATGCCGACCTGCCCGTCACCCAGCTGTTCATCACCGGCGGCGACAACACCGTTCGCGGCTATGGCTACCAGAGCATCGGTGCGCGCACCGACAGCGGCAAGGTCATCGGCGGGCGCTACATGGCCGTGGGCAGCATCGAATGGCAGCGGCCCATCGTCATCAAGGGCAACACGCAGGACTGGGAGCACGCCGTCTTCCTGGACGCCGGCACCGTGGGCGATGCGCCCGACTCCATGTACATGCGCGTGGGCGTGGGCACCGGCCTGCGCTGGCGCAGCCCCGTGGGCCCCGTGCAGGCCGACATCGCCTGGGGCGCCCAGGAAAAACAGCTGCGCCTGCACCTGCGCCTGGGCTTCAACTTCTGACCATGGTGGATTCCCGCTTGAATACCCCTGCCTCCTCCGCCGCGCCAGATCAAAGCCCCCAGGCGTCCCCTCCCCCGCCTGCGCCCGCGCCCCGGCGCCGCCGCCGCTGGCTGCGTGCCCTGCTCTGGTTCTTCCTGGCCCTGGTCCTGCTGCTGGCCGCCCTGCTGGGTTCCGCCTGGTGGTGGAGCGGCCGTGCCGATTCGCTGGCCTACACCCTGCAGCGCGTGGCCGGCTGGCTGCCCGCAGGCCAGAGCCTGCAGGCCAAGGAAGTCACCGGCACCGTGCGCCAGGGCGGGCGCATCGGCTGGCTGCAATGGCAAAGCCCCACCATGAAGGTGGAGCTGCGCGACGCCACCATCGGCTGGCAATTGCGCCCCCTGCTGTCGCGCACCGTGCGCCTGGGCGAAGTGCGCATCGCCGAGCTGAACATTGCCAGCACGCCCGACCCCGAGGACAAGAAACCCGTCGAGCCACTGCAGCAGCTCGTGCTGCCCGTGAAGATCGACGTGCCCTTCCATGTGGAGCGCATCGTCTGGCAAGGCCCGCCCCAGGCCGAGGTACTGGGCCTGCAAGGCCACTACGTCTATGACGGCAGCGAGCACCAGCTGGACGTGCGCGACCTGCAATGGGCCGATGGCAACTACCAGGCCAGGCTGCGCCTGCAGGCCCGTGCGCCCATGGCCATCCAGGCCGAGCTGCAGGGCGACCTGCAGGCGCCGGCCCTGGCTTCGGACGACGAGGCCTCCACGGCCAAGGCCCCCAAACCTGCACCGCTGGCCGTGCAGGCCAAGGCACAGATCGACGGCACCCTGGCCACCGCCGCTGCGCAACTGGGCATCAAGCTCCAGGTTGATGCCAAGCCCGGGACGGTGTCCGAGGAAACGCCCGCCCCTCCCGCCGTACAGAAATCCGCCAAGGCCGATGGCAAGAACGGCAAGGCCAGGGAGCGCAAGGAAGCCGCCCCCGTGTCCGAACCCATGCATGCGGACATCGAGGCCAGCATCCGGCCCTGGCAGCCCCAGCCGCTGCAGACCGCGCGCGCCCAGCTCAGCCAGATCGACATCGCCGCCTTCTGGCCCCAGGGACCGCGCACACGCATCAGCGGCGAATTGCAGGCCGGGCCGGATGGCAAGGCAGCTGATGCAGCCCAGGCACCAGCCACGACACCAGGCACAGCACCCGCCACGGAACAGGCATCGGACCAGGCACCAGGCTCGGCCATCGCCACCACCGCCTGGCAGCTGACGACACGCCTGAACAACGCCATGCCTGGCCCCTGGGACCGCCAGCGCCTGCCGCTGGACCAGATCGAGGCCGCGGTGCGCTATGACGGCCAGCAGTGGCTGCTGGAGCAGGCGCAGATCGCCATAGGCTCGGGCAGCATCGACGCCCAGGGCCGCTTCGAGCCCGCCACCAAGGTCTTCGAAGGCCAGGCCAAGGTCCAGCGCCTGGACCCCGCCGCGCTCTACAGCATCCTGGAAGCCGCACCGCTGCAGGGCGAGCTGCGCGCCAGCACCACGGCCGAGCAGCAGGTGGACTTCAGCGTGGACATCCAGGCCGCAGCCGCGCCCGCGGGCGGCAAGCGCCAGCCCCTGCGCATCGAGAAACTCGCCACCAAGGGCCGCTGGGCCCAGCCCGTGCTGTCGCTGGAGAACCTGCAGCTTGATGCGCTGCAGGCCTCGGTGCGCAGCCGCAGCCTGCAGTTCGACACCGAACAGCAAAAACTGCAGACCGTGCTGAAGGCCGAGCTGCCCGGCGCCGAGTTCTCGCTGGACGGCCACATCAGCCCCGCCGCAGGCCAGGGCAGCAGCCAGCTCAAGCTGTCGTCACTCACCGCCCTCACGCAATGGCTGCGCAAGCTGCCCGGCATGAAGGACCCGCTGGCCGGCGCCCTGATCGAAGGTCAGGCCCAGCTGGACGCCAGCTGGCGCGGCGGATGGGGCGCACTGCAAAAGCGCATGAAGGCCGCCGTGGGCGACCCGCTTCCCGCCAGCGGCCTGCAACTGCAGGCCGACCTGCAGGCCGCCAAGCTGCGCTACCTGCCCGCCAACACGCCGCCCGAGCAGGCGCTGGAGCTGCCCGAGCTGCGCCTGGCCCTCAAGGGCTCGCCCGAGCAGGCCAGCCTGACCCTCACCGGCCAGGCGAAGCGTGGCACGCAGACCGCGCAGATCGACACGGCCCTGCAGGCAGGCCTTGCCACGGCGCGCGGTGCCGCGCCCCTGGACTGGCAGGCCAGCATTGACAGGCTGCAGGCACGGCTGAATCCGGGCCAGGACCTGCCCGGCCCCTGGCAGTTGCAACTGGCAGGCAAGCAGCCCGTGCAGATCGCCCAGCGCACCACGGGCCGTACCGTACTGTCCACCACGTTCACGGCGTCGGCCGGCAGCCTGCAGGTCACGCCGCCCACGCTGGCCCAGCGCCGCGCCAATGCCGAGGCGCCGCAGCCCGTGCTGCTGGCCTGGGACGACACCCGCGCCACCCAGGGCGGCGACGGCCGCTGGGCCCTGCGCAGCACCGGCCGCGCCCAGGCCCTGCCGCTGGCCTGGGTCGATGCCCTGTCCATGGCCGAGGAGCCCCCGCTGGCCGCCATGGGCCTGAGCGGCGACCTGAGCTTCAACGCCCGCTGGGACCTGGACACCACCGGCCCCGCGCTCAAGGCCGAACTGCTGGTCGAGCGTGCCGCGGGCGACCTGCGCCTGGCCGTGGAAGACGGCTCGGGCACCACCGTCATCCACACCACCGGCCCGCGCTCCAGCAAGCCCGGCGAAGTGCGCACGCATACCGTGCGCGGCGCCGGCATGCGCGCCCACATCAAGCAAGCCCGCCTGAGCGTGCGTGCCCAGGGCGACGACGTGCAGGCCAAGCTCGATTGGGACAGCGAACGCGCCGGCACCCTGACCGCCCAGCTGGGCACGCGCCTGGCCCAGCAGGACGGCACCTGGACCTGGCCCGAGAAGGCCCCGCTGTCCGGCCAGATCGACGCCCGCATGCCCGACATCGGCATCTGGGCGCTGTTCGCCCCGCCCGGCTGGCGCGTCACCGGCTCGCTGCAGGCCAAGGCCGAGATCAGCGGCGACCGCCAGAACCCGCAGTGGCAGGGCAATCTCTCGGCCGACGGCCTGAGCATCCTGTCCGCGCTGGACGGCATCGACCTGCAAAACGGCGTGCTGCGCGCCCGCCTGCAAGGCAACCGGCTGGACCTGACCGAACTGCGCATGCAGGGCGGGCGCGGCAGCAATGCGCGCATCCTGGGCTACAGCGGCAACCTCACCACGGCCCCGCGCGAAGGCGGCGAACTCACAGGCTCGGGCTTCGTGCGCTGGGATCCGCCCAATGCCGATGGCAGCAACTCCGGCCTGAGCATGGACCTGCGCGCCCAGGCCACCAGGCTGCAGGTGCTGGTGCGCGCGGACCGCCAGGTCAGCATCTCCGGCGGCCTGCAGGCCAAGCTGGAGCAAGGCCAGTTCACGTTGCGCGGCGACCTCACTACCGACCGCGCCACCATCATCCTGCCCGAGGAATCCGCCCCCTCGCTGGACTCCGACGTGGTCGTGCACTCGGCCGCCTCGCGCAAGGCCGAGCAGGAAGCGGCGCGCAAACAGCAGCAGGCCGACCGCAAGGCCCAGGCCCGCGCGGAAACCATCAAGCTGCCCGACATCCTCGTCAAGCTCGACCTGGGCCGCGACTTCGCGCTGCAGGGCTACGGCATCACCACCCGCCTGGAAGGCGCGCTGGAAGTGCAAGGCCCCACCGTGGCGGGCGGCCCGCCGCGCATTACCGGCGAGATCCGCACCGTGCAGGGCCGCTACCGCGCCTGGGGCCAGTCGCTGGACGTGGAGACCGGCCTCATCCGCTTCAACGGCCCCTACGCCAACCCCTCGCTGGACATCCTGGCGCTGCGCCCGAACATCGCCGTGCGCGCAGGCGTGCAGGTGCAGGGCACGGCCAACGCCCCGCGCGTGCGCCTGTACTCCGACCCCGAAATGCCCGATGCCGAAAAGCTCTCCTGGGTGGTCATGGGCCGTGACCCCGCCACGGGCGGCGCCGAAAGCGCCCTGCTCCAGCAGGCCGCGCTGTCCCTGCTCAGCGGCGGGCGCAACAACAGCGGCAAGATCGCCAGCAACCTGGGCCTGGACGAAATCGGCTTCAAGGGACCGGGCGGCGAAGGCTCCACCGGCGCCGCCCTCACCCTGGGCAAGCGCCTGTCCAGCGATCTCTACGTCACCTACGAGCAAAGCCTCTCGGGGGCCATGGGCACGCTGTACATCTTCTACGACCTCTCGCGCCGCCTCACCCTGCGCGGCCAGACCGGGGAAACCAGCGCGCTGGACCTCATCTACACCGTGCGCAAGGACTGACGCCCCAGCGCCCCGCATGCCGCCCTCCCGGCGGTGCGCGGGGCGGGTCCGGCGTGGGTTTACAATCGCCGTTTGCTCCTCTCCGTAGTTCAATGGATAGAACGGGCGCCTCCTAAGCGCCAGATACAGGTTCGATTCCTGTCGGAGGGACCATTGAATTGCTTCTGTATCAATGGCTTGCGAATTGCACTTGGCCCCCGGGGACATGTCTGGGCACAGGTGGCGTAGAAACAAGAAAAGCCCCTCGGCACCAGAAAGGTGCCGAGGGGCTTTTTGCGTTCGGTCCAGGGTCAGTGCAAGCCGGCCAGCCAGCATGCATGCAGGCGCTGTCCAGAGGCGCGAACTGGGTAGCCGGGTTTCGATGAAAAGATATCGATTACTTCACATTTGATAGCTGCTTGCGCTCATACAGCAAGCACTAGGATCGGATTTACCCAGGGAATCAGGTAGCGACAGCCCAGTTGTCCAACTGCAGGCCGGGCACCTTGGCGAATTCGCGGGTGTTGTTGGTGACCAGCAGGGCCCGCTGACTGAGGGCGTGGGCAGCGATCATGGTGTCAAGCGCGCCTATGGGACTGCCTCGACGCTCCAGATCGGCACGCAGGTCGCCATAGGCCCACACGGCCGCCTCGTCAAACGGGAGGATGGCGAGCGGGGCAAGAAACATCTCCAGGGCCTGGCGGTTACGGGCCGAGCCGCTTTTGGCCACACCAAAGGCCAGTTCGGCAGCCACCACGCTGCACAATCCCACCTCGCCCATGCGGTACTGCTGAAAGCGCGCCAGCACCTCCGGGGGCTTGGCATTGATGATGTAGATGCAGATGTTGGTGTCGAGCAGGATCATGGGCTGATCTCGTCCCGCTGCTGGGCATCAGGCTGCTCGCGCTCGAGCACAAAGCCCGGTTCAAACTCAGCCAGCCCGGCTTGCAGTGTTTGCCAAGGGTCGTCTGCGGGCAGCAGCAACACGCCGTTGCCGAAGTGCTTCACCACGACTTCAGTGCCCGTGAAACGGTATTCCTTGGGCAGCCGCACGGCTTGACTGCGGCCGGATTGGAAAAGGCGTGCAGTGTCCATGGCGGGCTCCTTGATTGGTAATCACCAATGGTAGCTACCGCTTTTCACTCTGTCCAGCACGGCTTGTGTTCGCTGCAATTTTGCTATTCATTCAGTAGCTATTGACGCTTTTCAGATATGTGCCGCGCAGGCCGGGAGAGTTGAAGGCCTGCAGCCTCACCCCCGCCCGGCCAGCTCCGCCACCCCTCTCACCAGCGCACGCGCTGCTGGCGTCGCCTTGCCGTAGTGCTCCAGCAATGCCTGCACATCGGCGTCGGGCGGGGTGGAGCGCAGGGAGAGCAGCACGTAGCCGATATCGACGCCAGCGAGGTGCAGTTGCTGCAGTGCCGTGGCGTCGGGGACAAGGTCGCCGGACTCGAAGTGCTTCAGGGTCTGTTTGTCCAGCCCGGCCTTGTGGGCCAGTTCGGCTTCGGTGAGGTTCAGGCGCTGGCGTTCCTGCTGCAGGCGGGCCGCGAGGGTCGGTTCGGAGCGCTCGTGCTGGATGGCGTTCGGGTCAAACAAACGTTGACCTGTTAGCAGGTAGGCAACGTCAACCCCTTGCTCCGCCACAGCCATGAGGTAACCCACATCAGGCTTTCTGACGCCCTTCTCATAGTTGAGTTGGGACATCTTTGACACTCCCGCAATAGCGCCAAACGCCTCTTGGCTAAGGCCCAGCCTATTTCTTTCCTCCGTCAGGCGCGCAGAGAAGTCAAACATTTTTTATATAAACTATTGACGATCAAATTTTCGTTTGATAGTCTATGAAGCGTTGTCACTACAAGCGCCAAATACTACCTGACCCCTCAGGCGGCTCCTTTGCTGCGCCCTGTACGTTGCTCGGAGGAGGTCCATGAAGCACGCTGCCGCAAAACCATCGCGCAAGAAGCTCGCCAAGGCGGACCGCGCGCTGTTCCTGCAGGCCGCTGAAGCACTCAAGCAGGCCGCGATGACCGATGAGACGCACCGGCACAGCGGGGAATCCGACCGCCTGCTGCGCATCGCCAGCGATGTGGCACGCCACGCAGCCAAGCCCGGCTCGACGTGCGATCTGCAGAACACGGCGTTTGATGTGGCCGCCTGCATCAATTCGGCGCGGCTGGTGCCCGGCGATGCGGAGTCCGGCCCACGCACTCGCCTGCTGGCAGAAGCGGCCCAGGCGCTGGCGCAGATATCAGAGACGCCGGTGGACGGGATCGTGTTTCCGCGCACCACGCTGTATGAATTGCAAGCCAGGCTGGACACCGGCGCAACGCCATCGCAGTGGCGCGAACTGGCCCGCGAGGCCAACTACGAGGTCCAGCAGTTGGCGCAGGTGCTGATGCAAATGGGCGACCACCAGAACACGGAGAGCCATATCGTGGCGCACGGCATGGCGGCACGCATCTCGCAGTTGTCGGAGATCGTTTACGTGGCGGCCGCCCTGCATGGCGAGCACCGTGATGAATGGGGTTCGCAGACCCTTCGTGACGTGCGCGATGTCTTTGAAGGCGGCATGGGCCGCATCTGCGGCGATCCGCCGGACGACGCATGACCGATCATGGCCTATGCGCCCGGGCTGCTCGGCTACCATCAGTGCCCCAATCACTGATGCAGTCTCCCGAAAGGCCCTCATGCTGCTGTACGCCGATTCGCAATTCGCCTCTCCCTATGCCATGTCCGTATTCGTTGCGCTGAAGGTCAAGGGGATTGACTTCGATTTGCGCACGCTGGACCTTTCGGCGGGACAGAACACCGGGGCGGACTATGTGGCCGCATCGCTGACGGCACGGGTGCCTACGCTGGTGGATGGCGATTTCAGCCTGTCGGAGTCTTCGGCGATTTGCGAGTACCTGCAGGACCGCTTTGGCGGCGCCCCGCTCTACCCCCAGGATGCGCAGGCGCGTGCCCGTGTGCGCCAGGTCCAGGCCTGGCTGCGCAGCGATCTGATGGCATTGCGCTCGGAGCGCAGCACCGAGGTGGTGTTCTACCGCCCCACGCCCACGCCGCTGTCGGATGCGGGCCAGGCGGCGGCGCGCAAGCTGTTCTCGGTGGCGGGAGCCTTCATCCGCTCGGAGGACGACCACATTGCCGGCCCATGGTCGATTGCCGATGTGGATCTGGCGCTGATGCTCAACCGCCTGGTGCTCAACGGCGACGCCGTGCCTGCGCCGCTGGCCGCCTATGCGCGCCGGCAGTGGCAGCACCCCGCCGTCCAGCAGTGGCTGGCCCTGCCCCGCCCGCCCCTGGCAGGCTGATCCGAACGGATACGGCAGGCCATGGACAGCCTTCTCTACATGGGCGTGCGGATCACGCCCGCATCACTGCCCAGCGATGCCTCGCCAGGCGCCTGGCTGCCGCGCGCCACCTTGCTGGAGGTGGCCAGCGGCAAGGCCCTGGAGGCCGTCACCGATGACCAGCCCTGCGATACGCAGCCAGAGGCCGATGCCCGCGCACTGCGGCTGGGCAAGCGCCATGTGATGAAGGTGCTGCATCAAGGCTGAGGGACCGGGGTGCAGGCGGCCTGCCCGCGCCCCTCAATCCATCTTCACGGCCACCAGCCTCCACCCCATCAGGCCTTCGCGCCTGAAGATGAAGCCGCCCGGCTCGCCGCGCGGGTGCACGAAGACCTTGGACCAGCCCTGGTACTCCACGGAGTAGTCCTTGCGCGGCGGCCCGCCCTGGGTGTCCACGCCCACGCCTGCGGCGGCCACGTCCGTGGGTTTGCCGGGCTTGCCTTTTTCCAGCATGAGCATGACGCCGTCGGGCGAGACCAGCGCCTCGGTGAACTGGCTGACCAGGCCTTGGGCCAGTTGCTGGCCAAAGCCGGCCAGGGGGTTGGAGGCGCTGTCGCCCGAGCCGCCCATCTGGGACTGCAGCCTGGCCATCATCTGGCCCTTGATGCTTTCGCGCAGCGCGGGAAAGTCCACGTAGCCGGACAGTGCCTGGGCATCGCGGCGCTCCACGGCCTTGCCGATCTGGTGCAGGGCGATGTAGGGCGATGCGTAGAGCAGTCCGGCCGCAGCCACGCAGAGGGCGGCCAACGCGCCGGCAAGGGTTTTGGGTTTCATGGATCTCTTTCGTGAAGGCAGGCCAGGGGCCTCGCGCAAGCGCGGATGAACGCGCATGCACAGCGCATAAAGGCGGATTCTAGGCGGGCCGTTCGGCGCCGCAGCCACTGCCAGGGCCGTTGCCACCTGTATTTTTCATAGCGAAACAATAGCGAAGCAATACGCAGAGAGCCCCTATCAGGCCAAGGCCAATGCCTGAAAAACTGGTATTGCCTGGCCCATTCGATTCATACTATAGTTTGTAACAAATAGTTTACAAACCAATACAACATGGATCGCCATTGGCCACGCAGGCCATCGGCAAGCCAGCATCGCCGTTTCCGGATGCCTGTGAGCATTTGTGCAGACCGGGCATTTCCCGTTAATGAAATCTCATTTTCATTACCGATTCCGTTATGAGAGATGCGAGTCATCACGGGGCGGCCTGACAACGCAAGTACCCACCAACCATCCGCAATGCATGCAAAGGACGCAGTATGAATAATTTCAAGTTATCGACTCGCCTGACCGCCTTGATTGGTTTTCTCTCACTGCTCATGATCGTGATCGGCGCTTTCGGGCTATATGGAATCAGCGAGTCCAACCGCCGATTCAAGGTGGTCTATGAAGAGCGCCTGGTCGCACTGGGCGATCTGCTGGAAGTGCAGCGCCTTCTGCTGCGCAACCGCCATGCGGTCTCGGGCGCCATTGCGGTGCACCTGCCCGAGTACACGCAGCAAAAGCAGCAGGAGATACAGATCAACATCAACGACGTGAACAAGGCCTGGGCCTCGTTCCGCCAGACCCGGATGACCGAGGAAGAGGCGCAGCTGGCCGACCGCTTCGAGGCCGTGCGCGCGCTGTTCCTGCAAGGCTTTCTGAAGCCGGCCCAGCAGGCGCTGCAGTCCGGCGACCTGGAGCTGGCCCGGCAGCTGCTGATCGACAAGGACGAGGCCCTGTACGCGCCGCTGCGTGATGTGATCGTGCAGCTGACCGCGCTGCAGACCCGCGTCGCCAAGGAGGAATACGACGCCGCGCAATCGCTCTACCAGGTGATTTTTGCGGTGGCCGTGGGCTCCATCATCGCGGGCGTGCTGCTCGGGGTGCTGCTGGGCTGGTCCATCATCCGCAACATGGCACGGTCGCTGCGCCTGGCCATTCATACGGCCGATGCCGTGGCGGCGGGCGACCTGACACGGCACATCGATGTGCGCGGCAAGGACGAGGTG
The DNA here is from genome assembly GCF_016516495.1 of Delftia sp. S65. NCBI lineage: Bacteria > Pseudomonadati > Pseudomonadota > Betaproteobacteria > Burkholderiales > Comamonadaceae > Delftia > Delftia sp. S65. The sequence continues at coordinate 189,029 of NZ_JACVUR010000006.1, forward strand.
TCCATGCTGCTGCGCGCGCTGCAGACCATGCAGGAGGGGCTGCGCGGCGTGGTGCGCCAGGTGCACCAGGGATCGGTCAGCGTGGCAGCGGCCAGCGGGCAGATCGCGCAGGCCAACCAGGACCTGTCATCACGCACGGAAAGCCAGGCCAGCGCGCTGCAGCAGACGGCCGCCTCCATGGAGCAGCTCAGCTCCACCGTGCGCCAGAACGCCGACAACGCGCAGATGGCCAATCAGCTGGCGCTGGGTGCCTCCACCGTGGCCGAGCAGGGCGGCGAGGTCGTGCGGCAGGTGGTGGACACCATGCGCGGCATCAGTGATTCCAGCCGGCAGATCGCCGACATCATCAATGTGATCGACGGCATTGCCTTCCAGACCAATATCCTGGCGCTGAACGCGGCCGTGGAAGCCGCGCGTGCGGGCGAGCAGGGCCGGGGCTTTGCCGTGGTGGCCACCGAGGTGCGCGGCCTGGCCAGCCGCAGTGCCGAGGCCGCCAAGCAGATCAAGCAACTGATCACCGACAGCGCCAGCCGCGTGCACAACGGCAGCGCGCTGGCCGACCAGGCCGGCACGACCATGGCCGAGGTGGTGGACGCCATACGCCGCGTGACCGATCTGATGGGCGAGATCAGCGCCGCCAGTTCCGAGCAAAGCTCGGGCGTGGCGCAGATCGGCCAGGCGGTCACGCAGATGGACCAGGCCACCCAGCAGAACTCGGCACTGGTGGAGGAGATGGCCGCCGCCGCTTCCAGCCTGCGTGGCCAGGCCGGCGACCTGGTGCGCACGGTGGGCGCCTTCAAGCTGGAGGCGGCAAGCGGCCATCAGCATGCCGCCGTGGAGCTGCAGCGCAGGCAGCCCATGCTGGCAGCAGGCTGAGACGGCAAGAAAAAAGAGCGCACGCGAGAAGCAGCGAAGCAGGCCGGAGCAAGGCAGCAGCAGGTCTTGGCCGCCGGGCCAAGCCTGCGGCTGGCTCAATGCAGCGCGTTGCCCCTGGCTTCGCGGCTGCGCGCCATCTTGACGCGGTACATGGCCGCATCGGCCTTTTGCAGCGCGTCGTCGGCGTCAATGGAGTCCGGCCGCAGGCAGACCACGCCCACGCTGGCGCCGCCGTAGTCCAGCGTCTTGCCATCGGGCAGATCGACCTGGAAGGCCGAGGCATCCGACAGGCGCTGCTGCAGTTCACGCGCCACGGCATCGGCCTCGCTGCCGAACAAGGGCCCCACGCCGATGAAGACGAACTCGTCCCCGCCAAAGCGCGCCAGCATGTCGGCGCTGCGCAGGTGGGCGGACAGGCGTTCGCCCATGGCACGCAGCAGCGCGTCGCCGGCCTCGTGGCCGTGCTCGTCGTTGACGTTCTTGAAGCGGTCCAGGTCGATGAAGCCCACCACCACGCATTCCTGGCTGCGCGCGCACCGGGCGATGAGCCGGCCCAGCTCATCGGTGAGGCAGCGCCGGTTGGGCAGGCCGGTCAGCGGGTCCAGCAAGGCCAGCGCCGCCAGCTCCCGGTTGGTCCGGTTCAGGCTGGCGATGAGCTGCTCGCGCTCCACGCGCTCGGCAATCAGGTTGGCGAACAGGCGCAGCATGCCTTCGGCCTCGCTGCTCAGGGCCTGCGAGGATTTGCTGGCCGCACACAGCGTGCCGTAGAGCTGGCCATCCGAAAAACGCACGGGCGCGCTGGCGTAGGTGCGTATGCCCAGTTCTCGCGCGGCCTCGGAGTCTCCCCAGCAGGCGCCCACATCTGGCGTGTACATGCGGCCCTCATCCAGGGCGCGCTTGCACAGCGTGTCGCCCCAGGGAACGACCAGGCCCTCGGGAATCTGCATCTCGCTGGCGTTGCGCGCGTACAGCACGCGCTGCTGGCCCTGTTCTTCGTTGATGGTGGTGAGATAGGTGGACTCCAGCTGCGTGCTCTCTTCGAGCATTTGCAGCAGGGGCCGCGTCAACTCTTCCAACGAATGCGCCTGGGTCACGGACTGGGACAGGCGCTGGACAAGGGACTCCATGAAATACCTCTCGAAATAACTACGGATGCAGACTGCCCGCGCGCCTGATGAGGGAATGGCAAGGCAGGCGGGCCGGCACCAATTTGGGGATTGTGACCCGGCCGGACGCAGGCGGGAAGCATTCCCGCCGCGCGCTACACGCCGATAGGCCTGCGCGCCACGCGCCGCTGTCAGCGGCCCGACACAGGCGGCCACATCACCTGCACGCGCAGGCCGCCCAGCGTGGGCGAGCGGTCCAGCAGCAGGCGTGCGCCATGCCGCTCGGCAATGGTCTGCACGATGGCCAGGCCCAGGCCACTGCCCTGCGCCGGCTGGCCCGCAGAAGCCGCTGAAGGCCCACGCACAAAGCGCCGCAGCACCAGTTCGCGCTCGCTTTCGGCAATGCCGGGGCCCGAGTCCTCGACCACCAGCGCGCGGCCCTGGGCATCGCTGCGCCAGCCGACATCGACGCGGCCGCCTTGCGGAACGTACTTGACGGCGTTGTCCAGCAGGTTGCGCACCAGCATCTGCAAGGACTGTGCGTCGCCCGCCACGGCAAAGGACTGCCGCAGTTGCGGGGACTCGCTCAGGCCCATGTCCAGGCCGTGCTGCTGGGCCGCCACGGCCTGGTCCGCCAGGGCCTGCTCCACCACTTCGCGCAGGTCCACGTCGGCAGGTGCGGCCGCGGCAGCGCCGTGCCGGCCCTGCATGCCTTGCACGCCTGGGGCCGTGCCTTGTACCGTGCCTTGGGCTTCCTGCCGCGCCAATGTCAACAATTGTTCGACGAGCCGTGTGGCCCGGTCTATGCCGGCCGAAAGACGCTGCACGGCCTCGTCATGCGCGGCCGCATCGGGCGCGCGCTGCAAGGCCACCAGTTGCAGCTTGAGCGCGGCCAGCGGAGAGCGCAGCTCGTGTGCGGCGTCCGCCACGAAGTGCTGCTGCGCCTCGAAGGCCTGGCCCACGCGCTGCAGCAGCGCATTGAGCTCGGCCACCAGGGGCCGCACCTCGTCGGGCAGGCCCTCGGCAGGCACGGGCGCAAGGTCCTGCGGGCGGCGCGTGGCCAGTTCGCGGCGCACGCGCTGCACGGGCGCCAGCGAACTGCGCACCACCCACCACACGGCCAGCGCCAGCACGGGCGCCAGCAGGGCAATGGGCAGCAGGCTTTGCCAGGCGGCATCGCGCGCCAGGGTGCGGCGCACGCGCATGTCCTGCGCCACCTGGATCACCTGCGAGCGCGTCTGCAGCGAGAACACGCGGTAGACCGTGCCGCGCGCGGGCACGTCGGCAAAGCCCAGCACGGCCATCTGCGGCAGGGCGGCGCCCAGGGCGGATTCAAAAATGCGCAGGCCTTCGTTGGTCCAGACCTGGACGATGAATTCGTGGTTCTCATCCTCGGGCGGCGTGCCCTGGGGCCTGCCGCGCGCGTCCACCGGCAGGCCGGCGCGCAGCGCAAAGGCGGTCTGCTGCATCTGGTAGTCGAACAGGGTGTCGGTCTGCAGCAGCGCATTGCGGTAGGCCAGCAGGCCCTGCAGCAGCGCCGTGAGCACGATGGCCGCCCCCAGGAACATGAGCAGCCGCGTGCCCAGTGCGCCGGGCAGGCGGCTGCGCGCCCGGGCGACAAGGGAGGAAACAAGGGAGGAAGCCGGCGCCGTCATGGCTTGGGCACCATGTAGCCCACGCCGCGCACATTGAGGATCAGCCCCGCGCCCAGCTTCTTGCGCAGGCCGTGGATGTAGACCTCGATGGCGTTGCTGCTGACCTCGTCGCCCCAGCCGTAGAGCTTGTCCTCGATCTGCTGGCGCGACAGCGTGCTGCCCGGGCGCGCCAGCAGCGTCTCCAGCACCGCCCATTCGCGGCCCGAGAGCACCACGTCGCGGCCATCGACGCTGGCCTCGCGCGTGGCGGGGTTCAGCCGCACGCCCTCGCGCTCGTACAGCGGGTCGGACCCGCCAGAGGCACGCCGCGCCAGCGCGCGCAGGCGCGCGAGCAGCTCGTCCAGGTCATAGGGTTTGACCACGTAGTCATCGGCCCCCGCATCCAGCCCGGCAATGCGGTCGCGCACGGCATCGCGCGCCGTGGCCACCAGCACCGGCGTGCGGTCGCGGCGCCCGCGCAGATGGCGCAGCACCTGCAATCCGTCCTGCCCGGGCAGGCCCAGGTCCAGCAGCACCATGTCATAGCCATGGCCGCCACCCGGGCCGGGGCACAGGGCCGCATCGGCCTGCAGGCCGTCACGGACCCAGTCCACCGCATGGCCCTCGCCGCGCAGCAGGGTCTGCACGGCCTCGCCGATCATGGCGTCATCTTCGACAAGCAGTAAGCGCATGGTTGAAGAATAGCTCCCTGGAAGGCTGGCTCAGTTCTGAGGCACATGCCGCCCGAAACTGGCGCGCTCAAACGTCAGGGACAGCGAGCAAGGGCCGCCCCGCCGCGAGGCTGTCGTCCCCCTCCTTCGCGAAGCGATTAGAGAGGGGGAAGGCGCGCAGCGACTCAGGGGGTGAGCGGCGGTCACACCGCCGCTTCAATCTTAGGCATGGCCATCCGGGCCTTGGTCAGCGCCATGCCCAGGTTGGCCGTGCGGCGGCACACGAAGACGGCCACGTAGTCGGGCATGAGCTTGCCGCGCAGGAAGACGTGGATGAGGTTGTCGCTGTTGACGATGAGCTCCTGGAAATAGTGGTGGCCGTCGTCCTTGAGGCCGCGCGACTTCTTGAACAGGCTCTCGATCATCGAGACATTGGGGCCGTTGAACAGGTCGGCCGTGGCGGCGGCCACCAGGTCGATGACTTCGCGCGGATGCGAGTCCACCGTGCGGATGGCCAGCAGCATGCCGGAGGCGGCATCCACGTAGCCGATGGCCAGGCACTCGGGCACGGACCCGGCCACCTCGCTCAAAACGTTATCCAGGCTCATTGCAGCTTTCCTTTTATTGTGAATGGATGTGATCGGTCAGCCCATCTTCAGCAGCAGTGCCACTTCGTACGCGTAGAGCAGGTCCTCCTGGGCCTGGGACTGCACGTACTGGGCGTCGATGAGGCGCACGCGGCGCAGCGCCTCGTCGGCGGTGAGGCCCTCGCGCACCAGCCATGCGGCCAGCACCGTGCCCGTGCGGCCCAGGCCGGCCAGGCAGTGCACGGCCAGCACCTCGCCCGCGCGCAGCATGGCCGACATGCGCGCCAGCAGCATCTGGATCTGGGCCACCGTGGGTGATTCGTGGTCGCGCACCGGCAGGTGCAGGTTGCGCAGGCCGTGCCGCTGCAGCGGCTCTTGCGGCAGGTCGTTTTCGGTCAGCGTGATCAGCACGGTGACGCCGCAGCCGCGCAGGGCCTTCAGGTCGAAGTCCATGGACTGCACCACGCCGGGCTGCGGCGCACCGGCCAGCCGGCCCGGCACCAGCCAGGCAAAACCGTTGGGGCCACGGCTGGCGGGCACGGCCTGCGGGTCTGCGGCCAGCGGCTGCCAGTCCACCAGCACGGCGGGATTGACGGCGCGTGGACGGGGAGCGGGTGTCGGTGCGGGTGCGGGTGCGGGTGCAGGCACGGGTGCAGGCGCAGGCGCAGGCGCAGGCGCAGGCTCAGGTGCAGGCATGGGCTCGGATGCAGGCTCGGCGGCCACTGCATCCGACAGAAATTCGGAGATCGCGGCCATGGCCGCTGCAGGCAGCGGAGGAGGCAGGGGCACGCCCTCCTCCAGGTCTTCGGCCCGCGCATCGGGAGAGGCCACGGCACAGCTGCCGGTGCGCAGGAACTGCTGGCCCGCCAGCGACAGCGGTGCACGCTGAAAGGCTTCCATGGATTGCGCCTCGGCGATGCGGCCGCCGGCCAGCAGCAGCATGTCCTGCGCCACGGCCTGCGCGTGCTGCTGCTGGTGCGTGCTCATCAGCACGGCAGTGCGCTGACCCACCTGGCGCAGCAGTTCCAGCAGCACGAAGGCCTCGTAGCCCTCCAGCTCGGCCGTGGGCTCGTCCACCATCAGCAGCACCGGCTCGGCCAGCGCCTCGCGCAGGATGGCCACGGCCCGCTGCTGCACGGGGGACAGTTGCAGCGCCGGCTGGTCGAACATCAGCGCAAGCTCGGGGAAGCCGAAGGCCTGCACCTGGGCGCGGCACCAGTCGCGCAGCTCATGCGGCACCAGCTTGAGACGGGGGCGCGCCAGCTCCACGATGGCATCGAAGGTGCTGGCCATCATCAGCCTGGCCTGCTGCTGCACCAGGCGCGGCGCCTGCAGGCCGCTGCGCCATGGCTGGCCCGCGTAGCGCGTGCTGCCCCAGCGGCGAAAACGCGGGTTGGCGGCATTGAGATCGGCCAGCGTGCGCAGCAGGGTGGATTTGCCCGATCCCGAAGGCCCCAGCAAAACGTTGACGCCCCGGGCGGGCAGTGCGAAGTCCACCTCAGCCAGGATGACGCGCGCACCGAACGATGCGCCCAAACCCGCCACCTGCAAGCTGTAGTCCTGATTCAAAGCCGTGCCTTTCCTGTGATGCGTTGCGCCCCCAGGGGCCGTATTCCGTGAATCAAGACGGTCAGCGCACGCCTCGATGGGCCGGCAGTCTAAGCGGTTTCCCTTACATCAATCCGTCACAAAAAGAAACATTACTAACGCAAATGGGCGTCATTTCACACGATACAACCATCACATTGGCTTACCGCTCCTTGGACCGCTGGCATTTTTCTCTGGGTTTTCCCAAAGCGATAGCCCCGGCGCATTCACGCCGGGGCCGTGCGATCAATCAAGTGTGTGGATGCTTCTGGTCCCTTACCTCCTTTCACTTACCCGAGACGTACGGGGACAAAGATCCTGTTGCCATCGCGCCAGATCAGCACGGCCACGGTCTTGCCGGCCTTGGCCATGGCGGCACGCACGGCCTCGATATCACCGGCAGGCGTGCCATTGATGGACAGCAGCACATCGCCCTGCGTGATGCCGGCCTCGGCGGCCGGGCCTGCGGCGTCGGCCACGACCAGACCGTCCTTCACGCCGATCTGCTGCTTTTCCTCGGGCTGCAGCGGGCGCAGGGCCAGGCCCAGCTTGCCCTTGCCGGCGTCGGGCTTGTCCTTGGCCACCTTGGCGGCCTTGTCGCTGGCATCGCCCAGCACGGCATTCAGGGTACGGGCCTCGCCGTTGCGCCATATCTCCAGCGTGACCTTCTGGCCCGGCAGCGCCTGGCCCACAAAGGCCGGCAGATCGCCCGATCCCACGATGGGCTGGCCATCGATCTTGCGCACCACGTCGCCGGGCTCCAGGCCCGCCTTGGCGGCGGGGCCGCTCTTGTCCACGCTGGACACCAGGGCGCCTTCGGGACGGTCAAGCTTGAAGGAATCGGCAAAGGCCTGGTTCACCTCCTGCACGGCCACGCCCAGCCGCGCATGCTGCACCTTGCCCGTGGCCACGATCTGCTGCTGCACGCGCGTGGCCACCTCGATGGGAATGGCGAAGGACACGCCCTGGTAGCCGCCCGAGCGCGAGTAGATCTGGCTGTTGATGCCCACCACCTCGCCGCGCGCATTGAACAGCGGGCCGCCCGAGTTGCCGGGGTTGATGGCCACGTCGGTCTGCAGGAAGGGCACGAAGGAGTCGTCAGGCAGGGTGCGGCCCTTGGCGCTGACCACGCCGGCCGTCACGCTGCTCTCGAAGCCGAAGGGCGAGCCGATGGCCAGCACCCAGTCGCCCACGCGCAGATCGGCCGTTTTGCCCAGCGATACGGTGGGCAGGTTCTTCGCCTCGATGCGCAGCACGGCCACGTCGGTCTTGGGATCGGCGCCCAGCACCTTGGCGCTGAACTCGCGCCGGTCGGTGAGCTTGACAGTGACTTCCTTGGCGCCACGCACCACGTGGGCGTTGGTCAGGATCAGGCCGTCGCTGGAGACGATGAAGCCCGAGCCTTCGCCGCGCGTGGGCACATCGCGCTGGGGCTGGCCCTGGCCCATGCCCGGCATGCCGGGCACGCCGAAGCGGCGGAAGAATTCAAAGAACGGATCGTTGGGGTCCATGCCCTGCAGGCCCTGACCTTGGCCCTGGCCCTGCCGCGCAGCGGCCTCGTCGCCATCCTCGCCCATGGCACGCGAACTGCCGACCACGCTGATGTTGACCACGGCCGCGCCATTGCGCGCCGTGATGTCGGCAAAGTTGGGCGCCACCACGGCAGCGGCGGGAGAAGCTGGAGAAGCAGGCTGTGCTGCAGGCGCAAACAGCGACGTGGCGGCACGCGCATCGCCATGCACCACACCAACCAGACCGGCGCCCGTGGCGCCCAGGGCGCCGATGGCACCTGCGGCCACCAGGGCCAGCACCAGACGGCGGGGAGTGGACAGAATCTTGTTCATCGCAGACCTTTCCTCAAAAGCAGCGTTCCTTGCTGCGTTGGGGAGAAGTCTGAAGGGGCAGACTTAGGCGAGGCTTAGAACCCTCGCCGTGCATCTCAGATCAGCGCCAGCACCTTCTCCGGCGGGCGGCACAGCGCCGCGCCCTTGGGGGTGACGACGATGGGGCGGTTGAGCAGCACGGGGTGCTCGGCCACGGCGGCGATGAGCTGCGCATCGCTGACGGATGCATCGCCCAGGCCCAGCTCGGTGTAGACGGCTTCCTTGCTGCGCAGCAGCTCGCGCACGGGCATGCCCAGCTGCCGGACCAGGGCCTGCAGTTGCTCAGCGTCCAGGGGCTGGGCGATGTAGTCGACGATGGTCGGCTCCACGCCGTTGTCGCGCAGCAGGGCCAGCGCGCCGCGCGAGTTGCTGCAGCGGTTGTTGTGGTAGATGGTGATGTCGGTGCGGGGTGCGGTGGTGTTCATGGGCCGCAGTGTAGGCCCATGAAAATGCGCATCAGGCCACGGCTTCCTCGGGATGGGCATCGACCTCGCGGCCGGGCAGCAGCAGGTTCAGCCCCACAGCGACCAGGGCGCCGACGGTGATGCCCGAGCCGAAGACTTCGCGCACGAAGGCAGGCATGCGGGCCAGCAGGTCCGGGCGCACCGTGACCGCCAGGCCGCAGCCCAGCGAGACCGCGATGATCAGGCTGGCGCGCCGCGAGTGCTCGGCGCCGCTGAGCATGCGGATGCCGGCCGAAATGATCATGGCAAACATCATCAGCCCCGCGCCGCCGAGCACGGGCTGCGGAATCGTCACCACCAGTGCGCCCAGCACAGGAAAGAGGCCGGCCAGCAGCAGCATGACGCCCGTCAGCATGACCACGTGGCGGCTGGCCACGCCGGTCAGCGAGACCACGCCCACGTTCTGGGCGAAGGTGGACAGCGGAGGGCTGGACATCACGGCGGCGAAGGCCGAGCCCACGCCATCGCACAGCATGCCGCTGGACAGGCGCTTGCCGTCGATGCGCGTCTGCGTGGCCGCGCCCAGGGCCATGAAGGTGCCCGTGGTCTCGACGATGGTCACCAGAAAGGCGATGGACATGGCGACGATGCCGGCCACCGGGAACGTCATGCCGAAGGTCAGCGGCTGCGGGATGGCGAAGACCGCGGCCTCGCTCACCTGGGTGAAGTCGATCAGGCCCAGCGCCAGGCACAGCACATAGCCGCAGGCGATGCCCAGCACCACGGCCGAGGCAGAGACGATGCCCCTGCCCCACTGCACGAAGCCGATCACCAGCACCAGCACGAAGCCGGCGATGGCCAGGTGGCCGATCGCGCCGTAGTCGCTGCGGCCCACGCCGCCCGCAGCCCAGTCCACGGCGACGGGAGTCAGCGACAGGCCGATCATGGTCACGACCACGCTGGTCACGGTGTGCGGAAAGAAGCGGCGGATCACGGGCATGAAGTAGCTGCCCACGATCATCACCAGCGACCCTACCAGCGAGGAGCCCAGGATGCCGGCCACGCCATGCTCCAGTCCCACGCTGATGCCCGCGCCCACGAAGGCGAAGCTTGTGCCCATGACGCATGGCAGCCGTATGCCCACGGGCCCCACCCCCCTGCACTGGACGATGGTGACCACGCCCGAGCCCAGCAGCGCTGCATTCACCAGCGCCACGATCTGGTCGGCCGGCAGCTTGAGCGCCCCGCCGAAGACCAGGGGCACGGCGATGATGCCGCCCAGCGCCGCCAGCAGGTGCTGCAGCGACAGAAGCACCGTGGTGATGAGCATTGGCGGTCGGTCTTCCACCTTGTAAAGCAGTTGTTCCATTGTCTTGTCTCCTTGTGTCCTGGCCGTCGGCCTCTTCAGAGGCGCTTGTATGTATGTCGGGGCAGTGGTGCCGGAAAAGGGTGGGGGTCCTGAAAGTGCTGTCCGGGTCTTCGAGCCTCCTGGAGATGCTTCGGGGGAATGGCGCAGCGCGGCAGGCCAGCACCCGCGATGGCCTGGGTGCCGGCCTGCCGCGCTGCAGGGTTATGTCAGTGGCCCGCTGCGCGCTCGAACAGCGTGCGGGCCAGTTCGCGGTGGCGTGTCAGCACGCGCGGCAGGTCGGCGGTGAGCAGGTGGCCGTCGCGGACCACGACGCGGCCGTTGATGACGCTGGTGGACACGTCGGTGGGCGTGCAGAACACCAGCGCGGCCACGGGGTCATGGCCTGCGCCCGCGTAACCCACGCCCGACATGTCGAAGGCCACGAAGTCGGCCGACATGCCCGGCGCCAGCGCGCCGATGTCGTCGCGCCCCAGCACGCGCGCGCCGCCCAGCGTGGCGATCTCCAGCGCCTCGCGCGCGCCCATGGCGGCAGGGCCGTGGCCCACGCGCTGCAGCAGCAGGGCCTGGCGCGCCTCGCCCAGCATGTGGGCGCCGTCGTTGGAGGCGCTGCCGTCCACGCCCAGGCCCACGGGCACGCCCGCATCGCGCATGGTGCGCACGGGTGCAATGCCCGAGGCCAGGCGCATGTTGGAGCACGGGCAATGCGCCACGCCCGTGCCCGTGCGCGCGAACAGCGCAATGCCCTCGGCATCGAGCTTGACGCAGTGGGCATGCCAGACATCGGGGCCGACCCAGCCCAGGCTTTCGGCGTACTGCGCGGGGGTGAGGCCGAATTTCTCGCGAGAGAAGGCGACGTCGTTGTCGTTCTCGGCCAGGTGGGTGTGCAGCGACACGCCGTGCGCACGCGCCAGCACGGCGGACTCGCGCATCAGCTCGCGCGTCACCGAGAACGGCGAGCACGGCGCCAGCACCACGCGCAGCATGGAGTGGCGTGCGCTGTCGTGGTATTGCTGGATCAGGCGCAGGCTGTCGCGCAGGATGGCTTCCTCTTCCTCCACCACCGCGTCAGGCGGCAGGCCGCCCTTGCTGCGGCCCAGGCTCATGGAGCCGCGCGCCGCATGAAAGCGCATGCCCATCTGCTGCGCCGCGGCGATGGAGTCATCCAGCCGAGCGCCATTCGGATACAGGTACAGGTGGTCGCTGGTGGTGGTGCAGCCCGACAGCATCAGCTCGGCCATGGCGGTCTGGGTGGAGACGTGGATCATCTCCGGCGTGAGGTGCGACCACAGCATGTACAGGTTGGTGAGCCACGAGAACAGCTCCGCATCCTGCGCGGCCGGAACGGCGCGCGTGAGGCTCTGGTACATGTGGTGGTGCGTGTTGACCAGGCCCGGCATGACCACTCGGCCGCGCATGTCCAGCACCTGGGCCGTGCCGTCGTCCACCATGCGGCGGTACTGCGGCGGCAGATCGGCCGTGGCGCCCACCCATTGCACGGCCGGGCCGTCGGCCACCAGGGCGCCGTCGCGGATCTCGCGGCGCTGCGCATCCATGGTGACGAGTACATCGGCGTTCAGTGCGATCAAGGTCATGGCGTTCTCTTCTTCGAAATGGAAAAGCCGCCAGTCTAGGAAGGACAAGCCATTGCCGATAGCGCTGAATTCCGCCCGATGTGTCCACAAAAAGTGGACAAGTGACTAAGACTCACCGCCCCCCGGCGAACAGCCTTGCCAGCGCCTGGCCGATGGACTGGGCCATCAGCTCCCCCGCCGCGCTCAACTGCCCCCTGGCCCGGCCGGTCAGCACCAGCGTCTGCCGCCGCAGATGCGCATCGCGCAAAGGCACGAAGACCAGGGCATTGCGGCTGCGCTCCTCCATCACGTCCAGCGGGTTGAGCAGGGCAATGCCCTCGCCCAGCATGACCAGGCGCTGGATCAGCGCCATGGAGGTGGATTCGGCCACGGGCGTGACCTCGATGGCGTTGCGCGCAAAGGCTTCGTCCAGCAGGCTGCGGATGGACAGCGGCGGCGCGGGCAGGATGAGCGGATGGCCTATGCACTCGCTGAGCAGCACGGACGATTGGCGCGCCAGCGCATGCCGGGGCGGCACGATGGCGCCGATCTGCCATTCGCTGGTGGCCAGCGCGCGCAGCGCGGGGCGTTCGGACAGGTCGTAGGCCAGGCCCAGGTCGGCGTCGCCGCCTTCCACGGCGGCCGCGATGTCGCTCAGGGGCAGGTCGATGATGCGCACCACGATGCCCGGGTGGCGCTGACGGAATTCATGCACCAGCGAGGGCAGCAGCGAGCCGGCCAGCCCTGTGGTCGCGGCCACGGTGATCTCGCCGCTGCGCGCGCCCTGCAGTTCGGCAATGCGCTCGCGCAGCGCCGCATGCTCGCGCAGCGTGGCGCGCACATGGGCCAGCACCATCTCGCCCGTCGGGGTGAGGCGCAGGCGCTTGTGGATGCGCTCGAACAGGGGCGTGCCCAGCTCGGCCTCCAGGTCGAGGATCTGGCGGTTGACGGCCGTGGGGGCCACGTGCAGATGTTCGGCCGCCTTGCGGATGGAACCGCGGCGGACCACTTCGTCGAGATAGCGCAGGACTCTGGCGTGCATGGCGCGAGCGTAGCGGGGTTTGCCGGGCCGCGCTTTGCAGCACCCGGCAGCGCAGGCTCAGCGGGCCGTGCCCGGGCGCTCGGCGCGCAGCGTGCGGCTGAGCATGATCACGGGGATCAGGCCCACCAGCACCAGGGCCAGCGACGGCAGGGCGGCCTCGCCCAGGCGTTCGTCGCGCGCGAGCTGGTAGGCCACGACGGCCAGGGTGTCGCTGTTGAAGGGGCGCAGCACCATGGTGGCGGGCAGCTCCTTCATCACATCGACGAAGACCAGCAGCGCCGCCGCCGCCGTGGAGCGCCTGAGCAGCGGCCAGTGCACGCGCGACAGCATGCCCCAGGCGCCCGTGCCCAGCATGCGGGCCGAGTCGTCCAGGCTGGGCGCGATGCGCGCATAACCGCTTTGCATGGACTGCAGGGCCACGGCGCAAAAGCGCACCAGGTAGGCCCAGACAATGCCTACGGCGGTGGCCGTGACCAGGCCGGCAAAGCCCCATTCGGGCCGCACCTGCTGCACCCAGCCCACGGGCAGCAGCAGGCCGACGACGACGACGGCGCCCGGCACCGCATAGCCCAGGCTGGCCAGTTGCACCACGCCGCGCGTGACGGCCGACTCCTTGTGGCGGCGCACGGCAAACGCCAGGGCCACGGCGATGATGACGGCCAGCACCGAGGTGATGGTGCCCAGGCGCACGCTGTTGAGCGCCCAGTCGAGGAAGCGGTCCCAGGGCAGCACCGACCAGTCGGCCGCCAGCGGGCGCAGCATGAAGAACACGGGCGCCACAAAGCCCATGAGCACGGGCAGCAGGCACGCCAGCCAGGCCAGCGCGCAGCGCCAGCCGCGCAGGCGCAGCGGCTGCGCCTCGGCCGAGCTGGCGCGGCCCGTGCTGCCGGTGACGAAGCGCATGCGCCGCTGGGCGCGCAGCTCCAGCTGCAGCAGCAGCACCACCAGCACCAGCAGGAAGGTCGCCAGTTGCGCGGCGGCAATGCGGTTGTCCATGGACAGCCAGGCCTTGTAGATGCCCGTGGTGAAGGTCTGTATGCCGAAGTAGCTGACCACGCCGAAGTCGGCCAGCGTCTCCATCACCACCAGGGCCACGCCAGCGGCCACGGCCGGGCGCGCCAGCGGCAGCGCCACCGACCAGATGCGCCGCGACAGCGGCGCGCCCATCAGGCGCGCGGCCTCCATCAGGTGCGCGGCGCGCTCGCCCAGCGCGGTGCGCGCCAGCAGGTAGACATACGGGTAGAGCGAGAAGATGAAGACCCAGACCGCGCCGCCCAGGCTGCGCACCTCGGGCAGGAGCCGGCCTTCCAGGCCATAGGTGTCGCGCAGCCAGGTCTGCAGCGGGCCGCTGAACTGCAGGAAGTCGGTATAGGCATAGGCCGTGACATAGGCCGGCATGGCCAGCGGCAGCAGCAGCAGCCATTCGAGCTGGCGCCGGCCACGGAAGTCGAACAGCGTCACGGCCGCCGCCGTGCCCGTGCCCACGATGGCCGCGCCCAGCGCCACCAGCAGGCCCAGCCAGACCGTGGTCCACAGATAGCCGGGCAGCACGGTGGCCGCCATCTCGCGCAGGATGGAGCCGGCCAGGGCATCGCCCTGCCCCACGGGCAGCCAGGAGCCGAGCACGGCCAGCACGGGCAGCATCAGCACCAGGGCCAGAAGAAGCAGGGGAAGGGAGCGGAGTACGGACGACAGACGGCGCAAAGCGGAGGTCTCGGCTAGAGGATGAGGGGAGGATCTGGCTGCCGGGCTATGGAACGGGCCGGGATCTGCGGCTGCCGCCGGCCTGTGGGCCGATGCGCCGCCGAGACCGGGCGTGCCTGCAGGCTGCTGGAGTCGGCGGGCTCCGGGCATGCCCCTGGCCCGCCAATGCAAATGCGAATTCTATTCATTTGCGCGGTTCTACAATCGCCGCATGTTTTTGACCGTCTCCCAACTCGAGGTGCGCTACCCGGGCCGCGACAGGCCTGCCGTGCAGGGCGTCACGCTGAATCTGGCCGCTGGCGACATCGGCGTGCTCATCGGCCCCTCGGGCTGCGGCAAGACCACGCTGCTGCGTGCCGTGGCGGGCCTGGAGCCCGTGAGCGGCGGCGAGATCCGCATCGACGGCCAGCTCGTGGGCAGCGCGGATTTCTCGCTCCCTCCCGAGCAGCGGCGCATCGGCATGGTGTTCCAGGACTATGCGCTGTTCCCCCATCTGAACGTGGGCCGCAACGTGGCCTTCGGCATCCACCATCTGCCCAAGGCGCGCCAGGCCGAGCGCGTGGCCGAGGTGCTGGAGCTGGTGGGCCTGGCCGGCAGCGCAGGGAGGTTTCCGCATGAGCTGTCGGGCGGCCAGCAGCAGCGCGTGGCACTGGCGCGCGCACTGGCGCCCAGCCCGCAGCTGATGCTGCTGGACGAGCCGTTCTCCAACCTCGACGTGGACCTGCGCGAGCGCCTGGCGCATGAGGTGCGCGGCATCCTCAAGGCCGCAGGCGCCACGGCCCTGTTCGTCACGCACGACCAGCTGGAGGCCTTTGCCATCGGCGACATGATCGGCGTGGTCCACCAGGGGCAGCTGCAGCAGTGGGACGACGCCTATTCGCTGTACCACCGCCCTGCCACGCGCTTCGTGGCGGACTTCATCGGCCACGGCGTCTTCGTGCCGGCCACGCTGGCGCCTTCCGGGGCCGGCGGCGTGGTGGCGCGCACGGCGCTGGGCGATCTGGTCGATCCGGCCACCTGCCCGCTGCCCGCGCAGTTTCCGGGCGGCGAATGCGATGTGCTGCTGCGCGCCGACGATGTGGTGCACGACGATGCCTCGCCCGTGCAGGCGCGCATCCTGCGCAAGGCGTTTCGCGGCTCGGAGTTCCTCTACACGCTGGAGCTGGCCAGCGGCCACAGCGTGATGGCCCATGTGCCCAGCCACCACGACCATGCGGTGGGCGAGTGGGTGGGAATCCGGCTCGACATGAATCACGTGGTCGCCTTCCCGCGAGAAACACAGGGCGCCCCGCAGTCCGCTGCAGCCTGAACCAGCGGCGTCCGCCGCGCCGTCCGGGCTTTGTCATTCGACGGTCACGGGTGGAACCCAGAATCAGTCACATCTTGTGACAATTCAAGGCCACCCATGTTTGCTCTGGACCCCTCCTCCACGCAGCACCCCGCAGCGGATCAGCTACCTGACCCTGTACCCGTTCCCGCGCTGGCCCCGGCGCCCGCCGCGCCGCGCCTTGTGGCCCGTGCGGGCCAGCTCAGCCAGCCCACGGCACCGATCCCCCCCGAGGCCAGCAACGAGGATGTGCACCGGCTGTTCAGCGAGCAGCCCCTGCTCGAAACCCTGGCCGTGGTGGCCGATGACCGGCCGCTGGGCCTGATCAACCGCCAGCGCTTCATGGAGCAGTACGCGCGGCCCTTTGCGCGCGACGTGTTCGGCCGCCGCAGCTGCCTGGTATTCACCGACACCGCGCCCATGGTGGTGGCGGCCGGCCTGCCCATCGACCAGCTGGTGCAGCAGGCGCTGGCCAGCGGCAGCCGCGTGCTCAAGGACGGCTTCATCACCGTGGAGGAAGGCCGCTACGCAGGCATAGGCACGGGCCACGCGCTGATGGCCGCCATGTCCGACATCGAGGCCGACAAGACGCGCCAGCTCATGGCCAGCATCGACTACGCCAGCCTGATCCAGCGCTCGCACCTGGTCGAATCCGACCGCGTGCTCGCCAGCCAGCTGGCCGACCACGGCCTGCTGTGGGAGCCGCGCGACGTGGTGGGCGGCGATGCGTACTTCTTCCGCGCCACTCCGCAGGGCCTGCTGGGCTGCATGTTCGACTGCACGGGCCACGGCGTGCCGGGCGCCTTCATGACGCTGATTGCGCTGTCCTTTCTCGAACAGGCCGTGGCGCCTGCAGGTATCGGCACCGGCACCGGCGCCGCCATCGACCCCGGCGCCCTGCTGGGCCAGATGAACCGCTACATCAAGCGCGTGCTGCAGCAGCGCAGCCGCGACGTCCAGCCCGCCTGGGGCGCACCGGCAGCGCCCGCCGACGGCCTGCCCGCCGAAAAATCCTCCAGCGACGGCCTGGACGCCGCGCTGTTCCTGCAGTCGCCCTGCGGCACGCAACTGCGCTTTGCCTCGGCCCGGCTGGACCTGCTGGTGGCGCCACCCGGCGTGCAGGAGGCGGCCCAGGTACAGATCCATGCCGGCGACAAGCTGGGCATAGGCTATGCGACCACGCCCGACGACGCGGCCTGGAGCACGCAGGAGCTGGAGGTCGCGCCCGGCTCGCTGCTGATGGTGGCCACCGATGGCGTCATCGACCAATTGGGCGGCCCGCGCCAGATCGCCCATGGCAGAAAGCGCCTGGCGCGCTTCCTGCACGAGCAGCACGACCGCCCCGCCGCCCAGGCCTGCGCCGAATTCCGGCAGGCCTTTGCCCAGTGGCAGGGCACGCAGCGCCGCCGCGACGATGTCTCGCTGCTGGTGTGGCGCAACCAGGCCCTGCAGCCATGAGCCCGTCCGAATTCGCGCACCTGCGCGCCCAGGCCGAGCACAACGGCCTGCTGCTGTACTACGCGGGCACCTTCAACCCCAACGTGATCCAGGCGGCAGCCGACACGCTCAAGTGCCGGCTGGCCAGCGAGGACGGATCGAGCAGCGCCAAGCGCAAGCTGTTTTCCACCTTCATCGAGATGGCGCAGAACGTGCTGCACTACGCGGCGCCGCTGCCTGCCTCTGACGCCGGAGCCAGCCAGGCACTCGGCGAACCCGTGGCGCAGGGCGCCATAGGCGTGGGCCGCATCGATGCACCGGCCGGTGTCCCGGACGCGGGGGCCGATCAGGCACAGGCGCGCTTCTGGATTGCCTGCAGCAACGCCGTGCGCCGCGAACATGTGCCGCGCCTGGCCGCCAAGCTGGATGCCGTGCGCGCCATGAGCCACCCCGAAATCAAGGCCGCCTACAAGGCCCAGCTGCACAACACCGACCACAGCGCCAGCGATGACATCAGCCGCGGCGCGGGCCTGGGCTGGCTGACCATTGCGCGCGACGCCTCGGCACCGCTGCAATACCACATCGCCACGGGAGAGGACGCCGCAGATACCGCGCCCCATGCCGTGTTCCACGTCAAGGCGCTGATCTGAGCGCCGGGACCCCTTCCCGAATCCGAATGACGCCGCCATGCAAGCACTGAAATCCGAACGCACTTCCGTCACGCCCGAAGTGGTCTTCTCGCCGGCCGAGCAGCTTTTGCGCATCGAAGGCGAGTGCTATCCCGAAAACCCGCTGCCCTTCTTCAACCCCCTGCTGGCCATGCTGGGCCAGTACTTCGAGGCCAGCCAGCCCGCACGCTTCGTGGCCGAGGTGAAGCTGCAGTACATCAACAGCGCATCGACCATGGGACTGCGCTCGCTGTTCGAGCTGCTCGACCATGCAGGCAGCAAGGGCACGGACATCCGCGTGCTCTGGGCCTTCGACGAGGAAGACGACGCCATCGAGGAACTGGGCGCCGACCTGGTGGAGGACTTCGCCAACCTGGTACTGGAGCGACAGCCCTACAGCAACTGAGGGGCCGGCCTTTCAGGCCAGCGGCTTGCCCATGAGCACCGTGGTCAGGCCGCAGTCCCATTCCTCGTCGGGATAGGTGTCCAGCGTGGCGTAGCCCTGCGCCGTGTAAAAGCCCAGGGCCTGGGTGTTGAAGCTGTCGGTCTCCAGGCGCACCTGGGCGTGGCCGGCGGCGCGCAGAGCCTGCTCGGCATGGGCCAGCAGCGCACGGCCCACGCCGCGCCCCTGCCAGGCCGGCAGCACATGCAGGGCGCCGATGAAATCATCCACCCAGTCCACGAAGCCGGCGACCACGCCATCGCACTCGGCCACCCAGAACAGGTGGCCGCGCGACTGCACGTACTGCGCGGTCTTGCCGGAGGCGCAGAACTGCGCATGCTTGTCCGCCGTCAGCTGGGGCTTCCAGGTGCTCTCGTAGGTGGCCCAGAGCACGGCGTTCAGGGCGGGAAGGTCATCAGGCCGCGAGGGCCGAAGCGTGAGGGTGTCAGTCATGTCTCTGGCAGCGTTCAGGCCTGGCGCAGCCGGTCCACCTCGGCATGCAGGTCCTGGGCCCAGACGCGGCGGTCGCGGCCTTCGGCCGTCTGAGGCTGGCCATAGTGGACGACGGCCACCAGGTCGTCGGCACACAGCGTGCGCCAGATGGAGCCCAGCAGGGTTTCGTCGCCCTCGTAGCTGGGTGCGTGGCTGATCTGCCCGGTGGCGCCGTCGATGAAGCGCAGGCCCACGGGCAGCACGGGCGCATCGATCTGCACGGCCGCCTGCAGCAGGTTGGCATGAAAGGGCAGCAGCTTGCGGCCGTCGCCCGTCGTGCCTTCGGGGAAGATGGCCAGGATCTCGCGGCGCTGCAGGGATTCCTCCATGCTCTGCACCATGCGCCGGGCATCGCGGCGCGAGGTGCGCTCGATGTACAGCGTGCCCGCCGCCGTGGCCAGCGTGCCGATCAGCGGCCAGCCCTTGACGTCGGACTTGGAGATGAAGCGGCAGTGCCGCGCCGCATGCAGCACGGGAATGTCGAGCCAGGAAATATGGTTGCTGACCATGAGCATGGGGCCCTGGCGCGGCGGCTCGCCCTGGATCTCCAGGCGCACGCCCGCATGGGCCAGCAACTGCAGGGCCCAGGCCTGCACATGGGCGTGCTGGCGCGCCTCGGGCAGCTGCGGAAAGCGCAGGGCCACGATCCACAGCCCCTTGCACACATGGCCGAACAGGCGCGCTGCGCGCAGCGTGGCGCGCCCTCCATTACGCAAGCGTTTCATTTCAGCCATTCAGAGCGTTTGGCAACGCCCATGCCCGTGAAACAGGCACGCTCCATCTCAGGGACACCGAGGAAGGGCCGCCCCGCACCGAGGGTGTCGTCCCCCTCCCTCGCGTAGCGAGTAGAGAGGGGGAAGTCGCGAAGCGACTCAGGGGGCGCTTCATTTCAGCGGCGTTCGTAAGCGATACGGCCATCGACCAGCGTGCAGCGCACACGGGCCGGCAGCTCGTAGCCGCCGAAGGGCGTGCTCTTGCCCTGGCTGGCCAGCTCCTGGGGCTTCACGGTCCAGGCCGCCTGCGGATCGACGATGCACAGGTCGGCCACGCCGCCCTCGGCCAGACGGCCCAGTTGCTCCTGCAGCTCGCCCAGCGCCGTTCCCAGCACCTGCACGGGCGACGCCGTGATGGCGGCCAGTGCGCGGCTCAGGGGCACACCGCTTTCCTGCGACCACTTGACGGCCAGCGACAGCAGCAGTTCCACGCCCGTGGCGCCGGGCTCGGCCTCGGCAAAGGGCAGGACCTTGGCGTCTTCATCGACGGGCGTGTGGTCGGAGACCAGGGCGTCGATGGTGCCATCGGCCAGCGCGGCAGACAGCGCATCGCGGTCGCGCTGCTGGCGCAGCGGGGGCGTGACGCGGGCGCTGCTGTCGAAGTAGCCGATATCGGTATCGGTCAGGTGCAGCGAGTTGATGGACACGTCGGCCGTGACCTGCAGGCCTTCGGCCTTGGCACGGCGCACCAGTTCCACGCCTGCGGCGCTGGACAGGCGGCACAGGTGCACGCGCGCCTGGGTGCCGCGCATCAGCTCGAAGATGGTGTGCAGGGCAATCGTCTCGGCCGCCACGGGCACGCCGGACAGGCCCATGCGCGTGGCCAGCGGGCCGCTGGCGGCCACGCCCTTGCCCAGGTACAGCTCCTGCGGGCGCAGCCACACGGTGTAGCCGTAGGTGGCCGCATACGCCAGCGCGCGCTGCAGGGTCTGGGTGCTGGTCATGGGCACTTCGGCCTGGCTGAAGCCGATGCAGCCGGACTCGGTCAGCTCGGCCATCTCGGTCAGCACCTCGCCCTTGAGGCCCAGCGTCAGCGCGCCCAGCGGGAACAGGCGCGACTGGTGCAGCTTCTCGGCGCGGAACTTGAGCATCTCCACCAGGCCCTGCTCGTCGAGCACGGGATCGGTGTCGGGCGGGCAGACCAGGCTGGTCACGCCACCGGCCACCGATGCAGCCATCTCGGACTGCAGCATGCCTTCGTGCTCGTGGCCGGGCTCGCGCAGGCGCACGGCCAGATCGACCAGGCCCGGCAGCACCCAGCAGCCGGCGGCATCGATCTCGCGTTCTGCGGCAAATCCCTCGGGCGGCTTGCCGATGGCCAGCACCTTGCCGCCGTCGATGGCCACGTCGGCCTGCTGGTCCAGACCCCGTGCCGGGTCCATCACTCGGCCGTTGCGGATGAGTATCTTCATGGTTTGCTACCCCGTAGACCGCAGGCGGCGCATGGGCTGCGGCCTGCGGCGATCAAAAACATTTGCGTGTGTGGAGGCTCAAGCCTCGTTACCGGCGACGATGGACATGACGGCCATGCGGACCGCGATGCCGAACGAGACCTGCGACAGGATCACGGCCTGCGGGCCATCGACCACTTCGGAGTCGATCTCCACGCCGCGGTTGATGGGTCCCGGGTGCATGACGATGGCGTCCGGCTTGGCCAGGCGCAGCTTCTCGGCCGTGAGGCCGAAGCTCTTGAAGTATTCCTGGCTGGACGGCAGCAGGGCGCCGCTCATGCGCTCGTTCTGCAGGCGCAGCATGATGATCACGTCGCAGTCCCGGATGCCCTCTTCCAGCGTGTGGAAGACGCGCACGCCCATCTGCGCCAGGTCCGGCGGCACCAGGGTGCGCGGGCCGACGACGCGCACTTCGGCCGCGCCCAGCGTGGTCAGCGCATGGATGTCGGAGCGCGCCACGCGCGAGTGCAGCACATCGCCCACGATGGCCACGCGCAGGTTGGCGAAGTCCTTCTTGTAGTGGCGGATGGTGTACATGTCCAGCAGCCCCTGCGTGGGGTGGGCGTGGCGGCCGTCGCCGGCATTGACCACGTGGACATGGGGCGCCACATGCTGGGCGATGAGGTAGGGCGCACCCGACTCGCTGTGGCGCACGACGAAGATGTCGGCGGCCATGGCCGAGAGGTTGGCGATGGTGTCCAGCAGCGACTCGCCCTTGCTGGCCGAGCTGCGCGCGATGTCCAGGTTGAACACGTCGGCCGACAGGCGCTTGGCCGCGATCTCGAACGTGGTGCGCGTGCGCGTGCTGTTCTCGAAGAACAGGTTGAACACGCTCTTGCCGCGCAGCAGCGGCACCTTCTTGACCTCGCGGTCATTGACGCTGACGAAGTTGGCCGCCGTGTCCAGGATGTGGGTGAGGATGTCCTTGGACAGTCCTTCGGTGGACAGCAGGTGGATCAGTTCGCCGTTCTTGTTGAGCTGGGGATTGCGCTT
Organism: Delftia sp. S65; assembly: GCF_016516495.1. Taxonomy (NCBI): domain Bacteria; kingdom Pseudomonadati; phylum Pseudomonadota; class Betaproteobacteria; order Burkholderiales; family Comamonadaceae; genus Delftia; species Delftia sp. S65. The sequence goes on from NZ_JACVUR010000006.1 coordinate 211,046, forward strand.
GTACAGCACGGTCAGGCCTCTTGGATGCGGAATTGGAAGACGCCGGCGTCATCGCGCGCCAGCGACAGCAGGCGGTCGGCCGGCAGCGCGATGCGCGCGGCGGCAAAGTCGGCCTGGAAGGGCAACTCGCGCCCGCCCCGGTCCACCAGCACCGCCAGGCGCACGCAGGCCGGGCGGCCGTAGTCATAGAGTTCGTTGAGCACGGCGCGCACGGTGCGGCCGGTGTAGAGCACGTCGTCCAGCACCAGGATGTCGGCGCCGTTGACGTCAAAGTCGATCTGCGTCTGGGCGCTGGTGGCCATGCCGCGCTGCGCGAAGTCGTCGCGGTGCAGGGCCGAGGACAGCACGCTGGGGTTGCCGGGCAGGTTCAGGTCCTTGTGCAGGCGCTCCACCAGCCAGGCGCCGCCCGAGGTGATGCCAGCCAGGCGGGTTTCAGGCCCCATGAGGCTGCGCACGCCGCGCAGCAGTTCGCGGTACAGGGCCTCGGCGTCCAGCACCAGGCTGCCGGCTCCCGCAATGGTTTCACTCATGGAAGACTCCTCAAAAACTGTTCAAGAATGATGCAGGCCGAGGCCGCATCGGCATCCCTTGCGCCACCGGCCAGGGCCTCGGTGGTGCTATAGCGCTCGTCCACCTCGTAGACAGGCAGGCCGAAGCGGCTCTTGAGCTGGCGGCCGAATTTCTTCGCCCGCGCCGTGTTCTCGTGCGCATTGCCGTCGGGGTGGTAGGGCACGCCGATGACCAGCGCATCGGGCTGCCACTCCTTGATGCGCTCGCCGGCCTGGGCCAGGCGGGCCTCGCCGGCCTCGGCGCGGATGGTGGGCAGCGGGTTGGCCGAGCGCAGCAGGCGCGTGCCCACGGCGCAGCCCGTGCGCTTGGCCCCGAAGTCGAAGGCCACGAAACTCTGGAAATGGGAGGGAACGGTGGGCGGCACGGCCGTGCCGGCTGCCGCTGCTGCCTGGGACTCGGGAGCGGGCAGGCTCATGCGCGCCCCGCTTCGGGCGAGATCATCCAGCGCTGCAGGCCCAGCAGGCCCAGGGCGCGGTCATAGCGGTCGTCGACCGGGGTATCGAAGATGACGTTGGCGTCGGCGCCCACCGTGAGCCAGGCGTTTTCGGCCAGCTCCGACTCCAGCTGGCCCTCGCCCCAGGACGCGTAGCCCAGGGTGACCAGCAGGCGCTTGGGGCCTGCGCCGTCGGACAGGGCTTCGAGCACGTCCTTGGAGGTGGTCATCTCCAGGCCGCCGGGGATGGTCATGGTCGAGGCGTAGGCGGACTCGTCGTCGGGCGCGCCTTCGATGACCATGGGGTCGTGCAGCACAAAGCCGCGATCGGTCTGCACGGGTCCGCCGTTGAAGACACGGTTGCCGCGAAGGTCCTCGCGGCCCAGGGCCAGATCCACCTTTTCCAGCAAGCCTTCCAGCGTAAGCTGCGAGGGCTTGTTGATAATCAGACCGAGCGCACCGCGCTCGCTGTGTTCGCACAGGTAGATCACACTGCGCGAGAACGCTTCGTCTTCCAGGCCAGGCATGGCAATCAGGAAGTGGTGCGTCAGATTGATAGGCGCAGTTTCAGCAGACATAACCACGGATTTTACCGGCGATCCATGCCACCTTCTTACCCTGTGGGCTTGGTCTGGCTGCGGCGCGACCTGCGCCTGGCCGACCATGCTGCCCTCTACCACGCGCTGCGCCAGTGCAGGCAGGTGCATTGCGTGTTCATCTTCGACGACGACATCCTCGCCCCCCTGCCCCGTGCAGACCGGCGCGTGGAGTTCATCTGCCAGAGCCTGAGCGGGCTGGACGATGCGCTGCGCGAGGCCTCGGGCCGCGCCGACACCGGCCTCATCGTGCGCCGTGGCCAGCCCGCTGAGCAGATCCCGGACCTGGCCCGGCAGCTCGGCGCCCAGGCCGTGTTCTGCAACTGGGACGACGAGCCCGACGCCCTGGCCCGCGACGCCCGCGTGCGCCAGGCCCTGGCCGCCGAGGGCGTGGCCCTGCACAGCTTCAAGGACCATATGGTCTTTGCGCGCGACGAGGTACTGACCCAGGCCGGCGCGCCGTTCTCGGTGTTCACCCCGTACAAGAACGCCTGGCTGCGCCAGATCACGCCCTTCTTCCTGTCCGCCTATCCCAGCGAGCGCGACCTGCCCGAGCGCCTGGCCCCGCGCCCCGAAGGCGAGCGCCGCCCCGTGCCCACCGCAGCCGACCTGGGCTTCGAAGCCGGCACGCTGGACGGCCTGCGCCTGCCCACGGGCTGCGCTGGCGCCGAGGAACTGCTGGCCGACTTCCTGCCGCGCCTGCCGCGCTACAAGCAGGCGCGCGACTTTCCCGCCGTCAAGGGCCCCAGCTACCTGAGCGTGCACCTGCGCTTTGGCACGGTCTCCATCCGCCGCCTGGCAAGGCTGGCCTGGGAGCAGACGCAGAGCCAGCCCCATGATGCCGAGGGCGCCGCCACCTGGCTGTCCGAGCTGATCTGGCGCGACTTCTATTTCCAGATCCTGGCCCACCATCCGCACGTGGTGCACGCCAGCTTCAAGCCCGCCTACGACGCCATCGTGTGGGATACCGGCTCCGAGGCCGATGCGCTGTACGCCGCCTGGTGCGAGGGCCGCACCGGCTATCCGCTGGTCGATGCCGCCATGCGCCAGCTCAACACCACGGGCTACATGCACAACCGGCTGCGCATGGTGGCGGCCAGCTTTCTGGTCAAGGATCTGGGCATAGACTGGCGCCGGGGCGAGGCCTGGTTTGCGCGCCAGCTCAACGACTTCGACCTGGCGGCCAACAACGGCGGCTGGCAGTGGGCGGCCTCCACGGGCTGCGACGCCCAGCCCTGGTTCCGCATCTTCAACCCCATCACGCAAAGCCAGAAGTTCGATGCCGATGCGCGCTTCATCGAGCGCTACGTGCCCGAACTGGCTCGCCTGCCCGCCGCGCTTCGCCACGCGCCCTGGCAGGCCCGGCCGCTGGAGCTGGCCGAGGCCGGCGTGGTGCTGGGCACGGACTACCCCCATCCCGCTGTGGACCACGCCGCCGCGCGCGAGCGCACGCTGGCCCGCTACGGCGTGGTCAAGCAGGCGGCCGATGACTCCAAATGATTCCCACTGCCCACCTCATCGCTGCAGGGTCCAGTGATTCGGAAAATCGAAGGAAAGCTGCCTTTGGTGGCGGATCGAAAGCAGGTAAACCGTGCCCCTGATCCGCGCATACAGCAGCAGATAGTGGGCCATCACGTACTCACGCAGCTCGCCGTCCTTGTCGAGTGAGCCCAGTTGTTTCTTCAGACGTGCCAAACCCCTGGCGCCCTCGACCGAGCGAGCCGGCAGCTCAAGAAACGAGCGACCCATGCCAGGGAAGCTTTCCAGATTGGGGATGACGGTCTCCGTCAGTTCGTCCAGCAGCGCGTCGAAGGCGTGCGGGGCCTGGGCCTCGATCAGGAAGTCCTCAAGCACTTGCAGGTTCCGCTCGAAGTTGCCCGTGAGCTTGACGGTGCTCCTGACTGCCATGCTGCGAGGCCGCGTTCAGGGCGTGCTATGCATTACCCGGCCGCCCTGGCAGCACGTCGGCGCTTGATGGCGCCCAGCGTGCTGCGCGCATCCTTGACCTCGCCCGCCGCCACATCCGCGAGGCCTTGGCTGGCATCGTCGATCAGCAGCAAATGGATTCGCTCGCGCTCCAGCTGATGGTAGTAGCCCAGCCGTTGGGCGTCGATGATGGCCACGTAGCTCTCACCGTTCTTGGTGATGATCTTCTCGGCCCCTGCCTTCACCTGGTCGGCCAGTTCAGACAGGTGTGCCCTGGCTTGCGACAGCGGAATCACGTCACCGGCAGAAATGGCCATGTTCGGCTCCCCCAGGAGTTGTACAGAATCCTGCACATCATAAGCACTTCGAAATGGGCCTCACGCACGGGCCGTTGAAACAAAAAAGAGCAGCGGATGCTGCTCTTTTTTGTTCAGGCCACCAGCCTTCAGGCCCCTTCGCCCAGGGGCTCGCTGTCCACCTGCTGCGCCTGCAGCGACTGCGGCGCCAGCGGGCCGCCGCTGATGCTGCCGCCCTGCAGGGAGTAGTGCTGGATCAGGCCCAGCAGTTCCTCGTCCGAGTAGGGCTTGCCCAGGTAGTGGTTGGCGCCCAGCTGGCGCGCCATCTCGCGGTGCTTCTGGGCGATGCGCGAGGTGATCATGACCACGGGCAGGTCGCGCAGGGCCTCGTCGGCGCGGATGTTGCGCAGCAGGTCGAAGCCATCCATGCGCGGCATCTCGATGTCGGACAGCACCAGGGTCGGGCGCTCCTCGGCCAGGCGTTCCATGGCCTGCAGGCCATCGGCCGCCAGGGCCACGCGGTAGCCTTCGCGCTGCAGCAGGCGCTGGGTGACGCGGCGCACGGTGATGGAGTCGTCCACCACCAGCACCAGCGGCACCGAGGCCGGCCCTGCGCTGGCCAGCACGGCTTCGCCGTCGCCCTGGCCTGCGGCGCGCTCGGCCTCTTCGGTCCGGGCGCGCACCTCGTCGCCATAGACGTTGGCCAGCGCCACGGGGTTGTAGATCTGCACCACGGCGCCCGAGGCCAGCACCGACATGCCGGTCAGGCCGGGCAGGCGGGCCAGCTGGGGGCCGAGGTTCTTGATCACCACTTCCTGGTTGCCCAGCACTTCGTCCACGTGCAGCGCAATGCGCTGCGCCGCGCTGCGCAGGATGACCACGGGCCGGGTGCGGCCCACGGTTTCCTCGCTGCGCAGCGAGGACTGCCACAGCGCGCCGGCCCAGTAGAAAGGCAGGGTCTCGCTGCCGTCTTCGAAGCTGTGGCTGGCATAGGCCTGCTGCAGCAGCTCCAGCGGCGCGCGGCGCACGATTTCCACCAGGCTGGCGGGCACGCCGACCAGCAACTGGCCCGCGCGCAGCATGACCACCTGGGTGACGGCGGTCGTCAGCGGCAGCACGAGGCGGAAGGCACTGCCCCTGCCCGCCTCGCTGTGGGTTTCGATGCGGCCGCCCAGCGCGTTGACTTCGGAGCGCACCACGTCCATGCCGATGCCGCGCCCGGCCACGCCGGTCACCTCGGTGGCCGTGGTGAAGCCGGGCTCGAAGATCAGGCGGCCGGCGTCCTGCTCCGTCAGCGTCTGGTCCTCGGGCCACAGGCCCTGGGCCACGGCCTTGTCGCGGATGCGCTGCAGGTTCAGGCCGGCGCCATCGTCCTCCACCGACAGCGCCACGTCGTTGCGCTCCTGGCTCAGGATGATTTCAATGGTGCCCATGGCGGGCTTGCCTGCGGCGGCACGCTGCTCGGGCGACTCGATGCCGTGGGCCACGCAGTTGCGCAGCAAGTGCTCGAAGGCCGGCATCATGCGGTCCAGCATGCCCCGGTCCATTTCAATGGTGCCGCCCAGGATGTTCAGCCGCACCTGCTTGCCCATCTCCTTGGAGGTCTGGCGGACCACGGCGTACAGGCGCTCGGCCAGGGAGTCGAACTCCACCATGCGCGTGCGCAGCAGGTCGCGCTGCAACTCGCGGGCCTGGCGGCCCTGGGCGACCAGGTCGTCCTCGGCGCCGGCCATGTCGCGCTGCAGGTTGCGCTGCACGGTGGCCACGTCGTTGACCGACTCGGCCATCATGCGGGTGAGTTCCTGCACGCGCGTGAAGCGGTCGAACTCCAGCGGGTCGAAGCCCACGGCCGAGTCCTTGGACAGGGCCAGGCGCGACTGCATCTGGCTCTCGGCCTGGACCTCGATGTCGCGCAGCTGCATGCGCAGGCGCTCCAGGTTGCCGGCCAGCTCGTCCAGCGAGCCACGGGCCTGGGCCAGGCGCGCATCGACACGCGAGCGCGCAATCAGCACCTCGCCAGCCTGGCTGATCAGGCGGTCCAGCAGCTGGGCGCGCACGCGCACCGTCTGCTGGGCACCGGCGCGCAGCGGCGCAGTGACAGGCGCTGGCACAGGGGCCGCGGCCGCCGGTGATCCAGCCGCTGCCGATGCGTCGGAGGCCGCAGCCGCTGCGGGCTCGTCGTGGGAGATTTCATCGCCCAGGTCCAGCGGCGCTTCCTGCGCCTGCTCACCGGCCACGCGCAGCACGTCGAAGCCGGCCTGCAGCGCGTCGAAGCTGCCCAGCAAGGGCTCGATCTGCTCGGCGGTCGGAGATTCGCCATCGACCCGCTCCACGGCAGATTCAAGGCGGTGGGCCATCTCGCCCAGGCGCATGGCGCCCGCCAGCCGGGCACTGCCCTTGAGCGTGTGCAGGGCGCGCAGGGTTTCGTGGCGCGCCTCGTCCAGCGAGGGCCGGCCATGCCAGCGGCGCAGCGCGGCGCCCAGGCGGGGCAGCAGCTCGATGGCCTCTTCCTCGAAGATGGGGAACAGGTCGGGATCGACCTCGTCCAGCGCATCGATGTCATCGTCCAGGTCGCTGCCCACGGCCACGGCATGGGCGATGGCCTCGTCGATGCGGCGCTGCAGCTCGGCTTCGTGGCGCGCATCGTTGACCAGGGGACGCATGGAGTAGGCCAGGGGCGCCACCGACGGTGTCTGCGCCTGGGCACCGGCGTCGAGCACGGCGTCCGTGCCATCGCTGGCGTCCTGAGGCTCCAGTTGGTCCAGTTGGTCCAGTTGGTCCAGTTGGTCCAGCTGCTCCAGCGCGTCCAGGCGGCTGTCCGGCGCGTCTGCGGCCTCGATGTCCAGCGCCAGCAGTGCCTGCAGGGCCTCTTCCACGCCCGGCTGGGGCGTCTTGAGGAAACCGGCGGCGAACTGGTGCAGCAGGCGCTGCACTTCGTCGGAGGCCGCCACGCAGGCGGCAACCTGGTCGGGCGTGCCACAGCGCTGCGGCTGCAGATGGGTCAGCGTATGTTCCAGCAGGCGCGCCAGGTCCGACAAGGCCTTGAAGCCCACGGTGGCCGAGCTTCCCGCCAGCGAATGCGCAAAGGCGACGGCGTCGTCGGGCACGGGCTCGCCGGGCTCGGTCGCCCATTGCTGCAGCGTCAGGTCCAGGCGGCGCGACCATTCGTCGGCCTCGTTGAGGTAGACGTTGTACAGCGGCGCGCTGATGCGCAGGCCATCCACGACCTTGAAGCCATCGGCGTCGATGCCGGACAGATCCTCGTCGCCGGACTTTTCGGCCTGCGGGGTTTCTGCCTCGGGCACCTCGGGCGCCTTGACCGACTCGACTGCGTCGGATGCTTCAACCGCTTCTGGCGCTTCTGGCGCTTCTGGCGCTTCTGGCGCTTCTGGCGCTTCGACCGCTTCAACCGCCTCAACCGTTTCTGGCACCGCGATCATCTCGATCGCTTCGGCGGGTGCCGCTGCCGGGGTCAGGCCCAGATCCAGGTCCAGCCCCTCGAAGGGCGCCAGGGGCACGGCGGCTTGCGGTGCTTCAGTTTCAGTTTCGGTTCCAGCTTCGGCCTCGATGGCTTCGGCTTCGATGGCGGCGGCCTCGGGCAACGCGGGCGGGTCGCCCGCGACGACGGCCAGGGCCTCCTGCTCGCTGTCGCGCATGGCGGCTTCGAAGGCCGCAAAGTCCAGTTCCTCGACGGCGTCGGTGGCCAGTTCGGCAGGCGCCTCGGCGGCTTGCGGCGTCAGTGCCTCCAGCGACTCCTGAGGCGCGGCGGCCGAAGGCTGGGGGTCCGGCTCCAGCAGGTCGAAGTCCAGCGCAAAGTCCAGCTCGCCAGATGGCTGGACGGGCTGGGCGGGCGTGGCCTGCTCGGGCGCATCCAGGTGTTCTGCCTGCGGCTCCTGGGCCACGGGCGCGAATTCCTCGATTGCGACGGTAGCGGGTGCGGGCTCGAGTTCGGGTTCGGGCTGTGCGAGGGGCTCGGCACGCGGTGTGCGCGGCACCAGGGCCACGTCGGCGCGCAGGCCTTCCAGGCGCATGGCATCGGCCGCAGCGCGGAAAGGCGTGGCCTGCCAGGCGTCGGCCTGGTGGCGCTCTATGGCCGAGGCCCAGGCGCCAAAGGCGCGCAACGCATCGCTGGCCAGCTCCTGCATGGGCTGGGGCATGGCCTTTTGCTCGGCCAGCCAAGCGTTGAGCATCTGCTCCATGGCCCAGCCGGCTTCGCCGAATTCATCCAGGCCCACCATCCGCGAACTGCCCTTGAGCGTATGGAAGGCGCGGCGCAGCGTGGTCTGCTCGCTGAGGTTGCCGGGCTCGTCGGCCAGGGCGCGCAGGGCCTGCAGGCCGTTGTCCACCACCTCGCGAGCCTCTTCCAGGAAGATGCCCAGCAGTTCGTCGTCCGAGTCTTCTTCCGAGACCGACAGGCCGGCCGGCGGGGGCAGGGGCTCGGACACGGACACGGATGCAGAGACGGTTTCAGGCGCAGATTCGGCTGCCGGCTCTGGCTCGGCCAGGGACTGGTCCAGCTGGAAGACCGGCTCGGCCGGTGCTTCGAGGGCCTTGGCAAATTGCGCCAGTTCCGCGGCATCGGCCAGCACGTCCTGCTCGGCGGCGGCGGGCTGCGCCAGCGGCTCGGTCGCGATGTCCACGGGAGCCGGGGGCGGCGGGGGCGGCGTGGAGGGCGCGGCAGATTCCGGCTCGGCGATGGCGTCCTGCGGCACGGGCAGCGGCTGGGCCACGGCAACGGCTTCGCGCTGCGGCGGCACGGCGGCGGTATCCAGGGCGGGCAGTTGCTCGGGCGCCTTGCCCGCATCATCGGCCCGGTGGCCGCGACGGCCCATGAGGATGCGCAGGCCGCCTTCGGCCTCGTCATAGACGAAGAGCTTGCGCGCCATGCTGCGCTGGTAGCTCAGCATGTCGATCAGAAAGCCCATGGCGCCCAGGCTGTTGCCCAGTTTCTCGAACACCTGGGGACGTTCTGCGTCGTCGATCTCACCCAGCACCAGCCGTTCCACGGTCTCGCGCATGCGCTGCATGGCCTGCGTGGCCTGGTCCAGGCCCAGCACGGACAGTACGCCGCGCATCTGGGCCATCTGGCCCGAGACGGGTGCCAGCACGGTGGCATCGGCAGGATTGCGGAAATACTGGTCCAGGTGCCGCTCGGCCTCGGCCAGCGTGGCACGCAGCTCGCCCACGACCGAGCCCATGGTCTGGTGGTCGCTGGCCTGGCGGTACAGCTCCTCCATCCAGGGCTCCAGCGGACGCGCGGGCGCGCCCTGCAGGGATTCCTCCAGGCGCTGGACCAGGTTGGCGGACTGCTCGGCCAGTTCCTCGTCGCCCATGTCCATGGTGGCAAAGGCCGCCTGCAGGTAGAGCACGGAGGTGGCCACTTCCATGGCCAGTTCGGCCGGTGGCGGCTCGCCGATGCGGGCCACGGTTTCGGCCACCTTGATCAGCATGCGCGCCAGGCCATGGCTGGCCGGATGCAGCTTGACCAGGGATTCGGCCACCTGGGCGAACTGGTCCACCACGGTCTTGGTGCGGGCACGATCGCCGCCGGCCAGGGCGGACCAGGTATCGGCTGCCGTGGTGATGCGCTTGCGCGCCTGCACCAGCACCGCCGGGTCGTAGCGGCCAAAGCGTGTCTGCTGGTAGTCCACCTGGGGCTGGGCCTGCATGCCGTAGGCCTGGCGCACCGCCTGCAGGGCGGCGCCGGCCTGCTCGGCAGGGCGGGCCTGGGCGCAGAAGAACAGCAGGTCCTGCAGCAGCCGCGCAGGCGGCGTGCGGTCGCCCTTGGCCATGGCCGCGTACTGCATGAGCACGCGCGAGGCCATGCGCTTGACGTACAGGTCGACCACGATCATCCCGCGCGACTGCGCGTCGAAGAAGCCGGCCGCCACCTTCCAGAAGCTGCGCGCGGTGACATCCTCGGTCTGGCCCACGGCAAAGCGCAGGCACAGGTCGCGCATCTGGGCGGCGGCCTCGCGGTCGTCGCTCTTGACCATGCGCAGCACCACGCCGTCGAGCAGGGCCCGGGCATCGGGGCCGTAGGCCAGCGGCTCGGGCTGGCGCGCCCACTCAGGCTCGCGCGCGCGGCGCTCGGCAGGCCACAGGTCGGCCGGATGCACCTTGTCATTGCCGGCCAGCGCCTGGGTGTCACGGTATTGGGGAAACAGGGCCACGGCCGAGACGGTCTTGCCGGCCAGCACGGTTTCCAGGTATTCGATGAGCGCGAAGCTGGCACGCTCCAGCGTGGCGGCGGCCTGGTCGGTGCACAGCTCGGGGCGCTGCACAAAGCGCTGCACGGCGCTTTCCATGCCGCGCAGCACCAGGGCCGGAGAGCCCAGGCCCACCATTTCGAGGGCGCCGCAGGCCTGGTGCAGTTGCTGGCGGGCGATGCGCAGGGCCGAGGTGTCAAGCTCCTCAAGGTCCGAGGCGCGCGCCGCATCGGCATCGCGCACGAAACGGGCCACCGCCTTGCTCGCCCCTTCCAGCGACTTGCGCAGCTCATCGAGCACCCAGGCCAGCGGGCCCAGGTCCTGTTCGGTGTGCGCGGCCTGCGCCGCGCCCGTTTGCGATTCGTCAACCACTGACATGGACAGTTCCCCAAGCCCCTAGGGCCTGTGCATAGCTATGTTGGACCGGGTCAGGCAATCTTGAAACGCGCCACCGACTGGCGCAGTTCCTCGGCCATGTGCGAGAGTTCGCGCACCTGCTGTGCCGTGGTGCGCGTACCTTCGCCCGTCTGCTCGGTCACCGCGAAAATGTGCTGGATGTTCTCGGCCACGTCGTTGGCCAGAACGGCTTCGCGCGAGGTGGACGAGGAGATCAGCTCGATCAGCTCGGCCAGATGGCGCGACACGGAGTCGATCTCGGTCAGCGCGGTGCCGGCGGAGTCGGACAGGCGGGCCCCCTCGACCACACCCTGGGTGGAGCGCTCCATGGCGGCCACGGCATCCTGGGTGTCGGTCTGAATCGCCTTCACCAGCGCCGCGATCTGGCGCGTCGCGTCGGCCGAGCGTTCGGCCAGGCGCTGCACTTCTTCGGCCACCACCGAGAAGCCGCGACCGGCTTCACCGGCCGATGCGGCCTGGATGGCGGCGTTCAGCGCCAGCACGTTGGTCTGCTCGGTAATGTCGGAAATCAGCTCGGTGATTTCGCCGATCTCCTGCGAGGATTCGCCCAGCCGCTTGATGCGCTTGGAGGTTTCCTGGATCTGGTCGCGGATGGAGTTCATGCCGCCGATGGCGTTCTGCACGGCCTTCAGGCCCAGGTCGGCAGCTTCCAGCGACTGGCGCGCCACCTGGGCAGATTCCTGCGCCTGCGTGGAGACCTCGTTGATGCGGCCGGCCATGTCCAGCACGGAGCGGCCGGTTTCGCGGATCTCGCGCAGCTGTTCGGTCGATGCGGCCAGCAGCTCGGTGGAGTTGGCATCCACCTCGGCCGTGGTCTGCGCCACGCGCGTTGCCGTGTTCTGCACGCTGCCCACCAGGGCGCGCAACTCTTCCACCGTGTAGTTCACCGAGTCGGCAATGGCGCCGGTGATGTCCTCGGTCACGGTCGCTTCCTGCGTCAGATCGCCCTCGGCCACCGACTGCAGCTCGTTCATCAAACGCAAAATGGCGGCCTGGTTGGCGTCGTTGATGCGCTTGGCTTCATGCTCCTGCACGCGCGACTCTTCCTGGCGGCGTTCGGCAGCTTCCTGGCGCAGGCGGCTGTCGAGCAGCTGCACGCGGGACAGGCCCACGCCGCACAGCAGCACCAGCACGGTGGCCAGGGCCAGCAGGCCCATGGGCAGCGAGCCGATGCCGGCGCCGCTTTGCAGCTTGGTCTGCAGGTCTTCCAGCTGGCGGCGCAGCGGTTCGCTGTCGGCGTTGATGGCGGTCTGTGCCTCGCGGGCGGAGACCAGGCCCTGCAGGTTGCCCAGAATGGCGCTGGCCTCGGTGCGGGTCTCTTCGTAGAGCTTGATCAGTGCCTCGATCTGCTCGCGGGTCTGGGCGTCGCGCGTGGGGGGCAGGCGCAGTTCGCTGCTGCCGCCCAGCAGGCTTTCGGAGATTTCCTTGAACGAGTTCAAGTCCTTGCCCAGCAGGAACACGGCCTCGGGGCTCACGCCTTCGGCGGTCTGGAATTCGTTGGCCGACTTGCCGATACGCTGGGTCAACATCACCAGCTGGCCTGCGGCCGAGATCTCGGCGGGGCTGGCGCCCTGCTGCAGCTTGAGCGAGGAGATGGTTTCGGCGATCTCCAGCAGGTCCGAGGACTGGCGGTTGATGGTGCGCAGCGCGTCGCCGACCTGGGTCAGGATCTGCTTTTGCTCCATCACCACCTTGGCGCTTTGCTCGGCGCGCTCCATCAGCGGCATGATCTGGCCCAGCTCGTCGGCGTAGGCGCCGCCCAGCGGGCGCACGCCCATGGAGTCATCGCCCGAGGTGAGGGCGCGCACGTTGCGCGCCAGCACGCCCGCACTGTCTTGCACGTCCGCAAACGAAGGTGCCGCGCCGGTCAGCGCCTGCGACACCGACTTGGCAAGGCGCTGCGACTGCATCAGGGCCTGGCCGGTGGCGGCCAGCTGCTGTGCCGAGCCGTCCGCCTGGCGCAGCGCCCATGCCGCCGCCAGCACCAGGGCCAGCACGGAAACGCCCAGCAGCGTGGACAGCGTGCGCTGGTGGCGCGCGGCAGGCGCGCGGCCCAGCAGCGGCAGGACCACCGTTTCCTGGTCCAGGACTGCGCCGGCGTCGCCCGGCATGGCGTCGGGCGCGCCCTGCACGGTCATGGACGCATCGAGTGCGTACATATCCTGGGAGACGGTGTCTCCGAGCATGCTGTTGTCCGCGCCCGAGCCGGAGTCGGCCGGCTTGCGTTGGAAGCGATTTGCAAGACGTTGCAAGAATGACATGGGACGACCTTCAGAAACTCAGGCGCGAATGCTCAGAAACTCGGAGGTTTGGGACAGGCGCTGCAATTGCAGCTCCTGCCAGCGGTGGCCCGCTTCATCGATATGCACGGGGCCGAAAAAGGCGGGGGATTGCTCGGGCGCGGGCTCGGTGCGCACAAAGGCGTCGGCGCTGCGCAGGCCCTGCAGGCGGTCCACCAGCAGGGAGGCGTTCACTTCCAGCGCGGCATTGAAGGCCAGCAGGCTGGACTCGGCCAGCGCCGGTTCGCTGCGCGCCACGCCATGGCCCAGCAGGCTGGCCAGGTCGATCACCCCGGCCAGGGTGCCGCGCAGGTTGGCAATGCCCAGGAACCAGGGCTTTGTATAGGGCACGGGCTGTACGCCGGCCCAGGGAAAGATCTCGCCGGACTGGCCCAGCGGCATCAGGTAGTTGCGCCCGCCGGCCTGGACGGCCAGCCAGGCCGCCACCTTGACGCCTTCGCTGCGTGCGGCCTGGAGACGGCCGGCCAGACGGGATTGCAGATCGCGCAGTGCTTCACGGTTCGCCATGGCCAGCGCACCGCGTCAGTTCAGCGCCGCGATCTTGGCCTGCAGCTCGCCTGCATCCACCGGCTTGGTGATGTAGTCACGCGCGCCCTGGCGCATGCCCCAGACCCGGTCGGTTTCCTGGTTCTTGCTGGTGCACATGATGATGGGCAGGTCCGCGTACAGCGGGTCGCGCGTGATGGCGCGCGTGAGCTGAAAGCCGTTCTGGCCGGGCATGACCACGTCCATCAGGATCAGGTCGGGCCGGTCTTCGGCCAGGCTGCGCAGGGCTTCTTCGCCGTTCTCGGCCGTACGTACCTGCAGTCCCTGCTTTTGCAGCATGTCGGACAGAAACATCAGTTCGGTCTTGGAATCGTCCACGACCAGGACTTTGCGGATGGGCATCAAAGTGCTCCTATGGTTTGCTTGCCGAACTGCTCCACGGCCTGCAGCAGCTGGTCTTTGGTGAAGGGTTTCGTGAGGTAGTCCTGGCAGCCCACCATGCGCCCGCGCGCCTTGTCGAATACGCCGTCCTTGGACGAGAGCATGACCACGGGCGTATCGGAGAAGCGCGCGTTGCGCTTGATGATGGCGCAGGTCTGGTAGCCGTCCAGCTTGGGCATGAGGATGTCGCAGAAGATCAGCTGGGGCTGATAGTCGTTGACTTTGGACAGTGCGTCGAAGCCGTCGTCGGCCAGGAGCACTTCGTGCCCGCCCTGTTTGAGGAAGATTTCTGCGCTGCGGCGGATGGTATTGCTGTCATCCACCACGAGTACGCGCAAGGGTGCGCCCGATGTCGTCACTGAGAAACCTCCCGGAAATGTATGAGTCGGCGCGGGTGGTCCCGCGCTCAGATTTCGACCATCTCAAAGTCTTCTTTACGTGCACCGCATTCGGGACAGGTCCAATTCATGGGCACGTCATCCCAACGCGTCTGGGGTGCGATGCCATGCTCGGGGCAGCCTTGCGCCTCGTCATAGATCCACCCGCAGATCAAGCACATCCAAGTTTTAGGGTCGGTCACAGCTTAAAGGGCCTTCACATAGAATGCAACGATTGTATCTAGTCATAACCACCCGTCACGGCCTTCGCTGGCGGGGCGCAAACTGGGCTGAGCCATGGCATTGAACCCCTCCAACTCCCCCAGTCCCGACACCGAATTGGTGGACGAAACCGCTCCCGTATGCGTGCTGGTCTTCAACGCCAGCGACCCCAGCGGAGCAGGTGGCCTGTCGGCCGACATCGCCACCATCGCCTCGGTCGGCGGCCATCCGCTGCCCGTGGTCACGGGTGCCTACGCACGCGATTCGGCCAAGATCTTCGAGCATTTTCCCTTTGACGACGAGGCCGTGGCCGAGCAGGCGCGCGCCGTGCTGGAGGACATACCCGTGTCCGCCATCAAGGTCGGCTTCGTGGGCAGCCCGGGCAACCTGGCGGCGATCGCCGAGATAGCTTCCGACTATCCCGACATCCCCATCGTCTGCTACATGCCGGACCTGTCGTGGTGGGAGGAAGACCCGCTCGACCAGTACATGGACGCGCTCAAGGAGCTTGTGCTGCCGCAAACCTCGGTGTTGGTTGGAAGCCACAGTACGCTGTGCCGCTGGCTGCTGCCCGACTGGAGCAACAGCCGCAGCCCCACGGCGCGCGACATCGCCATGGCGGCCGAGGCCCTGGAAGTGCCCTACGTGCTGGTCACCGGCATCCCCCTGCCCGACCAGTTCGTGGACAACGTGCTGGCCACGGCGCAGTCCGTGCTGGGCAACAGCAAGTACGAGATGTTCGACGCCACGTTCACCGGCTCGGGCGACACCCTGTCGGCCGCGCTGGCGGCCCTGGTGGCCAGCGGCAACGACCTGGGGCTGGCCACGCAGGAGGCGCTGGAGTACCTGGACCGCAGCCTGGACAGCGGCTTTCGCCCCGGCATGGGCCACTTCATCCCGGACCGCATGTTCTGGGCCCAGCCCGAGCCCGAGGACGAAGACGCCGAGGCCGCCGAGCCGCTCACCGAGCTTGACGCCGACACCCAGGCCATCGAAGGCTTTGTGATGCCGCCCCATGACACCAAGCATTGAGGCAGGCCGCCCCTGAGCGGCTGCGCCCTTGCTTGGCGCCTCTGGCTTGTACCCCGCACATGGCAGACTCCTGCACTATGACCACTGACCTGAATATTCCCCTGTTCGAACGCGCCAAGGCCGTGATCCCCGGCGGCGTGAATTCACCCGTGCGCGCCTTCAACGCCGTGGGCGGCACGCCGCGCTTCGTGCGCCGTGCGCAGGGCGCGCATTTCTGGGACGAGAACGCCCAGCAGTTCACCGACTACATCGGCTCCTGGGGTCCGATGATCCTGGGCCACGGCCACCCCGAGGTGATGGCCGCCGTGCAGGCCGCCGCGCTGGAAGGCTTCTCCTTCGGCGCACCCACGGAACGCGAGGTGGTGCTGGCCGAGAAGATCCTCTCGCTCATGCCCTCCATGGACATGGTGCGCATGGTCAGCTCGGGCACCGAGGCCGGCATGAGCGCGCTGCGCCTGGCGCGCGGCTTCACGGGCCGCAACAAGATCATCAAGTTCAACGGCTGCTACCACGGCCATGCCGACGCGCTGCTGGTCAAGGCCGGCTCGGGCCTGGCGACGTTCGGCGCCTCCTCCTCGGCCGGCGTGCCGCAGGACGTGGTCAAGGACACCGTGGTGCTGGAATACAACGACGTGGGCCAGCTCGAAGAGGCCTTCGCCCAGTTCGGCGACCAGATCGCCTGCGTGATCATGGAGCCCATTGCCGGCAACATGAACTTCGTGCGCGCCAGCGTGCCCTTCACGCGCCGCATCCGCGAACTCACGCGCGAGCATGGCGCGCTGATGGTCTACGACGAGGTGATGACCGGCTTTCGCGTGGCCCTGGGCAGCGCCCAGAGCCTGTACGCCCAGCAGATCGAAGGCTTTGCGCCCGACATCACCGTGCTGGGCAAGGTCATCGGCGGCGGCATGCCCATGGCGGCCTTCGGCGCGCGCCGCGAGATCATGGAAAAGCTCTCGCCCCTGGGCCCGGTCTACCAGGCCGGCACGCTGTCGGGCAACCCCATTGCCACGGCCTGCGGACTCAAGACGCTGGAGCTGATCAGCGAGCCGGGCTTCCACGACGCCCTGCACGCGAAGACCGGCCGCCTGATGGCCGGCTTCAAGGCCGAGGCCGACGCCGCAGGCGTGCCCTTCAGCGTGGACCACCAGGGCGGCCTGTTCGGCTTCTACCTGCTGCCCGAGCTGCCCAGCACCTGGACCGAGGTCATGAAGACCGATGGCGCACGCTTCAACCGCTTCTTCCACGGCATGCTGGAGCGCGGCCACTACTTTGCGCCCGCCCTGTACGAGGCCGGCTTCGTGAGCGCCGCGCACACGGACGCGGACATCGACAAAACCATCGAAGCCGCGCGCGAAGTGTTCAAGACGCTCTGATATCCGCAGATATCTTCCCTTGCACGCCAACGCCACCAACGCCGTGATCCGGCGCTGGCGTGCAGGTCACATCACTCGTCGTCGCCCTGGTCCACGAACTCCACCAGCTCCGGCAGCATCTCCAGCTGCTGGATAGCGTCCTTGAGCCGCAAGCCGAAGCGTGATTCCGGCCGCCCGAAGGCGCCCTGCGCCAGCCGCAGCGCCGCCGTTGCCTTGACCCATTCCACCTCGAAGGCATAGCGGTCCGCGTGCTGCTGGACACTCATGCGCTTGATGTGTTCCAGCGCCAGCTCCACGACGCAGTCCACATCGATTTCACTGTCGTCCCTGTCGGGATCGTCGACCATCAGTTCAATCAACTGCTGCAGCGTGCTGTGCACCAGGCCCAGCGAAGCATGCATGGCCTGCTGCCAGGTGGGAAGAAAAGGTGGTGGGGAATGGGCCGCCTGAGCGGCGATGAGAGGGTGCATGTCTTGGCTCCTACTTGCGCGCACGAACGCGCCAGCCCCAGAAATCTGGGTACAACAGAACCCCACTTTTCGCTGGGGGTCACAAACGCTGTTGAAAAGATGCTTCGACACACCGGGCCTTTCGGCCTCCCGCAAGTGTAGTAGCTGGATGTTTTCAAAACCAGGCCGAGCGCAGCGACGGCCCGCCCCCACTCCCCGTATGTCAGCGCCTGCGTCGGGCCGCCTGCGGGGTTGCAGTCCTGCCG